>JAVBSR010000163.1:0-15965 GCA_031556715.1 Cellulomonas sp.
CACCGTGTGGGTGGACCACCGGATCACCGTCACCCGGCGGCGCGCCGCCTACCGGCTGGAACGCCGCAAGGAACGCCTGCACCTGGTCACCGGGCTGCTGACCGCCATCCTCGACATCGACGAGGTCATCGCGATCATCCGCGACGCCGACGACGCGGACATGGCCAAGACCCGCCTCATGATGGTCTTCGACCTGACGGACAAGCAGGCCGAGTACATCCTGGAGCTGCGGCTGCGACGGCTGACCCGGTTCTCCCGCCTGGAGCTGGAGAAGGAACGCGACCAGCTGGACCGTGAGATCGCCGAGCTGGAGGCGCTGCTGGCCGACGACCACCTGCTGCGCACCCAGGTCAGCAACGACATGGCCGACGTCGCCGCCACCTACGGCACGCCCCGGCGCACCGTGCTGCTGGAGTCGGCCGGTGGTTCCGTCGTCGGTGCGTCGGCCGCCCCGGGGCGCGAGCCGGTGGCCCTGGAGATCGCCGACACCCCGTGCCGTGTGGTGCTGTCAGCCACCGGTCTGCTGGCCCGCACCGCTGACGGCACCCCCCTGGTCCGCAACGGCCCCCGGACCCGTCACGACGTGCTCGCCGGGCAGGTGCTGGCCTCGACGCGCGCCCAGGTGGGCGTGGTGACCAACCGTGGCCGCCTGCTCCGTCTGGAGGTCGTCGAGCTGCCAGGGCTGCCCCCGAGCGAAGGTCGGCTGTCGCTGTCCGGAGGCGCCCCGACTGCCGAGCTCGTCACGCTGGACCGGGGCGAGCACGTCGTGGGCCTGGCCTCGCTCGACCCGTCCGCTTCTCCCCTGCTGCTGGGCACCGCCGCGGGTGTGGTCAAGCGGGTGTCCCCGGGCGACGTGCCGGCCAACCGCGACGCCTGGGAGGTCATCGCGCTGAAGGGCGACGACGAGGTCGTCGGCGTGGCCCACGCGGCCGACGACGACGAGGTCGTCCTGCTCGCCTCCGACGCCTCCCTCCTGCACTTCCCGGCCTCCTCGGTCCGTCCCCAGGGCCGGGCCGCCGGTGGCATGGCCGGCATCAAGCTCGGCCCCGCCTGCCGGGTCGTCTTCGCCGGGTCGGTCTCCACGACCTTCCCCGCCCAGGTGGTCACCGTGGCGGGCTCGTCGTCGGCCCTGCCCGGCACCCAGGCCGGCACGGCCAAGGTCACCGGTTTCGACGCCTACCCCGGCAAGGGCCGCGCCACCGGCGGTGTCCGTTCCCACCGCTTCCTCAAGGGCGAGGACGCCCTGATCCTCGCCTGGGTCGGCGCCGCCCCGGCCACGGCCACCAGCGCCACCGGCCAGCCGCTCCCTCTGCCCGAGGTCGACCCCCGCCGTGACATGTCCGGCACCCCGCTGTCCACCCCGCTGCACGCCATCGGCTGAGCCTTCGTTCGGGCACGACGACCGAGCGACCACTCGCGTCGAGGTCGGCTGGTGGCCACCGCCAAGGTCACCGACGCCGCCTGGAGGCCGCGGTCCGGGCCGTCGCCACCGCGCACCGACGTGGCCGGGCGCCGGGCGAGGTCGTGCCGCCTAGGGTGGGCCCATGGTCGTCCAGTACTACGTCGCCGCGTCGCTCGACGGGTTCATCGCCGACGCGCACGGCTCGCTCGACTGGTTGATGGAGCTCGGGCAGCCCGACGGGGTCGACCCGGGTCTCGCCGAGTTCGTCGCCGGGGTCGGGGCGTGCTGCATGGGTCGCACCACCTACGACTGGCTGCTCGAGCACGCCTTCCCGGAGGGTGAGCCGACGCCGATCGCCGGAGAGGGGGTCCCGGTCTGGGTCCTCACCCACCGCAGCCTGCCGCCCGCGCCTGGCAACGAGGTGCACGCCTACGACGGCGACGTCACCGGGCTTCATCGCCAGATGTGCGCCGCGGCCGGCGGGCGCAACCTCTGGGTCATGGGCGGCGGTGAGGTCGCCGGGCAGTTCCTCGACGCCGGGCTGCTCGACGAGATCGTCGTCGCCGTCATGCCGCTGACGCTCGGCGGTGGAGCACCGCTGCTGCCGCGGCACCTGTCGGCACCGCTCGAGCTGGTCGAGGTCCACCCGGGCGGCAGCGGCGCCGTCCTGGCCCGTTACCGGGTGACTGCGCGGAGGTAGCCCACCGGCGAAGGGCGGTCAGCCGGTGTTCTTCAGGCCCGCGCTGACGCCGTTGACCGTGAGCAGCAGCAGGTTCTGCCACCGGCTGGGCTCGGTCGTCGCGTCGCCCGAGGGCATCGGCGGCACGGTGGTGCGCAGGGCCCGCAACGCGCGCACCTGGAGCAACGACAGCGCGTCGACGTACGGTGCGCGCAGCTGCACCGCCCGGCCCAGCTCTGGGCGACGTTCCAGCAGCCAGGTCTGGTCGGTCACCTGGAGCACCCACTCGCGGGTCAGGCGCAGCTCGTCGAGCACCTGGGCGGCCAGGTCGGGGCGGTCACCCAGCTCCAGGTAGCGTCGGGCGATCCGCTCGTCCGCCTTGGCGACGGACATCTCGGCGTTCTCGACCAGCGTCGTGAACAGCGGCCACTCGCGCAGGGCGAGCCTGAGCACCTCCAGGCCGTCGGGCCGGGACCGGGCGAAGGTGCCCAGCGCCGTGCCGAGCCCGTACCACCCGGCCAGGTTGACGCGTGCCTGGGACCAGGAGAACACCCACGGGATGGCGCGCAGGTCGTCCAGCGTGCGGGTGGACAGCCCACGCTTGGACGGTCGTGAGCCGATGGCGAGCAGGCCGATCTCCTCCAGCGGCGTCACCTGGGCGAACCACGGCGCGAACCCCTCAGAGCGCACCAGCTCGTGGAAGCGGTCCCGTGAGGTGTCGGCCAGCACCTGGGCCAGGTCGGCGAACTGCTCGTCGGCCGCGGCGATGCGACGCTCGACCGACGGCGCCGACGCCAGGAGCGTGGCGGCCGTGACCTGCTCGACGTGCTGCATGGCGATGAACGGGTCGCCGTAGCGGGCCAGGATGACCTCACCCTGCTCGGTCAGCTTGAACCGCCCGTCGACCGACCCGGGCGGCTGGGCCAGCACCGCACGGTTGGCGGGGCCACCCCCACGGCCCAGGGCCCCGCCCCGCCCGTGGAACAGGGTGAGCGTGAGGTCGTGCCGCTGGGCCCAGGCGGTGATGCGCGACTGGGCCCGGTGCATGGCGAGCGTGGCGGCGACCGGTCCGACGTCCTTGGACGAGTCGGAGTACCCGAGCATGACCTCGACACGGCGCCCGGTGGCCTCCAGCCTGGCCTGCACCTGCGGCATGGCCAGCATCGCCTCGAGGATGTCGACGGCACCTTCGAGGTCCGCGAACGTCTCGAACAGCGGGATGGCGTCGATGACGGGCCGGTCGTCAGGGTCGGGGAAGACCAGCTCGGCCAGCTCGTAGACGGCAGCCAGGTGCTCGGGGCGCTGGGTGAACGACACGATGTAGCGGCGTGCCGCCCGCTGGCCGTACCGCTCCTGCACGGCACCCAGGGCCCGGAACGTCTCCAGCACCTCCCGCGTGCCCTGGCTCAGGTCGTCGCTGTACACACCCTTCGCGGCGATCTCTGCCAGGGCCTGCGTGTGCACCTGCGAGTGCTGACGCAGCTCCAGCTCGGCCAGGTGGAAGCCGAAGGTCTGCACCTGCCAGATCAGGCGCTGGAGGCTGCCGTAGGCCAGACGCGGGGCGCCGGCCTGCACCAACGAGTCCTGCACCACGGCCAGGTCGGCCTCCAGCCGGTCGGCGTCGGGGTAGGCCAGGTCGGCGTCGCGGCGCCGGGTGGCCTCGATCCGCTCGGCGACGAACAGCATGACGTAGCGGTGCGGCTCGTTGCGCGACTGTTCCTGCGCGGTCTCGGCCACCTCGGCCGACATGCGGCGCTGCCGGTTCCACAGCGCCAGCAGGGCGTCCGACGGCGGGGTGTCACCGGTGGCCAGGGTCAGCCGGTGCGCCGTCGCCTGGGTCTGCGCGGCGAGCGCGGCCAGGGCGCGGTCGGCGGTCAGGGCCGCCGCCTGCCGGGTGACCTCGGCGGTCACGTTCGGGTTGCCGTCCCGGTCTCCCCCGATCCAGGTGCCGAACCGGACGAACGGTCGCACCAGGGGCGTCGCCCGCCCGGCGGCCTCGCCCAGCAGCCAGTCGTCCAGACGCCGGAACACCTTCGGCAGGGCCTCGAACAGCACCAGGTCGAAGACCCCGACCGACGACCGGACCTCGTCGAGCACGGTCGGACGGGTCGTGTGCAGAGGTGCGGTGCGGTACAGCACGTCGATCTCGGCCAGCAGGCGACGCTCGTTCTCGGAGCGTGCGGTGCCGACCGGGGCGTAGGTGTGCCGCTCGTCGAGCAGAGCCGCGATGCGGCTGATGGTCTGGGAGACCGCCCGTCGCCGCGCCTCGGTGGGGTGCGCGGTGAGCACCGGCCGGAACTCCAACGCCTGCACGCGGCGCAGCGCCTCGTCACGGCCCACCTCGGCGGCCAGCTGGGTGAAGGCCTGCGGGATCGACTCGTCGACCGTCGCCTCACCGTCGTCGCGGCCCTGCTGACGCAGCGCCCGCACCTGGTGGTACTCCTCGGCCAGGTTCGCCAGGTGGAAGTAGCAGGTGAACGCCCGGGCCACCTGGCTGGCCCGCTCCAGCGACAGACGCTCGACGAACGCGGCCGCCGCGTCGAGCGAACCGGTGCCCTCCCCGAACGCCGCGATGGTCAGCTCGCGCAGGTTCTCGACGTCGTCGAGCAGGCCACGGCCGCCGGACTCCTCGAGGATGGTGCCGAGCAGCCGACCGAGCAGGCGGACGTCGTCGCGCAGCTCCACCGGCATCTCGTGGCGCGCGGCCCCGCGCCCCGTCTCGACGGCCGCCGGATGCTCAGATGCCTGTGGGTAGGTCTCGCTCACCCACCGAGGATAGGCGGAGCCGCAGTCCGCCGGCTGACGTCGCCACACCATGGATGGACCCGCCGGTGAGGGCGCCGCCAAGGTCTCTTGCCCCTGCGGTCATGACGGAGCGAGATCGGCGCTCATCGCACAGGCGGTCAAGGCGACGCCACGGACCGTGAGCGTCAGGCGCTCGTCGACACGGAAACCTTGGGCCTCGAAGAACGGTCTGGCCGTCTCGCTGGCCCGCGTCGTCAGACGGGTGGCCCCTCGCTGCCCCGCCTCGGCTCTGACCCAGCCCACGAGGGCCGTGGCGACACCCTGACGGCCGTGGTCAGGATCGACGAACAGCATGTCGATGTACCCCTCGGCATCGACGTCGCAGAAGCCGACGAGACAGCCGGCGATCTCCGCGACGACCGTGCTGCTGCGATTCCGCTGCTCTGACCAGCCGACCAGGTCAAAGGTTCCCGGAGCCCAGGCCTCCCGCTGCTCCGGCGAGTAGTCGGCGGCAGCCGTGACGTGCACCGCGCGGCGGAAGACGCCCAGCGTGGCCGCCGCGTCGGCGGCCACGTACCGACGGAGGGTGACCAGCAAGGGCTCAGGCCAGGACGGAGCGGTAGACCTCGAGGGTGCGCTGGGCGATGACGTCCCAGGAGAAGTGGTCTTCGGCACGGCGGCGTCCGGCCTCGCCCCAGCGACGGGCGCGGTCGGGGTCGCCGACTGCGTCGGTCAGCGCCGCGGCGAGGTCGGCGACGAAGGCGTCCGGGTCGAGCGGGGTGCCGGTACCGTCGTCGGTCTGGGCGATGGGCACCAGCAGGCCCGTCTCGCCGTCGACGACCACCTCGGGGATGCCGCCGGTGGCCGTGGCGACGACGGGCAGGCCGACGGCCATGGCCTCCAGGTTGACGATGCCCAGCGGCTCGTACACCGACGGGCAGACGAACACCGTGCAGGCGGCCAGCACCGAGACCAGGTCGGCGCGGGGCAGCATCCGTTCGATCCACACCACGCCGGAGCGTCGGGCTGCCAGGCCCGCGACCAGCTCGGAGACCTCGGCCATGATCTGCGGGGTGTCGGGGGCGCCGGCGCACAGCACCAGCTGGACGTCGTCAGGCAGCCGTTCGGCGGCCCGCAGGAAGTACGGCAGGCCCTTCTGACGGGTGATCCGGCCGACGAACACCACGGCAGGCCGGTCGGGGTCGATGCCGAGGGCCTGGGCGCGGGCCCGCGACTGGTCGACGTCGACAGGCCGGACCCAGCCCTCCAGGTCGATACCGTTGTGCACGACGACCACGTCGTCCGGGTCGACGAACGGGTAGACCCGCAGGATGTCGGCGCGCATCCCGGCGGAGACCGCCACCACCCGGGCAGCGCCGGCGTAGGCGGTGCGTTCGGCCCAGGAGGACAAGGCGTAGCCGCCGCCGAGCTGTTCGGCCTTCCACGGCCGCAGGGGCTCCAGGCTGTGCGCGGTGAGGATGTGCGGCACGTCGTACCGCACCCCGGCCAGGTGCCCGGCCAGGTTGGCGTACCAGGTGTGCGAGTGCACCAGGTCAGGGGCCGTCCCGGGGTCGACCGCGTCCACCCCGGCCACCATCGCCAGGTCCACGCCGAACGTGGCCAGGGCGGCGTCGCCCGGCGCCTGGTCGTAGCCGTGCACCCACGGGTCGTCCCTCGGCCCGTCGAAGCAGTGCACCTGCACGTCGGTGCCGGGAACACCGTCCACGGGCTGCCGCAGCACCCGGACCAGCTCGGCGACGTGAACGCCGGCCCCTCCGTAGATCTTGGGCGGGAACTCGCGGGTCATCAGGTCGACGCGCAACTGGGCCTCCACAGACTGGGCTACCACAGGCTGGGCCTCCACGAACGGGGCCTCCGTAGGCCGTAGTAGCCCACCACGGTAGTCGAACCCGCGGAACCCGCCCCTCGACGCCCACCGTGGGACCGCCAGCAGCCCACATGCTGGCCACCGTGCATAGTGGGCGCATCTCGGTCTAGGGTCGTGCCATGCGAGCCACGCCGCGGGTCCTTGCCATCGTCCTTGCTGGTGGAGAGGGCAAACGGCTCATGCCGTTGACCACCCACCGCGCCAAGCCGGCGGTGCCGTTCGGCGGGATCTACCGGCTGGTCGACTTCGCCCTGTCGAACGTCATCAACTCCCAGTACCTGCACGTCATCGTGCTGACCCAGTACAAGTCGCACTCGCTGGACCGTCACGTGTCCAAGACGTGGCGGATGTCAGCCATCTTGGGCAACTACGTCGCAGCGGTGCCCGCCCAGCAACGGGTCGGCAAGCACTGGTACCTGGGCAGCGCCGACGCGATCTACCAGGGCCTGAACATCATCGAGGACGAGCGACCGGACTATGTCGTCGGGGTCGGCGCCGACCACGTCTACCGGATGGACTTCTCGCAGATGATGGAGGCGCACATCGACTCCGGCGCCGAGCTGACCGTGGCCGGGATCCGGCAGCCGATCGGGCTGGCCGACCAGTTCGGCGTCATCGAGACCGCCGCCTCCGACCCCGCCAAGATCGCCGCCTTCCGGGAGAAGCCGTCCGACCCGATCGGCCTGGCAGACTCCCCCGGCGAGGTGCTGGCCTCGATGGGCAACTACATCTTCAACGCCGACGCCCTGGTCGAGGCCGTCACCGCCGACGCCGACAACCCGACATCCCGCCACGACATGGGCGGCGACATCGTGCCCGCGTTCGTGGCGCGCGGCACCGCCGGGGTGTACGACTTCATCCGCAACGACGTGCCCGGGTCGACCCCCCGGGACAAGGACTACTGGCGCGACGTGGGCTCCATCGACGCCTACTACGACGCCAACCAGGACCTCATCGCGATCGAGCCGGTCTTCAACCTGTACAACAGTGCCTGGCCGCTGCACGCCGGCAACTCAGGTCTGCCGCCGGCCAAGTTCGTGCACGCCGGCCCCGGACGCCTGGGGCACGCCGCAGACTCCATCGTCTCGAACGGCACCGTGGTCTCCGGTGCCACCGTGGCAGGGTCGGTGGTCTCCCCTGGCTGCCGGCTGCACTCCTGGGCCCAGGTGACCGACTCGGTGCTGTTCGACGGCGTCATCGTGCAGCGGTATGCGCAGATCTACCGGGCGATCATCGACAAGTACGTCGTCGTCCCGGAGCGCTGCCGCATCGGCCTGGACCACGAGCACGACCTGGCCCGTGGGTTCACCGTCACCGAGTCCGGCATCACCGTCGTGCCGAAGGGCGCCGTCCTGACGGAGTAGGTGGGGGCGGTTGAGCCCTCGCTCGGGTCGGGGTCGGCGGGGGCACCACCTCTGCCCGGGCTCCCTGCGGGAGCCTTTGACGCCCCACCACTCCGGAGGTGGTGCCCCCCGCCGACCCCTCGCGCTTCCGTCTCACCTGGGGGTCTTGAACTACCACCGTCGGAAGCAGTTGCCCATCGCTCGGGATCGTATGCGCAACTAGTTTCTTATGTGCAGTCTGCCCTCGTGTGCGCAACTAGTTCACATTGCGCACCTCTCGGCGCGGGGCTCAGAATCCGGTGGCGACCATGGCGGCGGCGTGGATCCAGGCGTCGCGCGTCTCTCGGGCCAGGCTGGTCCAGCGCATGTGCCCTTCGACCATGTGCGGGTCGTAGGGAATCACGGCGGTGGCGCGGACCAGGCCCTCGAAACCGTGGGCGATCTCCATGGCCGGCCCGAGGCCACGGCGCGGATCGGCCTGGGAGACGATGACCACGGCGTTGGTGGCCAGGTTGTAGCCGTGCTCGGAGCTGCGGGCCAGCTCGGTCAGCAGCAGCCGTCCGGCCTCGGCCCACTCACGACGCGCCAGCGTGGGGACGACCAGCTGGGTGGCCATCTCGATCATGTGCTGCCAGACCGCGGCCGTCTCGTCGTTGCCGGAGTCGAAGACGATCAGCCGGTAGTACTTGGCGAGCACCCGGACCACGGCGTCGAACTCCGCGGCGGTGAAGGGCGGGCCGAGCCGCTCCGGCTTGGACCGCAGCACGTCGTACCGGTCTTCGGTCTGGTGGTGCAGGAACGCGGCCAGCTGTGAGGCGCTGGCGTCGGAGGTCATCAGCCGTTCGACGTGGGGCAGCAGGTCGGTCACGCTCGCGTCGTGGGGTCCCTGCTCCGTCCGCCAGGGAAGCGTGCCCCGGGTCGGGTTGTTGTCCACCGCGGCGACCCCGCCGCCACCGTGCCGGGCGAAGGCGGCCGCCAGCCCGATCGTGGTCGGCGTCTTGGAGGCCGAGCCCTTGGCGTTGGCGATCGCGACGGTGCGCAGCCCCGGCCAGTGCTGCGAGACGATGCGGACCGACCGTCGCAGGCTCACCTCGCTGCTGGTCGGGGCGAGGCTGAGGCCGAACCGGTTGGCGGTACCGCGCCACCCGGAACGTGCCGGGTCGGAGCTGGCCTCGGTGACCAGGAAGGTCGGCACCGGCGTCCGGGGCGACACCGGGGTGCGCGGCAGCATCGACGGCTCGGGCGCGCGGTGGACAGCCCGACGGTCGGCTGGGAGCGGCAGCGACCGTACCGACGGGAGCGGTGGACGCCGCACCGGGGTGACCGGGCGCTCTGGTGCCGGGCTCCAGCCGCGTTCCTGCCGGGCTGGCGCCGGCTGAGCCGGGACGCCTCCCGGCTGCGTCCGCTGCGGCCTCAGAGGCTGCTGCTGGGTCGGCGGCGGTGCCGGACGGGCTGCGGGCGGGGTCGGTCGTCTCGCCGGCTGGAGCGTCTCGGCGGCCGGGGAGAGCAGGACGTCCTCGATGCTCCCCGCGGCGGTGACCGAGACCATCATCGTCCCGTTCTCCGGGTCGTCGACGTGCGCCACGACGCGTTCGTGACCGCTCTGGTGGGCGACCGCGGCCACCGCGGCCACCAGCTGCCGCCGGGCGTCGTACAGGCTCGTCGGACCGTCGGACGGACCAGCGACGGTCACCGGCTGCTCGTCCCCGACGATGAGGGTGAGGCTGCCGTCACGCTCGATCACCCCACGCACCTCGGGCAGGAAGGTCGCTGTCATACCCAGCCTCCTCGAGTGTGCAGATTGGCGGCGTCCGCCCAGGTCAGGAAGGGTGACGTCGCTCTGGCACCGTGCCGCGCCAGGTCAGTCGTCCCAGTCACACGGCAAGGTTACTCAAGATCGACCTCGAGTATGCGCGGGACACGCCCCGTCGAGGGCGCCGGACGCCCGCCCCGGCACCGGAACAGCCACCCTCGAACGCACCGACGGTCGTGCCGGCCCGGCGTGCACCCGGCAGGGTCAGCCAGTCGAGGGGCAGGTCACAGCTCGTGGACGAACAGCCCGGAGAGCAGCTTGGGCTCGAACCAGGTGCTCTTCGGAGGCATGATCTGACCCGCGTCC
The DNA here is from genome assembly GCA_031556715.1 of Cellulomonas sp. Lineage (GTDB taxonomy): Bacteria > Actinomycetota > Actinomycetes > Actinomycetales > Cellulomonadaceae > Cellulomonas. Next base: position 10,177 of record JAVBSR010000163.1, read on the forward strand.
GCGACCGCGAACAGATCACCCATGACGACCGGGTGCAGCGCGAACGCCACCCCGCCCGGACCGGCCCGGCGGGCCAGCTCGTCCAGGCCGCGGATGCCGCCGACGAAGTCGATCCGCTGGTCGGCTCTGGGGTCCGTGATCCCGAGCAGCGGGCCGAGGACGTGGGTCTGCAACCACGCCGCGTCCAGCGACGCCACCGGGTCGGACTCGTCCACCAGCTCGGGCCGGGCGCGCAGCGGGTACCACGACCCGTCGAGGTACATCCCGAACTCGTGCTTGCCGGCAGGGCGGCAGGCCGGCTCCTGGGCTTCGCCCACCGTCACGACATCGGCCAGCGCCGCCACCAGCTGGGCCGCGGTACGACCGGCCAGGTCGGCGACGACCCGGTTGTAGTCCATGATGCTCAGCTGGTCCTCAGGGAAGACGACGGCGAGGAAATAGTTGAACTCCTCGTCGCCGGAGTACCCCGGGTGCTGGCTGCGACGCAGCTGGGCCACCTTGACCGCCGAGGCGCAGCGATGGTGGCCGTCGGCGATGTACAGCGCCGCCAGCTGCGTGAACGTGCCCGCGATCTGGAGGTTGGCGGCGACGTCGCTCACCTTCCAGACCTCGTTGCGGACCCCGCCAGCGGTGAAGTCGTAGACCGGCGTGTGGTCGGCGGTCCAACGGGCGACCAGGTCGGCCAGCCCGTGGTGGGGGCGGTGGGCCAGGAAGATCGGCCCGGTGTTGGCATCCAGGGTGTCGACGTGACGGATACGGTCCGCTTCCTTGTCGGCCCTGGTCAGCTCGTGCTTCTTGATCCGGTCCTCGACGTAGTCGTCCACCGCGGCACAGCCGACGATGCCGGTCTGCGACCGCCCGTCCATGGTCTGCCGGTACAGGTAGAAGCAGGCAGAAGGATCGTGCACCAGCGCCCTGCGGTCGACCAGCGCCGCCAGGTTGACCTTCGCCTGGGCGTACACCGCGTCGTCGTAGATGTCGACCGTCGGGTCGAGGTCGATCTCGGCCTTGTCGACGTGCAGGAACGAGTCCGGGTTGCCCTCGACCGCCAGCCGGGCCTCGGCCGAGCTCAGCACGTCGTACGGCAAGGCCGCCACCCGTGCGGCGGCAGCGTTGTCCCCGGGGCGCAGCGCCCGGAACGGTCGCATGGTCGTCATGTCCTGCGGGTCCCCTCGTCTTCTCGTGATCTCACCCCCAGACTTTCACGACGAGTGCGGCTGGTACCAACTCGTCCGCCCTGCCACCCGACCGCCCGTGCGCCGACGTCGGCTACCCGTCAGAAACCCCTGCGCAGCCCGGTGAACCTCGGCCTCTACGCCGGCACCCGCAACGCCCTCAACCGGGCCGTGCCCAGGGCGAGGACGTCCCAGGGCTGGTCGGTCTCCAGCAGGCTCCAGCCGGCGGTGGGCACGCCGTGACGGACCCGGTCGACGACGTCGGGCGCCGACGTCGGCCCGGCCAGCCGGAGCGCGAGGGTGGACATCGTCGGTTCGTGGCCGACGACCAGCACCGTGGCGATCCCGGTCAGCTCGTGGAGCAGGGCGAGGACGTCCTGGGTACCGGCGTCGTACAGCTCGTCGTGCACCGCTACCGCCACCTCGGCGCCGGCAGGGCCGAGGCCAGCGCAGACCAGGTCCCAGGTCTGCCGGGTGCGCAGCGCCGACGAGCACAGCACACGGTCAGGCACCAGGCCCTCGGCGCGCAGGGCCGCCCCGACCGCCGAGGCCTGGCGTCGACCCCGCAACGCCAACGGGCGCTCGTGGTCGGTCGGCCCGGCCTGCTCGGCCTTGGCATGACGCAGCAGCAGGAGACGGTTCACGGCGACGCTCACGCCACCGATGGTCTCACCTCGCCGACCCGTCGCGCTGGGACCGACCTGCGGGGCACCAGGAGCGTCGCGTGCTCACTGACCCATCGCGTGGACGCCGCCGTCGACGTGGACGATCTCGCCGGTCGTGGCAGGGAACCAGTCGGAGCACAGGGCGGCCACCGCCCGTGCGGTCGGTTCGGGGTCGGCGACGTCCCAGCCCAGCGGGGCGCGGTCGGACCAGGAGCTCTCCATCTGCTCGAACCCGGGGATCGACTTCGCGGCGGTGGTCCGTACCGGCCCGGCCGAGACCAGGTTGACCCGGATGCCGTCCGGGCCGAGGTCGCGGGCCAGGTAGCGCGCCGTGGACTCCAGCGCGGCCTTGGCCACGCCCATCCAGTCGTAGACCGGCCAGGCGAACTGGGCGTCGAACGTCAGGCCGACCACAGCCGACCCGGCTCCCATGAGCGGCCGGGCGGCCACCGCGAGGGACTTGAGCGAGTAGGCCGACACCTCCAGCGCCGTGGCCACGTCAGGCCACTGACCGGCGAGGAAGTCCCCTCCCATGACGGCCTGCGGGGCGAACCCGATCGAGTGGACCACACCGTCCAGCCGGTCGGTGTGCTCACCGACCACGGTCGCCAGCGCCGCCAGGTCGTCGGCGTCGGTGACGTCCAGCTGGACCACCGGCGGGGTCGTGGGCAGCCGCCGCGCCACCACCTCGGTCAGGCGGTGCTGGCGCCCGAAGGAGGTCAGCACCACGCGGGCACCCTCCTGCTGGGCCAGCCGCGCCACGTGGAACGCGATAGACCCGTCGTTGAGCACTCCGGTCACCAGCAGCGTCTTGCCTTCGAGCAGACCCATGGGTCGTCCTTTCTCGTCGAGGTTGTCGTCAGTGGCCCATGCCCAGGCCGCCGTCGACCGGCACCACAGCACCGGTGATGTAGGCGGCCGCCGGCGAGGCGAGGAACTCGACCGCCTGGGCGACGTCGTCGGCCGTGCCCCACCGGCCCGCCGGGATGGCGGCCAGGTACTGGGCCTTGCGGTCGTCGGGGAGCGCCTGCGTCATCGCCGTGTCGATGAAACCGGGCGCGACGACGTTGGCGGTGATGCCGCGCCCACCCAGCTCGCGGGTGATCGAACGGGCCATCCCGACCAGTCCGGCCTTCGAGGCGGAGTAGTTGGTCTGCCCCGCTCCCCCGTACAGCCCCACCACCGAGGCGATGAGCACGATGCGACCCGACCTGCGCCGGATCATCGAGGTGCTGGCCCGGCGGGCCACCCGGAAGGCACCGGTGAGGTTGGTGTCGATCACGGTCTCGAAGTCCTCGTCGCTCATCCGCATGAGCAGCCCGTCACGGGTGATCCCGGCGTTGGCGACGACGACCTCGACCGGACCGTGCGCCGCCTCCACCGCGGTGAAAGCCGCATCGACCGACGCGGTGTCGCAGACGTCGCCGAGCACCTGCAGGACGCCGTCGGGCACGTCGGACGAGGCCGCACGGTCGATCGACGCCACCCGGTCGCCGGCGGCGACGAACCGCTCGGCGATCGCACGGCCGATGCCACGGTTGGCGCCGGTGATCAGGACGCTGCGCGGTGAGCCGCTGTTCGGACCGGCCTGGGGAGTACTCGTCGTAGGAGGCACGCCACGACGCTAGCCGACGTCAGAACGGGCCTGGGCCGGTGCCACCCACCAATTCCCCACCGAGCCTTGTCGGTCTTCGACAAGAGCGTGACGCTCCGTGGACGCTCTGTGCCGCTCGCCGGTCGCGCGGCTACCATCAGCAGTACGGGAGCGGACGCCGTCCAGGTGCTGTCGGCGGCGGTACGGTCCGGCGCATATGACGCTACCGAAGGGTTGACCAGTGAGCGAACCGGTACCGGACGTCGTCGGGGACCTGGTCTGCAGCGCTCGACGTTGCACGGCAGAAGCCGTGTGGGGCCTGCTGTGGAACAACCCCAAGCTGCACACCCCGGAACGGCGGAAGGTGTGGATGTCGTGCGACGAGCACGCCGACTACCTCACCCAGTTCCTCCAGGTGCGCGGGTTCCTGGCCTCGGTCGTCGAGGTCGACGAGCTCGTCGCCACGCCCGTCGGCGCCTGAGACAGCTCAGTCATCTCCTGTCCTGCCGAGAGGCAGGGCGCGCTCCTCCGCTGCCGGTCCGTCGGCGTCTTGAAGGCCGTGCGATAGGCGGTGGGCGCGACGCCCACCGCAGCGACGAAATGCTTGCGCAGCAGGTCAGCGTGTAGGAAACCGACCCTTCGCGCCACTTCCTCCACGCTGAGCACGGTCGCCTGGAGCAGTTCCTTGGCGGCCTCGACGCGCTCGACCGTGAGCCATGCCTGCGGGGACATGCCGGTCTGCTCCGCGCACCGCCGTTGCAGCGTCCGCGTGCTTGTCCCGGCCGCGCGGGCCAGGTCTGCCAGCGTCCACGGCCGGGCCACGTCCTGTCTCACCCGAGACTGCATCGTCGCCAGGGCACCCGAAGCGGTGTCGTCGCGACCGAAGCGCGGTGGGACGAACTGCGCCTGCCCTCCGGTCCGCTGGGCAGGCAGCACCAAGAAGCGTGCGACCACCGCCGCCGCCGCCGCTCCGCACCACGAAGCCAGGACGGCGAGGCAGAGGTCGAGCGCCGCCGTGACCCCGGCACCGGTCCACACCCTGCGCAGGGGGTCGTGGGTGTACAGGACGTTCTCACGAACAGTGACATTCGGATACAGGCGGGCCAACGATCGGCCCTGGCTCCAGTGGGTCGTCACCTCGGTGCCGTCCAGCAGGCCGGTACGAGCCAACCAGAAGGCGCCCAGGCACAGCGAGGCGACCTCGGCCCCCCGCTCGTGCGCCGCGACGACGGCCTGACGGGCCCGCACGTGGTGCGGATCGTCCTGCGCCTCAAGGACCGCTCCGAGGTCCCAGAAGCCCGGTACCAGGACCAGGTCGGCTTCGGCAGCGGCGGACAGCGGTTGCGCCCGGGCGGTCATCGCATGGTCGAGCGCCACCTGGCGACGAGGCGCGACGAGCACGGTCTCGGTCCTCGGGACGCCGTGCATGGTGCGGTCGCGGCCGAACACCTCGCAGACGACCGCGACGTCGAACGCCCGCGCACCGTCCAGGAGCACCACCGCCACACGCATGGCGTGATCTTATCGATCACTGTCGCATCCGCCACTGTCGAGGAGGCTGAGCATCCGGCAGGCTCAAGCTCGTGAACGCACCGCGCCCCGCACCGCAGGCCCTCGTCGTCATCGACGTGCAGGAGGGATTCGACCAGACGGACCACTGGGGGCCGACCGCAAACCCGCAGTGCGAGCACAACATCGCGCGGCTGATCGACTGCTGGCGCGACACCAGGCGCGGCCCGATCGTCGCCGTCCGCCACGACTCGGCCGCCGGTTCCCCGCTGGCCCCCGGAACCAGAGGGAACGAGCTGAAGGCGTTCGTCGCCGAGAGCGGCTACGACGTGCTGGTAACCAAGCAGGTCAACTCAGCCTTCCTCGGCACGCCCGACCTGAGGGCATGGTTGGACGACCGTGCGATCAGCGACATCGTGCTGTGCGGCATACAGACCAACATGTGCGTGGAGACCACGGCCCGGATGGGCGGGAACCTCGGGTTTCGTGTCTCCGTGCCCCTGGACGCCACCCGCACCTTCGACCTCGTCACGACGCTGCCGGACGGCTCCGAGATCCAGATGACCGCCACCGATCTCATGCGGGCCACGGCCGCCAACCTCCGAGGGGGACGGTTCGCCGTCGTCGTCGCCACCGCTGACCTCCTGAGATCCTCGTGTGCTGAGTCTCAGGAGCTCGCGCGACACCGCAGCCGAGACGAGAACCATGCTGATCCAGACGGCTCCCGGTTGGCGTGAGGGCGCTGGCCCCCCGGCGCCCTCACGCCCCCCCTTCTCACTACGCTATTTCCCGCAAGCTTCCCGCATTTGACGCGAATCTCTCTCCTCCGTCATTGCGAGGAGCGAA
>JAVBSR010000120.1:0-3826 GCA_031556715.1 Cellulomonas sp.
GACCGGTGACATCGCTCGTCGTATCGAGGCGATCCAGTCCGACACTGGTGGTGCGGTCGAGGCGATCGGTCAGATCTCGAGCATCATCGACCAGATCAACGACTACTCCGCGACCATCGCTGCGGCGGTGGAGGAGCAGACGGTCACCACCTCGGAGATGTCCCGCAACGTGGGCGAGGCTGCCACCGGCGCGGGCCAGATCGCGGAGAGCATCACCGAGATCGCCGCCGTCACGGCGGAGTCCACCAAGGCTGCCGAAGAGGTCGCCTCGGGTGCTCGGGGCCTGCTCATGGGCGCCTCCCAGGCCGCTGACGACCTGGCTCGGTTCACCGTCTGATCTCCTCTCACATCGACGCCGGCGGCGTCGATAGAGGAGTGCAGAGAAACTACCCTGGAAGAGGAGAGCCGTGACCGTTATCCGCGTCCTGATCGTGGACGACTCCGTGGTCGTGCGCAAGCTGGTCACCGACTCGCTGTCCGCCGACCGGGACATCGAGGTCGTCGGCACCGCCCCCAACGGGAAGGTGGCGCTCTCCCGGGTGGAGGAGTTCGGACCGGACCTGGTCACGATGGACATCGAGATGCCCATCATGGACGGGATCGAGACGGTGCGTGCGTTGCGCAAGGCCGGCCACAAGATGCCGATCATCATGTTCTCCACGCTGACCGAGCGGGGTGCGGCCGCCACCCTGGAGGCCCTGGCGGCGGGGGCCAGCGACTACGTCACCAAGCCGTCGAACACCGGCAGCCGGGCCGCCTCGATGAAAGAGGTGGAGCGCGAGCTCATCCCCCGGGTCAAGGCGCTCGTGGGACGGCGGCGGGCGTTCGCGCCGCTGCCGACCCAGGGCTCGAAGGCCGGCGCGGGCGCGCCGAACCGGGTGACGCTGCGTCCCGAACCTCCGATCGCTCCCGTACGGGCCCTGCTCATCGGATCGTCGACCGGTGGCCCCGAGGCGTTGTCTCGGGTGTTCAGCGGCTTCACCAGGACCCTGCCGGTGCCGATCCTCATGGTCCAGCACATGCCGCCGGTGTTCACCGGCCAGCTGGCGGCCCGGCTGGACCGGCTGGGCCCGACCACGGTCGTCGAGGCCAAGGGCGGCGAGCTGCTCCAGCCTGGGCACGCCTACATCGCCCCCGGCAACTACCACATGGTGCTGCGCCGAGGCGGCGGGGCTGGGTTCGCCGCAGGGCAGGTCATCGAGCTCAACCAGGACCCCCCGGTCAGCTACACCCGGCCGTCGGTCGACGTGCTGTTCCGCGCGGCCGTCAAGGCGTACAACGGGTCGCTGCTCGGGGTGGTGCTCACCGGGATGGGTGCTGACGGCCGTACCGGCTGCCAGGACCTGGTCACCGCAGGAGGCAGCGTGTACGTGCAGGACGAAGCCAGCTCCGTGGTGTGGGGCATGCCGGGCGCGGTCGCCCAGGCCGGCCTGGCCCACCGGGTGCTGCCCATCGGCGAGATTGCCGGGGCGATCGTCCGTCGCCTGTCGGCCAGCCTGACCGGAGGTGCAGTGTGACGCTGAGCTCTGATGCGTTCGTCTGGGTGTCTGACCTGGTCCGTAAGCGCTCCGCCATCCAGCTGCCGGCCGGCAAGGAATACCTGGTCGAGTCACGCCTGCTGCCCCTGGCCAAGGAGAACGGCCTGGCCGACGTGCAGGCCTTCGTCGCCATGGCCCGCACCAAGAACGACGAGCGGATGCTGCGCAGCATCGTCGAGGCCCTGACCACGAACGAGACGTCGTGGTTCCGTGACAACACCCCGTTCGTCGCGCTGCGCCAGAAGATCTTGCCCGACCTGCTGGCCGCGCGACCCCGCCCGGCGCACCTGAAGATCTGGTCGGCGGCCTGCTCGACCGGCCAGGAACCGTACTCGCTGGCGATGACCCTGACCGAGGCCCTGCCGCCCCAGGTGACCTTCGAGATCCTGGCCACGGACCTGTCTCAGCAGGTGCTCGACCGGGCCAAGACCGGCCGGTACTCCCAGCTCGAGGTCAACCGGGGCCTGCCTGCGCCGCTCATGGTGCGGCACTTCACCCGGGTCGGTGCCGAGTGGGAGGTCAGCCAGGCGCTGCGCTCGCGGGTGACGTTCCGTCAGCACAACCTGCTCGACCGCCCGCCCATGGTCGGCAAGGTAGACGTGATCCTGCTGCGCAACGTGCTCATCTACTTCGACCTGCCGACCAAGCAGGCGATCCTGGGCCGGATGTCGAGCGTGCTCGCCGACGACGGCGTCCTCATGCTCGGCGCCGCGGAGACCACCATCGGCGTCGACACGGCCTGGGACCGGATCCAGATCGGTGCCGGGTCTGCCTACCGCAAGCTGTCAGCCAAGGCCGCGCCCTGCGCGGCGCCGGCCAACGTCGGAATGTCCGCACGTGTCCCCACCCAGGCTGGTGCGCCTGGCCTGCCGGTCAAGACCGGCTCGCCCGCCGCCGCACCGATATTCCCCCCGCGAGGAGGAACGTCATGAGAGCTCTGGTCATCGACGACTCGAGGGTGATGCGCCGCATTGTTGCCGGCAACCTGCACACTCTCGGTTTCGAGACGATCGAGGCGCAGGACGGCCAGGAGGCCCTCGACCTGCTGGCCGCCGGAGAGCAGGTCGACCTGGCCTGCATCGACTGGAACATGCCCGTGATGGACGGGCTGACCTTCGTCACCAAGGTCCGCGCCGATCCTGAGCTGCGCGAGATCACGCTGATGATGGTGACCACCGAGTCTGAGCAGTCGCAGATCGTGCGGGCGCTGGCCGCCGGTGCGCACGAGTACCTCATCAAACCATTCACACCCGATGCGATCCGCGAAAAGCTGGAGTGGCTCGGGCTGGTCCCGGTAGGGGAGCAAGCATGACTGCGGCGGTGGTGGACTTCGGGTCCGTGTTCGAGATCGTCCAGGCCGTGTTCACCGCGATGATCGACGGCGACGAGGGCCTGCTGGTGCCACGGGACGATGGCGACGACGACACCGACATCGTCGACCCGATGGTGGCCTGGGTCGACGTCCACGGTCCCGACCCGGGCCGCACCGCGGTGACCACCAGCACCGAGACCGCGCACGCGCTGGTGCGCGCCCTGCTCGGTCTCGGCGAGGTCCCGATCACTGATGCCGACCTGCTCGACGCGTACGGCGAGATCGCCAACGTCGTCGGGGGCAACGTCAAGGCCCTGCTACCCGACCAGGGGACGCTGGGACTACCCAAGGTCGCCACGTCGTTGCCACCGACGGTGGACCCGCTCGTGCTGACGCTGCACCTGGCGTGGCGCGGCGACCCGCTGGACATCGAAGTCTGGCTCACGCAACAAGAAGGAGGAAGCCGATGATCAGAGTCTTGGTCGTCGACGACTCGCGCGTCATGCGCCAGATCGTCATCCGACCGCTGCGCCAGGCCGGTTACGACTGGGAGGTCCGGGAGGCCGGCAACGGCGTCGAAGCCATGGCCGCCATCCAGGAGGACGAACCGGACGTCGTCCTGTCCGACTGGAACATGCCCGAGATGAGCGGCATGGAGCTGCTCAAGACGATGCGCGCCAACGGTTACGAGACCCCCTTCGGGTTCGTCACCTCCGAGGGCTCGCCGCAGATGCGTGAGCAGGCCGAGGCCGAAGGGGCGTTGTTCCTCATCGCCAAGCCGTTTACCCCGGAGGCGTTCCGGGAAGTCATCGAACCTGTGCTGGCCTGAGCCACCCCAGAGACAAGGACGAGAAGTGAACGAGACAGCGCTGCCCCACCCGCAGGACATCAAAGAGATGCTGGAGATGCTGCTCGGCCGGGAGGTCGACATCGAGACCGGTGCGGACATGGCCTCGCTCAGTGCTGAGGGTGGTCA
>JAVBSR010000006.1:0-2758 GCA_031556715.1 Cellulomonas sp.
TCAGCAATCGAGTTGATCGTCTTGACCACCGCACCGATCTCCTGGCTCGACACACCCAACCGCGCCACCAGCTCATTCGTCGCCGCCGCCACCTGCGTCGCCTCACCAGCGATCCGCGCCGCCGACGACGCATTCCCCGCAATCTCCGCGATCGACGACCCCATCTCTTCGGCACCAGCCGCCACCGTCGCCACGTTCCGCGACACCTGCTCCGCCGCCGAGGCCACCACCCCGGCCTGGGCCGACGCCCGCTCGGTCTCGGCCACCACCGACGAGGCGACCGACTCCAGCTGGCCCGACGCCTCGGCCGAGCCCACGGCCGCGCCCTTGACCGCACGGATCGTGTCGACCAGCACCTCCACGCCGGTGTTGTACTTCTGCGCCATGCGTCCGACCTCGTCGTGGTAGGGCACCTCGGGCCGCACCGTCAGGTTGCCGTCGGCCAGCGCCTGAGCGGCGGCCTCGACCTTGACGATCGACCGGGTGACTGCGCGCACCACCACGACGCCCAGCGCCATCACCACGAGCGACCCGACCACGGAGGCGATCCACACCACGGCCGTGGCCGTGGCGGCCTGGGTCTTGCCCTCGGCGACGGAAGCGTCAGCCTTGTCTGCCAGGTACTGCTCAGCGTCGGCCAGCGCCGCCTCGACCACCTTGCCCTGGTCGGCAGCGGTGACCTCGGTCAGGTGCTCGACGGAGGCCTCGTCCCCGGCCCGCAGCATCGGCACGGCCTGGTCGAACAGCTGCCAGTAGCCGGCGAACGCCGTGTCGAGCTGGTCAGCCTGAGCGGCCGGCAGGTCAGGCCGCAGCTCGTCCAGCTGGGCGTTGCGCTCCGTCTTGCGCTCGGCTTCGGCCGCCGCGAAGGCGTCGGCGTCGTCCGCCGAGATCCAGTGGGCCGTCATCAACAGCTCACGGTCGCCGGCGAACCCGAGGTTGATCCCGTTGAGGACCGTCAGCGGCTTGGTCGTCTCGTCGTCCATCTGCTGCCGACCGTCGGCCAGCACCGCCAGCTGGGCCGACGCGACCGCGGCAACACCCAGCGCTACGACGGCCAGCAGACCCATCAAGGACAAGATCTTCACCGCCACAGGGCGGTCCATGAACCAGCGCATCCCTCATTCACCTTCTCGCATTGCGACCATGCACGACATCGGTGCTCCCCTCATCGGCAGCCCGGCGCCACTCATGACCTGGACGAATCGGACGGTCTCACTTCACCTGGTAGATCCAGACCAGAGCCTCGGTCAGCTCGCCGCTCGGGGCCCATGCATAACGGCGGGCCAGACCCTGGCCGTCGTAGCCCTTCACGAAGTCGACCAGCGCGGCGCGGTCGGTCGCCCCGGAGTCGATGCCCAGGAGGATGATCGTCGCCAGGTCGTAGCCTTCGACGGCGAAGTTGCCCGGAGCCTGGCCGAACTGCCGGGTGTACGCCTGGGCGAAGGTGTCCGGGGGCGGACCGCACGGACAGGCCACGTCGGCCCCGACGGCCGCGTCCCCGCCGATACGGAAGAAGTCCACGTCGGCGGCACCGTCGCCGGAGAGGAACGCACCGCTGTAGCCGGCGGCCCGCAGCTGCTTGACCAGCCGCCCCGCGTCGGCGGTGTAGCCGCCGTAGAACACGGCGTCGGGCCCGGCTGCGGTCACCGTCGCCACCGCCGCGGAGAGGTCCTGCTCCCCCGAGACGATCTGTGCGGCGCACGCCGGGTCGGCGGCGCTGCCCAGGACCGTGGCCACCTGGCCGGACAGGTCGATGCCGTAGTCAGAGTCGTCAGAGACCACGCAGACGGTGGAGAACCCCAGGGTGTCGCGCATGTAGGCCGCCACGGCCGGACCCTGGACCGCGTCGCTGGCCAGCCCCCGGAAGAAGTTGTCCCAGCCGTAGGTCGTCAGCTCCGGGTTGGTGGCCGCCGGGGTCAGGGAGAGCAGACCGGCGGCGTTGATCATCGGGCCGGTCGCCTTGGTCTCGCCGGAGTAGGCCGGTCCGATCATGGCGACGACGTCGGGGTCGGCCACCAGCGGCGGCACCACGACCAGTGCCTGGTCCGGGTCGCCCTGGCTGTCCCGGGGGGCCAGGGTGACCTGGCAGTCGGGGTTGGCGGCGTTGTGCCGCGTGACGGCGAGCCGGGCTCCGTTGCGGATGTTGGTCCCCGACCCGGCGTCCGGGCCGGTGAGGGGCCCGACCATGGCGATCGTCGTGGTCGACGGGCAGACCGCTGTGCCGTCTCCGGCCGGGTCGGCTGGGGTGCCAGAGGTGTCGACGGCGACCTCGCGGCCGTCCTTGTCGACCTGGACCACCGGCTTGAAGGACAGCCGGGGCGCCAAGGTCACCTCCGGCTCCGGCACCGCGGCCGTACACCCGGCGAGCACCAGGCTCACCGCGACGAGCGGCACCCATGTCGTCTTGCGCATCGCCATCTCCTAGAGAGTGAACTTGCCCAGGTTGTCGGCGGTCGAGGCCGCCGACGTGGCCATGGTCTGGACCCGGGTCGCGACGTCGCGCGCCGACCGGGTGGAGGTGTCCGTCACGGAGGCGACCGACGACATGTTCTCCGCGATCTGGGTCGCGCCGGTGGCAGCCTCGGCGACGGAGCGGGACATCTCGGATGTGGTGACGGTCTGCTCCTCCACCGCCGCAGCGATGGTCGCGGAGTAGTCGTTGATCTGGTCGATGATGCTCGAGATCTGACCGATCGCCTCGACCGCACCACCAGTGTCGGACTGGATCGCCTCGATACGACGAGCGATGTCACCGGTC
>JAVBSR010000095.1:0-22237 GCA_031556715.1 Cellulomonas sp.
CGGCCGGGACCTGGACCTGGTGGTGCTGGACGGCGACCGGCAGGTGGTCGGCACGCTGCGACGGTTCTGGCGGTCGGTCCGACGGCACGGCCTGGACGCCCGGCGGGTGGTGTCCCTGCGCCAGGCCGCCGAACGCACCGCCCTGCTGGCGCACGCGGCGCACGCCTCCGGGACGCACACCCCCCGCCTGCTGGCGATGTCCGAGGTGGACGACTCGATGCTGCTGGTCTTCGAGCACCCCGACGCGGTCCCGCTGACGGACGTGCCGCAGATCAGCGACGAGGTGCTCGACCAGATCTGGGTCCAGCTGTGCACCGCCCACGCCGCAGGTGTAGCGCACCGGGCACTGACCGACGACACGGTCCTGGTCGGCGACGACGAGGTGTGGCTGACCGGCTGGGGCTCCGGTGACGTGGCCAGCTCCGAGCTGGCCCGCCGGATCGACACCGCCCAGCTGGTGACGCTGCTCGCCACCCAGGTCGGCAGCACCCGGGCTCTGGACTCTGCCGTCCGGGCGCTGGGTGACGACGAGGTGGCCGCGCTGGGCCCGCTGCTGCAGACCATCGCCCTGCCGCAGCGGCTGCGGGCCCTGCTGCGGGCCCGCAAGCAGGCCGGCGACGACGTGCTGCGGGACCTGCGGGCAGCCATCGCCGCCCGGCTGCCCGAGGCCGACCTGGAACCCGAACAGCTGGTCCGCTTCGGCGCCCGCACCCTCATGACCGTGGTGGCCGTGGCGGTCGGCGTGGTCGGGGTGCTCGCCACCATCAACGTCAACCAGATCGAGACGGCGGTGGCCAGCTCGGACTGGCGGTGGCTGCTGGTGGCCTTCGTCCTGGGCCTGCTGACCCTCGTCGGCGCGGCGCTGGCCCTGGTGGCGTTCTCACCGGTGCCGGTGGGGCTGGGTTCGGCGACGATGGTCCAGACTGCGGCGACGTTCATCGCCCTGGCCGCGCCGGCCGGGATCGGCCCGGCGGCGGCGAACCTGCGGCTGCTCACCCGACGTGGCGCCACCAAGGCTGTGGCCACGATGACCGTCGCGGTGGTGCAGGTCAGCCAGGTGTCGGTGACGCTGCTGCTGCTGGCGGGGCTCTCGGTGCTGCCCGGCGGATCCAACCAGCCGGTCGACGTGTCGCCGACGATGCTCGTCGTCCTGGCCGCCGTGGTCGCTGCCGTCGGGACTGCACTGCTGATCCCGCGGGTCCGCACCTGGACGTCGGCCACGATCGTGCCGACGCTGCGCACCGTCTGGTCACCATTGCTGGAGATGCTCAGCCAGCCCCGACGGCTCACCCTGGCCATCACCGGCAACCTCATGATGACGCTGGGCTACGTGCTGGCCTTCGACGCCTGCCTGCAGGCCCTGGGCCAGGACGTCAGCCTGGCGCAGGTGGCTGTGATCTACCTGGCCGGCAACGCTACCGGGGGGGCGATCCCGGTTCCTGGCGGCATCGGCGTCGTCGAGGTGGCGCTGACCTTCGGCCTGACGACGGTGGGGGGGCTGAACCCGGGTATCGCGGCGTCGGTGGCGATGCTGTTCCGGGTGCTGACCTTCTGGCTGCGCATCCCGCTGGGCTGGATCGCCATGCGGGTGCTGCAACGTCGTGGCGAGCTGTGACGTGGTGCCTACGCGGCGATCCGTTGCGCAGGAACCTGGGTGCCTGCATCGAGCCGGGCGGCGATGCGCAACCACGACTGCACACGGGCAGCGGGGACGGAGTCGGTAGCGGGACGCGGGTCCATCGAGGTCCTTGTCTGTTCGGTAGCCCGGCTGACCGCGTGGGTCCCGTGGCTTTGCGTCGCCTCCTCGCGGAGGGTTTGCCCTTGTCGCTGACATGGTGAGCCTACCGATTCCAGAGGCTCCGTCCACGGGACCTTGAGCTAAGACTTCGACTTCACCCCGTCTGGCGTATCCCGGCGTGACGGTTCTGTGCCGGACTTTTCCGGCGGATCTCGGGGAACCTCACCTATCCACAATCCGCCGGGCCGGCACCAGAAACCTGCTTCGACCTGCACTGTCACGACATGGATGAACCGGTCGAGCGCGTTGCGCCGATCTCTGGACTCCGGCGACCGGGCTCGAGGCTGGCGGTTGCCTCGTCATTTCGGTGCCGACGCTGCCGCTACTCCGAACAGGGGAAGGTGGTCGCGCGGAGGTTCGACGCCCGGACGTGTTTGTCCGCCCAGAGGTCGAGCCACGGGGTGACCGGTCTGACCGATCTACACTTTTTGCCGGAATGTGCACCGGGATGCGAGAGAGCCTGGCGGACCGTCTCAGCCGACAGACTGGAGGAAATCGACCATGATCGGCCCGGCCGTGGCGGTGCCGCTGACGCCCACCTCGACGAACACGGCGATCGCCAGGTCACCCTGGGCGGTGAGCATCCAGGTGCGGTTCGCTGTCGACCCGCCGTCGTCGAACTCGGCGGTGCCGGTCTTGGCCAGCAGGTCGTCGGACATGACCGGCGCCAGGACCGAGGCCGCGGTGCCGTCGGTGGCGACGGCGTGCATGAGGGTGCGCAGGTTGGCCACCTCGGTCTCGGTCAGGGGTTTGAACGGCGGGCTGGCGGCGGTGGGTGTCGTCAGTGCCGTGTCGGGGGCGTCCACGACGATCCGCGGTTCCACGGTGCGGCCCACCTGGACCGACGCGGCGACGGTGGCCATGCCCAGCGGGGAGGCCAGGACCTTGCCCTGGCCGATCATCGCCGCGGCGTGACCGGTGGCGTCGGCGCCGGGTACCGATCCGAGGAACGCCCCGAAACCCGCCCCGGAGGCCGGGTCCAGGCCCAGCGACCGGGCGGCGACGGCCAGGTCTGCGTCGCTCACCTTGTCGGCACTGCCGACGAACGCGGTGTTGCACGAGTTGGCGAAGGCCGTGGTGAACGAGACCGACCCGGTGGCGGCCGCCGGGTAGCCCGGCACGTTGTGGAACTGCTTGCCGCCGACGTTCACCGCGTTCGGGCACTCCACGGTCTGGTCGACGGTGTAGCCGGCGCGCAGCAGGGCCAGTCCGGAGACGATCTTGAACGTCGACCCCGGCGCGTACTGCCCGACGGTGGCCGTGGACAGCCCACCCCCGCCCGGTCCGGACGCGACCGCCACGACGTCCCCAGTGGACGGGCGGATCGCGACGATCGCCGCCGCCGGTTCCTGGCCCTGCAGCAGGGTCTCGGCGGCCGTCTGCATGGTCAGGTCGATGGTGGTGTGCAGGTCTTGGCCCGGGACCGGGTCGGAGTGGAACAGCTGGCGCCGCTTCCCGTCGTCGGCCACCGCCTGCACGTCCCACCCGGGGGTGCCGCGCAGCAGCTCGTCGTACTGGCGCTGGAGACCGGTCGTCCCGGTGATGTCACCGGCGACGACCGCACCGTCGGAGGCGTCGACCAGCTCGGCGGTGGCCGCGCCGGCCTTGCCGAGGACCGGCCGGGCAAAGTCTGCGTAAGGCGCCAGGGGCAGCGTGTCGGCGACGACGTTGACGCCGTCCATCGCACCGAGGGCTGCCAGGTTGTAGGCCGGGTCGTCCAGGCGCACCGTGATGGCCTCGACGAACTGCTGCGGCCCGCCGGCCGCGACCCGGTCGGCGTAGGCCTGGGGGTCCATGTCGAGTGCCTGAGCCAGCGCCCGGGCGGCGGCGTCCTGCTGGTCCTCGCCGACCATGGTCTTGTCGATGCCGACCCGGGCCACCGCGCGCGGTTCGACGAGCACCTGGTCACCGGCGCCCAGCACCCGGCCCCGCTCGGCCTGGGTGCGCACCACGACGATCTTCTCCCCGGCGGTCAGGCTGGGGGCCAGCAGGTTCGGGCTCCACCGGGCCTGCCAGTGCCCGCTGACCAGGGTGAGGGTCGCCGACGTGGTGTACGACCAGGTGGTCGCCGGGACGCCCAGCGTCCATTCCCACGCCAGGGTGACGGCCGTCGTACCCTCGCTGCGCACCGCCTTGGCGACCTTGACCTTCGGCTTCGTCTCGCCCAGCGGCTCGAAGGCCTGCGCCCAGGCCTGGTCGACGTCGGCGGGTGCCGGGGCGTCGTCCGCCCACTCGACACCGGAGGTCACGCCCGACGACAACGCCTTGGCCAGCTGATCCGCCGCCGGCTCAGGGTCCGGCGAGCTGGTACAGCCCGCCAGGCTCGTCGCGACCAGAACCACGGCCAGCGCCAGTGCCGCCCGCACCACGTCTCGTGCTCGTTGCACCCGTCATGCCCCTCGTGAAGAACCCACCCGAGACGATACCCCTCTCGACGGTGACGGTGAGCCGGTTTCGCACAGGTCAAGGCGTTGCGACCGCGTCTGCACGGTCGTCCACCCCGGCCGATGGACGATTTCTGTCTGACGCACGCTCAGGCGGTGACCTCTGCGGGCTGCCAGATGCACGCCGGGTCCTCGGCGAGCGGGTCGCCGGTGGCGGCGAACGCCCGGGCGCGGGAGCCGCCGCACAGGTCGGACCACTCGCAGCGGCCGCAGCGGCCGGTGAAGTCGGCGGACCGGATGCGGCGCAGGGTCTCGTCGTCGCGGTACAGCTCGGCCAGGGGCTTGTCGCGCACCGTCCCGAGGTCCAGCGGCAGGAACCCGGCCGGGTTGACCTGCCCGTCGTAGGAGACGAAGACGATGCCCTTGCCGTCGCGGGTGGCCGAGGTGTGGGCACTGGGCTGCTGGCGCGGCGGGCCCATGAGCTCGATCAGGCGGTCGTGCAGCCGTCGGTAGGTGGCCGTCTCCGGGGCGGGGCCGCCCGCCCGTCGCTGGTGGACCACCCGGCGGAAGAACGGTGCCTCCACGGTGCGCACGATCATCCCGTACTGGGAGGCGTCCCACAGCAGGTTGCACACGTCCTCGTGCTCCTCGGGCGAGATAGCACCCAAGATGCTGCCGCGACCGACGTGGACCAGGAAGAACACCTCCCAGATGTCCGCGCCCGCGTCGGAGATGACCTTGACGACGTCCGCCAGCTCGTCCAGGTTCTGCTGCATCACGGTGGTGTTGATCTGCACGTCCACCCCGACCTCGTGGAACTTGCGGATCGCAGCGACCGTGTCCTCGAAGTGGTGCGGGATGTTGCGCACACCCTCGTGCACCGTGGGGCTCGCCCCGTCCAGGGAGATCGACACGGCGCGCACCCCGCTGGCACCGATCTTCTCGATGACCTCGTCGGTCAGCAGCGGCGTGACCGCAGGCGACAGGGCGGTGGGCAGGCCCAGCGACGTGGAGTGCTCGATCAGCTCGAACAGGTCGTGACGCATCATGCAGTCGCCGCCGGTCAGCACGAGGATCGGGTACGGCCGCCCGAACTTCGCGACCTGCTCGATGAGGTCGTGACCCTCAGCGCTGGTCAGCTCGCCAGGCAGCGGCTCAGTCAGGGCTGAGGCCCGGCAGTGCCGGCAGGCCACCGGGCAGGCGCGGGTGGTCTCCCAGAACACCAGCATCGGCCGCTGGCCGAAGTCGATCTTGGCCTGGCTGCCACCGTGCTGCGCTGGACGGTGCTGCATGGGTCTCCTCCGTCGTACCGAACCAATCGTGCGATGCTACCTGGCGCCAGCGCCCTCTTTCGCCGGTTCGACGCCACCTCCCCCCTTCCGCGCGCCTGCCCCAGGCGTTGCTCCAGTCGCCGGGCTCGACATCAGGCCACCGCCTGACTGGGCGAGCTCTCTGTGGCGCATCCGATGCAGTAGCATCAGATGCATGAGAACCACTCTTGCCGTCGACGACGACGTCCTGGCGGCCGCGCGGGACCTGGCACGGGGGCGCGGGGTCACCGTGGGGAAGGTCATCTCCGACCTTGCCCGGGCGGCCCTGACCGAGGCTGCGCCGACACCTCACGAGGTGGGGCGGCTCGGCTTTCCGGTGCTGCCCCGGCGAGGGGTGATCGTCACGGACGAGCTCGTCAACCAGATCCGGGACGAGGAGGACGTGTGAGCCGAGTCGCTCTGCTCGACGTCAACGTGCTCATCGCCCTGCTCGACGCTGATCATGTGCACCATGCCAGCGCCGAGGAGTGGCTGGCCGACAACCTTGAGCACGGCTGGGCGACGTGCGCCATCACGCAGATGGGGGCAGCGCGAATCATGTCGAACCCGCGCTACCCGGCCGACCTGTCCGCCCGCGCGGCGCTGGGGTGGGTGCGGGCTGCCGTCGCCACGCCGCACCACACGATGTGGCCCTGCGACATCGCCCCGACTGACGACACCTGCCTGGACTCGACGCACGTCCTGAGGCACACGCAGATCACCGACGCATACCTGCTGGCCCTCGCCGTTCGCCACCAGGGACGCCTGGTCACCTTCGACCGCGGGATCTCCGTGAGCACCGCCACCGGTGCCGAGCCCGACCAGCTCCTCGTCCTGTGAGTCGACGCACGTTGCGAGGTACGAGCTGCGGCACGTCGCTCGTGCGTACGCGGCAGCCGGGGGAAAACCACGGTCGCTCCCGGGTCTGGGCGCCTCAGGTGCCCAGACCCGGGAGCTGAAGGTCACAGGGTGGCGCGGACCGCCTTGGTGGCCTCGACCAGGTGCTCCAGGGACGGGTTGACCTCCTCGTAGCGGCGGGTCTTGAGGCCGCAGTCGGGGTTGACCCAGAGCAGGCCGGGGTCGATCTCGCCGGCGGCACCCGCCAGCAGGGTGGTCATCTCGGCGGTGGAGGGGACCCGCGGGGAGTGGATGTCCCAGACGCCGGGGCCGATGCCGCGGGGGTAGCCGTGGGCGGCGATGTCGGCGACGATCTCCATCTTCGACCGGGCGGCCTCGATGGACGTCACGTCGGCGTCCAGGCCGTCGATGGCGTCGATGACCTCCCCGAACTCCGAGTAGCACAGGTGAGTGTGGATCTGGGTGTCGGGACGCACGCCGGACGTGGCCAGGCGGAAGGAACGCACCGCCCAGCCCAGGTACGAAGCCTGGTCGGCGGTCTTGAGCGGCAGCAGCTCGCGCAGGGCGGGCTCGTCGACCTGGACCACAGGGATGCCGGCGGCCTCCAGGTCGGAGATCTCGTCGCGCAGAGCCAGCGCCACCTGCATCGCGGTGTCGGCCAGCGGCTGGTCGTCGCGGACGAACGACCAGGCCAGGATGGTCACCGGGCCGGTGAGCATGCCCTTGACCGGCTTGTCGGTGAGAGACGCGGTGTAGGTCGACCACTCGACGGTGATCGGTGCGGGGCGGGTCACGTCGCCCCACAGGATCGACGGGCGGGTGCAGCGCGAACCGTACGACTGCACCCAGCCGTTGGCGGTCACCGTGAACCCGTCGAGGTTCTCGGCGAAGTACTGCACCATGTCGTTGCGTTCCGGCTCGCCGTGGACCAGCACGTCCAGGCCCAGGCGCTCCTGCAGCTCGACGACCCGGCGGATCTCGGCCCGCATCTCCTCGTCGTACTGGGCGGCGGTCAGGTCACCGCGGCCGAACGCGGCGCGGGCCTTGCGGATCTCCGGCGTCTGCGGGAACGAGCCGATGGTCGTGGTGGGCAGCGGCGGCAGGTGCAGCCGGGCGTCCTGGGCGGCGCGACGCTCGGCGAACGAGCCCCGGGCGAACGCCGTGTCGTCCAGACCCGTCACCCGGGACCGGACCTGCGGGTTCACCACGCCGGGGGCGGCTGCCCGGTCGGCCAGGGCGTCCGAGGCGGCCAGGACGTGCTCGTGGATCGCCTCGCGGCCCTCGGTCAGACCCTCGGCCAGGGTGACCACCTCGGCGACCTTCTGGTCGGCGAAGGCCAGCCACGACGCCAGGCGCGGGTCCAGGTCAGGTTCGTCCCGCACGTCGTGCGGCACGTGGAACAGGCTGGTCGAGGTGGACACCGTCACCCGGGCCGCGCCCAGGGTCTCCAGCTTCTCCAGCACGGCCAGCCTGGAGTCCAGGTCGGCACGCCAGATGTTGTGCCCGTCGACCACCCCGGCCACCAGCGTCACCCCGCCCAGACCCGGGACGGGGGCGGTCGGTGCGGTGCCGCGCACCAGGTCCAGGCCGATGGCCTCCACACCGGTGGCGGCCAGCACCGCCAGCTGGTGGTCCAGGCCCGCGTAGGGGGCGGCGACGAACAGGGCGGGCCGGTCGGTGGCGCCGGCCAGCGCCGTGTAGGCCGCCGTGACCGTCGCGACAGGCACCGCCAGGGTGTCGGAGACCAGGGCCGGCTCGTCCAGCTGCACCCAGGTGGCCCCGGCGGCGGCCAGGTCGCGCAGCATGTCGACGTACACCGCGACCAGGTCGTCCAGCCGGTCCAGCGGGCTGAAACCGGTCGGCGCGTCCGGTGCGGCCTTGGCCAGGGCCAGGAACGTCACCGGCCCGACGACGACCGGCCGGGTCAGCACCCCGGCGTCCAGCGCCTCACGGAACTCGGCGACGAGCCGGCAGTGACCGCCGGCGCACTGCGGCAGCTGGCGCTCGCAGTAGCACTTCCCGTCGCCGGTGGCGCCGGTGTAGTGCAGGGGGGTGTCCGGGCCGATCTCAGGCACCAGGTAGTGGTAGTTCGTGTCGAACCACTTGGTCATCTCCAGGGGCAGGTCGTTGCCCCGGCCCCGGGCGATGGTCGAGTACCCGGCCAGGTCGACCTGACCGTGCTGGACCACGTCGGCGAAACGCTCCGGGACCGCCCCGACCAGCAGCGCCGTGTCGAGCATGTGGTCGTAGAAGGAGAAGGCCGACGGGATGGACGCGTCCTGGGCGCCCAGGCCCAGCTCCAGCAGCCGGTCACGGGTGCGGGTCCGCAGGTCGGCGGCGACCTGCTCGACCTCGGCGGCCGTGGTCTTGCCCGCCCAGAACGCCTCCAGGGCCTTCTTCAGCTCGCGGCGCGGACCGATGCGGGGGTAGCCGAGGATCGTGGCGGCAGGAAATGCGGTAGTCACGGTGTCTCCTTGGGGACGGGGTGGGGGTCTGGGGCAGAGGTTACGGGATCGACACCGGGTCGTCGTCCGACGAGACGGCCAGAGCGGGCGGTTCCCAGCCGAGGTGGGTGGCAGCCAGCAGGTCCAGCGCCGGCCGGTGCTGGTTGAAGGTATACACGTGGATGCCCGGGGCACCCCCGGCGAGAACAGCCTCGACCAGGTCGGCGGTGATGCCGATCCCGGTGCGGTGCTGGGCCTCAGGGTCGTCGATGCTGCCCAGCCGCTCCATGAGGTCGCGCGGCGGGTCGACACCGGCCAGCTGCCCGACGCGGACCAGCCTTGCCGGGTCGGTGGCCGGCAGGATGCCCGGGATGATCGGGATGGTCACCCCGGCGTCCCGGGCCTCCGCCACCAGCGCCAGGTAGCTGGGCGCGTCGAAGAAGACCTGGGTGATCGCGAAGTCGGCGCCGGCGCGCTGCTTGGCCAGCAGGGCGCGCACGTCGTCGGCCCGGGTGCCCCCCGTGGCGTGGTTGCCGCGCGGGAAGGCCGCGACCGCCACCGACAGGGGCTTGACCAGGCCGCGGACCACCTGGGCCTGGGAACGGGCGCAACGCTCGGCCTCGACGGTGCGCAGCAGCTCGACCAGCTGGGCGGCGGTGTGCAGTCCCTCAGGGTGCGGGTGCCAGTCGACCTGACCGGCCGGGGGGTCGCCGCGCAGCGCCAAGAACGAGCGGACCCCGGCGTCGAGGAACTCCTCGATGATCGCCACCGTCTCGTCACGAGAGGTGTCCACGCAGGTCAGGTGAGCGATCGGGGTGAGGCTGGTGGTGTGCAAGACCTGCGTGACCAGACGCCGGGTGGTCACACGGGTGCGACCCGAGGCGCCGTAGGTCACCGAGACAAAGTCCGGCCGGGCCAGCTCCAGGGCGTGCAGGGTCCCGACCAGGCGACGCTCCCCGTCGCTGGTGCGGGGCGGGAACGGCTCGAAGGACACCGTGGGCCGGTCGGCCGGGGCCAGCTCGACGCCGCGTCGGTGCGCGTCGCGGTCAGGCGCGTCGTGGGGAGGCGCAGTCATGACATCTCCATCGCTCCTGGCGGAAGCACCCACACCTCGTCGGGCGGGTTGCTGCGGCGTCGTCGAGCCAGGTCTCTGCGCTGCTCATCAAGATGAGTGCCGCTCTGGATGGTCCCTGCCATCGTAGCCGGGGCGCCGCCGCGCACGCCCCCGGTGTCCGGCCGCCGGGACGCACGGCCCGCACCAGGCCCGCGACGTGCCGGTCATCGGCACCGAGACGGGCTGGTCAGAGGCGCCGACCAGCCGAACGCCGGACCAGGATCGGAGCACCCGCGCAGAGCACACCCCGGGGCTGAGGCACCACGAGCAACGGGGCCAGCACGGCCTGAAGACCGTCGGCGACGGCCTCCACGACGTGCGGCGCTGGGGGCTCTCGGGTCGCGAGCGCCACCTGGGCTGCGACGACGGCCTCCATGCTCTGCCCATACGAACTCATGCAACCACCATAGGTGCTTCTTGACCAGATAGGGCAGACCGCCCGAGGGCTCACCCGGGGAGACCAACAGCGGGGGTGGCGCGCCAGCAGCCGACCATGTGGTCGTCGACCAGGCCGCAGGCCTGCATCGAGGCGTACGTCGTGGTGGGCCCGACGAACCGGAAACCGCGGGCCTTCAGCGCCCGGGACAGCGCGTGCGACTGCGGGACCGTCGTGGGCAGGTCAGCCCACGAGCTCGGGCGCTGGTGGTCCGTCGGGGCGTGCGACCAGACCAGCTGGTCCAGGCTCTCCCCGGCGGCCTGCATCGCTAGCAGGGCACGGGCGTTGCCGATCGCCGCCATGATCTTCGCCCGGTTGCGGACGATACCGGCGTCGGCCATGAGGCGAGCCACGTCGTCGTCGTCGAACCCGGCCATCGCCTGGGCGTCGAACCCGGCGAACGCCACGCGGAAGGCCTCTCGCTTGCGCAGCACGGTGATCCACGACAACCCCGCCTGGAACCCCTCCAGCACCAGCCGCTCGAACAGCGGGCCGTCGCCGTGCACCGGCAGGCCCCACTCGTCGTCGTGGTAGCGCTCGTACAACGGGTCACCGGTGCCGAAGCACCGCTCGACCGTCGTCCTGCCGGTGGCCTCGGTCATGGGTCCAGCCTGCCGCACACCACCCACCACCGTCGCCCACCGTCCACAGGGCGCGGACGGTCAGGCGGCCGGACCGTTCCAGTCGACGAGCTGGACGACGACACCGTTCGGGTCGCGGACCTGGAAGGCCCGCTCGCCCCACTCCTCGACGGTCAGCGGCATGGAGATGGTGACACCCTCGGCCTGGAGACGGGCCAGCTCACCCTCCAGGTCGTCGACGACGAACGCGACGATGATCCCGGTGGCGTGCAGGTCGCGCTGCTCGGCAGGCATGGTCGGCAGGCCCTGGCTGAGGAAGATGACGTTCATGCCCGCGTCGTCGCGGGTCAGCGAGGCGAACCCTTCGGCCTCCATCTCGACGCCGAACCCGAGGTGGTCCTTCCAGAAGGCCGTCGACAGGGCGGCGTCGGGGACGGTCAACGAGATCGCGGACGAGGTGATGCGCATGCGCCCCATCCTAGGAGAAGCCGCCCGTCAGGCCGGGTCGGCGCCGACGGCGGTGCGGCTCGCGTCGCGCCGCGCCCAGAACCACCACAGGCCGCCGCTGACCACGAGCCCCAGCCCGACCGGGAGCAGGAACACCAGGCCCAGCACGGCCGGGCCCGCGTCGTAGAGGTACAGGACACCACCGACCAGCTCGCTGTGCAGGCTCACGGTGAGCAGAGCGCCGACCACGACGGTCACCGCCCCGGCCAGGGCGAGCCACCGTGCGGCCGGACCGCCGGGCAGACCCGTCACCGTCGACTCTGCGACCGCCTCAGCGGTCGGCACCGCGACCGGCGTGGCGCTGCCGGCCCGACCCGGCTCGGGTGGCGCGCCGGTCGGCGGGAAGACCCCGGCGACCGGTGTCGTCGGGTCCGCTGCCAGGCCGTCCATCCATGCCGGGGCGGCAGGTCGGGCGGCCTGCCGTTCGCTGTCCCACCACGACGCGCCCACGGCGACCGCGGTCAGCCCCGTCCAGAGCAGGAAGCAGGCGACCACGGCCCAGGCCGTCAGGCCGGTCCCGTCGGTGACGAACGTGCAGCACCGCAGGAGCCCACCGGGCGGGGCGGTGTCAGGCGCCCCGGGGAAGTCCTGCACGCTGACCGCGACGTTGGCGACCAGCGCCACCAGGACGCCCAGCGCGACCAGGGCGGCACCGCCGACGACCAGCCACGTCGGGCGCCTCGGACCGGTCGCGACCAGGTGCCGGAACGAGGTCGTGGCGACAGCACCGGCGTCGCCCGGCTCGGCACCGGCCTGCCCGGCGCCCGGCTCGGGCGAGCGGTCGTGCCCGGCACCGTCCGCTCTGGTGCCGACCTGACCGCTGGTGCGCACCTGGTGGCGGCTGATCCACCAGAGCCCACCACCGAGCAGGGTGCCCGGCGCGGCCAGCAGCAGCAGACCACCGACGAGCTTGACCAGCGACACCACGGGGGCCACGGCCTCCGGCGCCCCCCAGGCCTGCCGACCGTCGTCACCGCCGGAGGAGAACACCAGCACGAAGCCCAGGGCGACGAACCCGAGCCCGCCGAGAGTCACCCAGCGTGGTGCCCAGGTCGAGGTGCTCGGTCCGACGTCAGCCAGCCAGGCCGTCGCGGCCCGGGCCCGTTCGGCGTGGCGGCGCTCGTCCAGCCACCAGACGACCCCGATGACGACGACAGCCAGCGCCGACGCGGCGACGGACGTGGTGGCGGCGCGCCTGGTGCTGAGCAGCACCAGCCACAACCAGTGCCCGTGCTCGCCGACCACGGCACCGACCAGGGGCAGGCAGCACGCGACCAGGACCACGCTCCCGACGGCGACCAGCACCTTCGGGCGGTTCGTGGGGCTCAGCATGGTGACAGGCTCCCGTCTAAGGGGCGGCTCGGGCACCTCTCCCGTCGCCGACCAGGAACAGGCGCGCCCTAACGATGATCTCTCCGCAGTGCCACCGTCAAGGCGGCTTCGCCCGGCTCTCACCCCGGCGCCTGGCACCCTGGGGCAGGACCTGATGGCACGGCCGGTTCTCCGCACGGCACCCGGCGCACCACGACCGCCACGAAAGCCACCGCCGGGCCAATGCCCCGGCCGCGCCGGCTGACCGCATTCAGGCCGACGGGAACCGTCAGATCCTTGACGTGCCATTTATTTTCCGACCCCTAGAATCGACGCATGGCGCTGAACATATTCGACACCGTCGCGGGACTGCCTCTTCATCCGCTTATCGTCCATTTTGTCGTCGTCCTTCTTCCGCTGTCGGCCCTGGGGCTGATCGCGATCATCATCGTGCCCGCATGGGCCGAGCGTTACGGCTGGCTGGTGCTGGCTGGTCTGACGGCCGGCACCGGCGCGGCCCTCGTCGCCAGACAGGCCGGCGAGGCGCTGGCCGACCGGGTGGGCCGGCCCGAGACCCACGCCAGCTGGGGCCGCACGGTCGTCGTCCTGAGCGTCGTCCTGGAGGTCGTGGCGGTGGCGTGGTTCGTCGTGCGGCGGCGCGAGAGCGCGGCAGGCAGACCGCGCGGGCGGGCCAACCTGGTCGTCGGCGTCCTGGCCGCGGTGCTGGCCGTGGGCGTGACCGGCGCCGCCGTGATGGCCGGGCACAGCGGGGCGAAAGCCGTCTGGTCAGGGACGGTCGCGTCAGAACCGACCCCCACACCGGCGCCGGCCACGCCCACCGCCACGGCACCGTCGCCCACCAGCACCACACCCACCGCGGCATACACCCTGGAGGACGTCGCCCAGCACGACGGCGCGTCGTCGTGCTGGGTCGCCATCGACGGTCAGGTCTACGACCTGACCGCCTGGATCGGGCAGCACCCAGGAGGCCCCGAGCACATCCTGCCGTTGTGCGGCACGGACGGTTCTGAGGCTTTCCACGCCCAGCACGACAGTCAGGACCGCCCCGCCCGAGAGCTGTCCCGGTTCCTCCTCGGCCCCTTGAGCTAGCGGCAGAAGAGCGCAGCTCCCGCCCAGGTGGGCTCTCCCGGCAGGTTCAGCACCGCACCGACGCCGTCCTAGGAACGCGAAGAAATGTCCGGTTCACCGTGCCGGTCCGCACCGGCCACATTCTCGCGAAATTCGCGGCATGTGGCCGGTGCTGCCGACTCTCCGACCGATTCGAGCGGTCGATCGCGTCGCGGCCGCGCCGGACCGACCCCTGCGCTGGGCCGACCCTAGGTGCTGCGGGCCGTCTCCGGGCCGGTGATGCGGCGCAGCAGCGGGAACGTCGAGGCGATGAGACCGAGCGACAGGACCAGCCCCGCCAGCACGGTGAGGCAGTAGGCCAGCGACGGCAGGCCGAGGTCGTAGCCGAGCTGGGAGCGCAGGAACAGCTGCGCAGCGGCGAACCCCGTGCCGATCGCGACCACGGACGCGATGAGCAGCGGCACGGCCGACTCCAGCACGACGACCCGCCGGAGCGTCTCCAGGCGTCCGCCAGCCAGCCGCAGGAGGCTGAACGAACGGCGGCGTTCGTTCAGACCGGCGGTGCAGGCCACCGCCAGGCTGCACCCGGCGACGACCAGGCTGATGACGATGACGACCTGGGCCAGCAGCTGGTACTGACGGATGAGCGCGGTGCCCTCGACGTCGAGGTCCCCGACCGTGTACGCCGGGCGGTTGTCCGGGAAGGCCGCCATCAGCATGGTGCGGGCGCGTTCGACCGCCACGGCGGAGCCGTCGGTCGCGACGAGGATCCCCGTCACCGGCAGCGTCGCCAGCTCGTCGAGGGTGATCGGCCGGGCGGGATAGACCATGTCCTCGCCCACGCCGCCGGCACCCGACCCGAAGTGGACCACGTCGGTGCCCGGTGCGCAGCGGCCCAGCGCCGGCAGCTGTGCCAGCTGGTCGCAGGAGATCACCCCGTCCTGGAGGTAGAAGTAGCCGCCGAACTCGTCCGACATCTCGGCCGGTGCGACCCGGACGTCGACGACCGCCCGGACGCCGGGGATCTGCATGAGGTGGTCCGCGAGGCCGACGGGCACGGTCGCCGGCGGCTGGTCCTCCCAGGCCGGGCGGTGGGGCGACACCTCCTGGACCAGGAGGCCTGAGAGGGCTTCGTCGGAACGGTCGGTGCTCCGCTTGTCCACGAAGGTGTCCGAGGCGGCGATGGCCACGGTGGTGACGAACAGGGCGATGACCACGCCGCTGATGGCCCGGAATCCGGCCTGCGGGTTGTCGGCCAGCCGCCGTCCGGCGATCAGGGCCGCCGGGCTGCCGGCCCGCCGGGCCAGGAACCGCGCCCCCCACCAGGTCAGCCAGGGTCCGGCCACCGCCAACCCCACGACGATGAGCACGAACCCAGGCACGTAGAGCAGCGTCTGAGCCCCTGACGTCGTCGGATGGGGGATGACCAGGGTGGCGAGCAGCTCGACGACCCCGGCCACCAGCGGCGTCAGCCGCCAGGCGCTGGGCGGCCGCGGGGTGGTCTGCCGGGTCACCCCCAACGGCGAGACGACGACCCGGCGCAGCGCCCAGCGGGCCGCGACCGCCGCCGCCAGCGGCACGCCGACCACGACCAGCACCACGTCGAGGACGCTCAGGCTCAGGTCGGCGGCGAAGAACGGCTGGCCGGTGAACGAGACCGTGGCCAGCGCCGGGCGCGCGGCGACGAACAGCCCGAAGCCGAGCAGCGTGCCGACCGTCGCGGCCAGGGCCGACTCGACGACGGTGATGACCGTCACCTGCCGTGCCGTCGCACCGGCCAGGCGGAAGGCAGCCAGTCGCTCCTCACGCCGGGCGGCCGACAGCCGGGTCGCCGAACCGATGAAGATCAGCACCGGTATCAGCAGGGCCACAGCCACGACGGACATGATCAGGTGCATGGCGCTGGCGTTGAAACCGACACCGCTGGCGCAGTCGGTGCAGCTGTTCGGCGGGGTCGTGTTGATGGCCGACACCTGGGCCACGCCCGGCTTGGCGGCCAGCTCCTCGGCGTCGTGGCCGACGACGACGATCATCGACTCGGGCGACGGCAGCGCCTCGTCGGCGATGATCCCGACCTGGTGCTGCGGGAAGCGGTCGGCCAGCTGGTCGGCGGGCACGGACTGCAGCAGCCGGGCCAGCGCCGGGGAGGCGTAGTACTGGCCGGCACCGGGCAGGGCCGGGATGCCCGGCGGCACCGGCGAGGTCGGTCCGGTCGCCGCCACGTCGACCTGCAGGATGGCCTGACCGTCGTAGTAGTCGGCGTCGATGGTCGCCAGCAGCGGGTCGACCGAGGCGTCGGAGCTCGTCGTGGCGCCGGCCACGGCGGCGCCGGGCGCCAGCCCGGCCCACCGCGCGTTCTGGGAGTTGACGGCGTTGACCCCGGCCAGGGCCGTCAGCAGCCGCGCCACCCCCAGGGCGACGGAGGCGGCGATGATCGCCAGGCGGGCCAGGGCCGCCCGTCCGCCGGACAGCGACAGCCGCGCCGCCAGCCCGAGCATCCGCAGGCGCTTCATGCCGACGCCCCGACCGGGTCGTGCACACGACCGTCCCGCACGACCACCTCACGGTCGCAGTAGGCCGCCACGCGGGCGTCGTGCGTCACCAGCACGACGGTGGTGCCCTGCTCGCGGGCCGTGCCCACCAGCAGGTCCATCACCTGCTCGCCGGTCAGCGAGTCCAGGGAGCCGGTCGGTTCGTCGGTGAACAGCACCTGCGGCTGGCCGACCAGGCCGCGGGCCAGCGCCACCCGCTGGGCCTGCCCGCCGGACAGCTCGCCCGACCGGCGGTTCTCCATCCCGGCCAGGTCCAGGCGGTCGAACCACTGCGCCGCCCGCGCGAAGGCGTCCGACCGCGCCACCCCGGTGAACAGCAGGGGCAGCGCCACGTTCTCGATGACGGTGAGCTCGGGCACCAGCTGGCCGAACTGGAAGACGAAACCGAACTGCTCGCGCCGCATCTCGGAGCGCTGCTGCTCGCTCATGCGGTCGATGCGCCGCCCGGCGACGACGATCTCGCCCGAGTCCGGCACGAGGATCCCCGCCAGGCAGTGCAGGAGGGTCGACTTGCCCGACCCGCTGGGCCCCATGACCGCGAGGATCTGCCCGGCCTGCACCGTGAGGGCGGCGCCCCGCAGCGCCGGGGTGGGGCCGAAGCTCAGGTGGACGTCGCGCGCCACGATCAGCGGGTCGGGCAGGGTCGTCTCGCTCATGGTGTCGTGTCCTCGTCGGTGCTGTCGGTGCTGCTGGGGTCGGTGCTGTCGAGGTGGCGTCGGCGGGGCGCGCCCACCTTGGCGGCCAGCGCGTCGAGCCGGGCGGTGGTCAGCTCGATCCAGCGCAGGTCGGCCTCCAGGTGGAACAGTGCGTGGTCGGCCAGCAGGGCGTCCTCCAGGTCGCCGTTCTGCCTGATCCGGGTCAGCTCGCGCATCCGCTGGACGTGCCGGGCGTGCTGCGCGTCCAGGTACTGCTCGGCGGGCCGACCAGCCAGCAGGGCCAGCACCACCTTCGTGAACAGCTCGTTCTGCAGGCGGGGTTCGGGGTCGACCGGCTCGCGCAGCCAGGTCTCCAGGTCGCTGACACCCTGCTCGGTGATCATGTACCGCTTGCGGTCCGGGCCGGCACCGGGCTCGGCCTCGCCGACGGCCACCCGACCATCGCGGGCCAGCCTCCCCAGGGTCGAGTACACCTGCCCGAACGCCACCTTCCGGCCGTGCCCGAAGAAGGCGTCGTACTCCTGCTTCAGGTCGTAGCCGTGGGACGGCGCACGCTCCAGCAGCCCCAGCAACGCCATCGGAACGGTCATGCCTGCGACTATACCCCCGGTGTATACACCGGGCAAGTAGCTGGTCGCGCGTCCATCACAGTCGCGCGTTCATCACAGTGGAGTCCGAGGACCAGGCGCGGGGCTCGGCCGTTCCAGCAGCGCGACACCTCATCGCCGCAGCGCTGACATCCACTGAGAAGCGGCTCCTCGGCGAACCGGTCGGAAGACGAGCGCGTCAGGCGGACGCGTCGAACGGGCCGCTCCCGCCGCCGAGGTCACCGTGCCATCCGACCTCCAAGGCCCGGGCGACGGCCTCCGGCAGGGTGTGGGCATGCTTGGGAACATGCCTGGCGGCCCAGGTCGCCACGCAGTCGCAGAACCGACGAAGGTCCGTCTCGGCGCGAGCGAGCGCTGTGCGAACCTCGTCGGGGGCGAACCGCAGGACGGGCTGGTCCAGGTCTTCAGCGTCCTGAGTGATCTCGACGACGCCGTCGCGGATCGCGAAGCCGGCGTCGGGATCGTGACCGAACCAGCAGCCTGGCCGCCTCCCGTCCAGCACGTCGACGATCTCAGATCGTTCGTCGATCGAATAGCAGCAGCCGGGCAGGATCGTCACCCCGGTGGCGGTGTCGGTGAACCGCATGCCGCCCATCGCCATCGGTCGGACGTCATCGGCGCCGCGCGGGGCCAGCGCGCGAGCGAGGTAGTCGTCGACAGTCGCCACCCCGATGCCCTGCTCGTCCGTGTGGAACCAGCGCAGTACCTGGTGCAGCGCGGTTCCCACCTCACGCTCGGTCAGGTCACCGTGCAGGGCCAGGTACCAGAAGCCGTCGCGTCCGACGACAGGCCACAGGTCGAACTCGGCATCGCCGACGACCTCCACGACCGGTTCGATCTGGAGCGCTGCCATGCGCACCACCGTATGGGGCGGTGTCAACAAGAGAGCCCTCGCGTGCGTGGCCACGGGTCAGACGGCGGCAGGCGCGCAGGTTCACCCTTTGGCCAGGGCCTTGCGGATGCGCTGGGCCGAGACCGGGGACGGGGTGCCTAGCTGCTGGGCGAACAGCGAGACGCGCAACTCTTCGACCTGCCAGCGCAGGTCGTCCAGAGCCGCGGCGCGGGTCGGGTCGGTCGCGACGGCTGTGCGGGCCGCGGTGATCTCGTCGGTGACCTCCCGCACCTGCGCGGCCAGGGACTGGTCGCGGTACGCGTCGCGTCCGGCGCGCTCCAGGCGGTACGTGGCCGCGCGAAGGTAACGGACCAGATGACGCAGCCGGGCCGGGGGGGTGCGCGACACGAAACCGTCGTGGACCAGGTGCCGCTGCTGGTCGCGGACGTCGCTGGCCGTGGCCACGAGGGCGAGCGACGTGGCGTCGCGCAGCGCGGCGTCCAGGTCCCGCCAGGCGGTGAGCACGTCGACCAGGGTGCCGACCACGGAGTGCACCTCGTCCTCCAGGCGTTGACGGACGGCCGCCCGGACAGCCGCGTAGGTGTCGGCGTCTCGCACACCGGTGACGTCGTCAGGCAGCAGGGCCTCCACCGCAGCCAGCTGGACGTCGGTGACGAGAGCCTGGGTGCTGGGGTACGGCGACGCGGCGAGCGTCAGCGCCTGGGGGCCGGTCCACCGGGTGGTGATGCGAGCGGTCGGCAGCCCGATGTCAGCCACGAGCAGCCGCCGCAGCCCTGCCCGGTGCGACGCCGTCGCCCCAGGACCGTCGGCCAGGACTCGCAGCGCGACCGTCCCGCGCTCGTCGGCCAGCGCCGGGTACCCGCGCACCGGGCCTGCCGGGCTGGCGACGGTCACCTCCAGCGGCAGCGGTGCCTCGAGCCGAGGCCAGGAGGTCAGCCCGGTCTGCTCCAGGTCCGCACCGTCCAGGGACGCCCCCCGGGCGGGGACTTCTGCCTTCGACGCTCGGACGGGTCTCTCGGCGGCCGGAGACGCTGGGTGTGGACTCGACCCCGTCAGGGCCTCGTCCATGGCGGCGCGCAGGGCGGTGCGGACCGCCTGGGACACGGCGTCCTGGGCCTGCGCGGCCAGCTGTCGCTGGAGGGCGGTGAGGTCCTTGCCCTCGGCCAGCACCTCCGCGACGTCGGAGACCACCCGGAACGTGACC
This sequence comes from Cellulomonas sp., assembly GCA_031556715.1. GTDB lineage: Bacteria > Actinomycetota > Actinomycetes > Actinomycetales > Cellulomonadaceae > Cellulomonas. The sequence goes on from JAVBSR010000095.1 coordinate 19,706, forward strand.
CGCAGGTGGTCCGGCAGCTTGTCGTCGTCGAAGGCATCATCGGGGATCTCGACGCCGCGCACCGCCTGGACCGCCCGGGCGAACGCCTCGTGGAACCGTCCGACGGTCGGTCTCCCGTCGCCCCTGGGCGGTCCGGTCGGTTCGTCGCCGTGCCGCGACCCTGCCTCCCGGGGGGCGCTACCACCGTCGCCCGGCCGGTCTGCCGGGCTGCGGTCCAGCCACTGCGCCACTGCCGCAGCCGTGTCGGGGGCGGGTACCAGGGCGACGCGCAGCGGCTTGGGCAGGGCCCGGATGGTCGCGGTGATGAGCTCGCGGCGCAGGCCGGGCACCAGCCAGGTGAAGGTGTCCGGGTCGAGCCGGGGCAGCACGGTGATCGGGACCAGCACGGCCACCCCGTCGGCCGCACCGCCCGGGTCGAAGTGGTAGGTGACGGTCAGGCGGGTGTCGCCGACCGGCCACACGGTGGGGAAGGCACCAGCGTCGACCTGTGCGGCGTCCGGGCCGAGCAGCACCTCCCGGGTGAAGGTGAGCAGGTCAGGCTGGTCGCGTCGGGTTTTGTTCCACCACCGGTCGAAATGGCGGGTCGAGACGATGTCGTCCGGGAGACGCTCGTCGTAGAAGTCGAACAGGACGTCGTCGTCGACCAGCAGGCCCCGCCGGGTGCGGGCCTCCAGCCCTCGGACCTCCTCCAGCAGCCGCTGGTTCTCGGCCCAGAAACGGTGGTGGGTGCGCCAGTCACCCTCGACCAGGGCCCGCCGGACGAACAGCTCCCGGGCTGTCTCCGGGTCGGTCTTGGCCAGCAGGACCCGACGGTCGGCGACCAGCGGCACCCCGTAGAGGAACACCTTCTCGGTGACGGTCGCGGCACCCTGCCGTGCCGACCACCCCGGGTCGACGTAGACCCGTCTGACCAGGTGGGCGCCGATCTCCTCGGCCCACTCCGGCCGGATCCGGGCGACGTCACGGGCCCACAGGCGGGAGGTCTCCACCAGCTCGGCGGCCATCACCCAGGCCGCGGGCTTCTTGGCCAGCGCCGACGCCGGCCACAGCGCGAACCTGGCGCCCCGGGCGCCCAGGTACTCCGCGCGCGGCCGAGGGCGGGCCGGGCCGCCCCGACCTGTCGACCGAGGTTCGGTGACCTCCTGCATCCCGACCTGCGACAGCACCCCGGCCAGCACCGACTGGTGGATGGCGTCGGCATCCCAGGACCAGGTGGTCCGTTCCGCGGGCTCGGCGACCACGGGCGCTGCGGCGGCCTCGGCGGGACGCGCCGGCCTGCTCTTCGCGCGCCCCGACCGGGACCGCTCGGGTGCGGGCTCTGCCGGGTCCGCCTGCGGCCGAGGGGCACCCTTGGCCTCGATGCCGAGCTCCGCGGTCAGCTCGCGCAGCTGGGTGACGACGTCCTGCCACTCACGGATCCGCAGATAGTTCAGGTACTCGCCTCTCACCCGCCGACGCAGGGCCGAGCTGGACAGGTCACGTCGTCGCTCGCGCAGCCAGGTCCACAGGTTGAGGTAGCCGAGCAGGTCAGACGTGGGGTCGACGAACCGGCGGTGCAGCGCGTCGGCCGCATCGCGTTCCTCGACCGGCCGCTCGCGCGGGTCCTGCACGGACAGGGCCGCGGCCACGACGAGAACCTCTCGCGCCACGCCACGACGACCCGCCTCGACGATCATCCGAGCCAGCCGTGGATCGATCGGCAGTCGAGCTAATGCCCGGCCGATCTCGGTCAGTGCCGTCTGCCGGTCCCGGCCCGGTCTCCGACCTGCGGTTTCGGCTGCCTGAGCCCTGCGAACAGGTGTTTCACGTGAAACCACCGCAGACCGGGCGGGCGCCAGCGCCCCCAGCTCGGTCAGCAGCGCCACCCCGTCGCGCACCGCCCGGACGTCCGGCGGGTCGACGAACGGGAACTGCGCCACCTCGTCCGGGTGAGAGACCACGCCGACGGCGATCATCTGCAATATCACCGAAGCCAGGGAGGTGCGCAGAATCTCCGGCTCGGTGAACTGCGGCCGGCCCGCGTAGTCCTCGGACGAGTACAGCCGGATCGCGATCCCGTCGGCGACCCGTCCGCAGCGCCCGGCCCGCTGGTCGGCACTGGCCTGGGAGACCGCTTCGATCGGCAGCCGCTGGACCTTGGTGGTCTTGGAGTAGCGGGAGATGCGGGCGGTGCCCGGGTCGACGACGTACCGCACGCCCGGCACGGTCAGGGACGTCTCGGCGACGTTGGTCGCCAGCACCCCGCGCCGGGTGGTGTGCGGCTCGAACACCCGGTGCTGCTCGGCGGCCGACAGCCGCGAGTACAGCGGCAGCAGCTCGACGGCCCTCGGGTGGCGCGGGTCGGTTGCCCGCTGCCCGAGCGAGGCCCGCAGCGCGTCGGTGGCGTCCCGGATCTCCCGCTCGCCGCTGGTGAACACCAGGATGTCACCGGGCCCCTCGGCGACGAGCTCCTCCACGGCCTCGCAGATCCCGGTCATCAGGTCACGGTCCCCAGCACCACGCGCGGCCCGTCCGGCATTCCGCGACCCGGTG
>JAVBSR010000029.1:0-30654 GCA_031556715.1 Cellulomonas sp.
GTTCGGCGTCCGGCTGCACTCCCTGGGCGACGCCGACCAGGGCATCGTGCACCAGGTCGGCCCCCAGCTGGGCCTGACCCAGCCGGGCCTGACGGTGGTCTGCGGCGACTCGCACACCTCGACGCACGGCGCGTTCGGCGCTCTCGCGTTCGGCATCGGGACCTCCGAGGTGGAGCACGTGCTGGCCACCCAGACCCTGCCGCTGGCGCCGTTCCGGACGATGGCGGTCAACGTCACCGGTGCGCTGCCGCCCGGCACGTCGGCCAAGGACATCATCCTCGCCGTCATCGCCAAGATCGGCACCGGCGGGGGGCAGGGTCACGTCATCGAGTACCGCGGTGAGGCGATCCGCGCGCTGTCCATGGAAGGCCGGATGACGGTCTGCAACATGTCCATCGAGGCCGGCGCCCGGGCGGGCATGATCGCCCCCGACGAGACCACCTTCGCCTACCTCAAGGACCGGCCGCACGCCCCGCAGGGCGCCGACTGGGACGCCGCGGTGACGTACTGGCGCACCCTGCGCACCGACGACGACGCGGTGTTCGACACCGAGGTCGAGATCGACGCGTCCGCGCTGGAGCCGTTCGTGACCTGGGGCACCAACCCCGGCCAGGGCCTGCCGCTGGGTGGTTCGGTGCCCGTGCCGGAGAACATCGCCGACGAGGACGAGCGGACCGCGGCCGAGCGGGCCATCGAGTACATGGGCCTGGTCCCGGGCACCCCGCTGCGCGACGTCGCGATCGACACCGTGTTCATCGGCTCGTGCACCAACGGCCGGATCGAAGACCTGCGGGCCGCCGCGAAGGTCGTCAAGGGCCGTCGCAAGGCCGACACCGTCCGTGTCCTGGTGGTGCCGGCCTCGGCCCGGGTGCGCCTGCAGGCCGAGGCTGAGGGCCTGGACCGGATCTTCACCGACTTCGGCGCCGAGTGGCGCAACGCCGGATGCTCGATGTGCCTGGGCATGAACCCCGACCAGCTGGCGCCGGGGGAGCGGTCGGCGTCGACGTCGAACCGCAACTTCGAGGGCCGGCAGGGCAAGGGCGGCCGGACCCACCTGGTCTCGCCGGTGGTGGCCGCGGCCACCGCGGTGCGCGGCACCCTGTCGTCGGTCGCTGACCTGGACCTGCCCGCCGGTACCGACCTGACCGAGTTCGACGGCAGCCCGCTGCCCGTCGTGCCGGTCCCGTGACCACCCCGACCGTGACCGTCTGAGGAGCTCAGCGATGGAGAAGTTCACCCAGCACACCGGCGTCGGTGTCCCGCTGCGGCGCAGCAACGTCGACACCGACCAGATCATCCCCGCGGTGTACCTCAAGCGGGTCAGCCGGACCGGTTTCGAGGACGCCCTGTTCGCCGCTTGGCGGTCGGACGCGTCGTTCGTGCTCAACCACCCCGGGTACGTCAACGGGTCGGTCCTGGTCGCAGGGCCGGACTTCGGCACCGGTTCGTCGCGCGAGCACGCCGTGTGGGCGCTGCACGACTACGGGTTCCGGGTCGTCGTCTCGCCGCGCTTCGCCGACATCTTCCGGGGCAACGCCGGCAAGCAGGGTCTGCTCGCCGCGCAGGTGAGCCACGAGGACGTCGAGCTGCTGTGGAAGGTCCTGGAGACCCGTCCCGGCACGGAGGTCACCGTCGACCTGGCGGCCAAGACGGTGCGCTGCGAGGACATCGTCGTGCCGTTCAGCGTCGACGACTACACCCGCTGGCGCCTCATGGAGGGTCTGGACGACATCAGCCTGACCTTGCAGCACGAGGCTGAGATCGCCGCCTTCGAGGCGGAGCGTGAGGCGTGGCGTCCCCGTACCCTGCCGGCCAAGCACCTGCCCGACCAGCCCATCGTCTCCGCCCGGGCGGTCCCGGTGGCCCTGGGACCAACCCGTCGGGCCTGAGGTTGCGCGGGCCGCGGCAGGCACTGGCGTGGCAGGTTCGGCAAGAGACGCTGTGGCGGCCTAGCCTGGGTGCTGGGCACGGCGAGGTGCGTCCGATCGGTGCGTATCGGGCGTTTGCGGCACGGAGGGCTGGCACATGGGAGACGATGGCAACATGGCCGACATGCTCTACGTCGATGGTGGCAATCCCCTGCACGGTGAGATCACCGTGCGCGGGGCGAAGAACTTCGTGTCCAAGGCGATGGTGGCGGCGCTGCTCGGCGACGGGCCGAGCGAGCTGCGCAACGTCCCGAAGATCCGTGACGTCCAGGTCGTCTCCGAGCTGTTGGAGCTGCACGGGGTGCGCGTCGACTACTGCCAGGAGAAGGGCGTCGTCGAGCTGGACCCGCGCCACGTGCAGACCCCGATGGTCGCGGGCATCGACACGCTGGCGGGGGCCAGCCGCATCCCGATCTTGTTCTGCGGTCCGCTGCTGCACCGCCTGGGTGAGGCGTTCATCCCTGACCTGGGTGGGTGCCGGATCGGCGGTCGGCCGATCGACTTCCACCTGGAGATCTTGCGCCAGTTCGGTGCCGTGGTGGAGAAGCGCGAGGGCGGGGTCCACCTCTCCGCGCCCGAGCCGCTGCGGGGCACGAAGATCTCCCTGCCGTACCCGAGCGTTGGCGCCACCGAGCAGCTGCTGCTCACCGCGGTGCGGGCCGAGGGCATCACCGAGCTGTCGAACGCGGCCATCGAGCCGGAGATCGCCGACCTCATCAACGTCCTGCAGAAGATGGGCGCGATCATCTCGGTGGACACCGACCGGGTGATCCGGATCGAGGGCGTCCAGCGGCTGGTGGGGTACCAGCACACCGCGCTGCCCGACCGGATCGAGGCGGCGTCGTGGGCGTCGGCGGCGCTGGCCACCGGCGGCGACGTGTACGTGCGCGGGGCCCGGCAAGCCGACATGACCACCTTCCTCAACACGTTCCGCAAGGTGGGTGGCGAGTTCGTCATCGACGACGAGGGCATCAGCTTCTTCCACCCGGGGGCCGACCTGCACTCCATCCACCTGGAGACCGACGTGCACCCCGGGTTCATGACGGACTGGCAGCAGCCGCTGGTCGTCGCCCTGACCCAGGCGCGCGGCCTGTCGATCGTGCACGAGACGGTGTACGAGAAGCGGTTCGGCTTCGTCGAGGCGCTGGCCTCCATGGGCGCGACCATCCAGCTGTACCGCGAGTGCCTGGGCGGGCACGCCTGCCGGTTCGGCCAGCGGAACTTCTACCACTCGGCCGTGATCTCCGGGCCCACCCCGCTGTCTGCTGCCGACATCGAGGTCCCGGACCTGCGCGGCGGGTTCAGCCACCTCATCGCAGCGCTGGCGGCCAAGGGTCAGTCGTCGGTGCGCGGTATCAGCCTCATCGACCGCGGGTACGAGCAGTTCACCGAAAAGCTCGACGCCCTGGGTGCCCAGTTCTCGCGCGAAGCAGACTGATACTGGTCTATGACGGTCGTCGCCGATCGGTTCGCTGACGAGGCCACCGACCGGTGGCTCGTCTACGACACGCCGTGCGTCTCGGTGCGGCTGACTGAACCGTTGCTGCTGTTCCTGCGCGGCGCTGTCACGGACGGACTGCGCCCTGTGCTGGTCACCAGTGCCGAGGCGCGGTTGTCGCCGTTCGTGGCTGCGACGCTGGCTGAGGCGGGCGGTTCGTGGGTGGTGCGGTCGCCCGACGGTCCGTTCGACGCGGTCACCGGACAGGCACTGGCCTCTTTCGACGACCTGGCTCGTCCCCCGACCGGTCTGCACCCCCGGTTCCTGGCCCTGCCGACGCCGAGCCGCGTCGTCGTCACCTACGACGTGTACACGACGGCTCCGGCTGACTCCCAGACCCGCGTAGGACTCACCGCCCAGGCGCTCACCGCGGCACTGGGCGGCACCCTGGACCTGTGGGGCACTGTCGAACCGTTGCTCGACCCGTGGGACGCCGACCAGATCACCGCTTTCGCCCAGCAGGGCATGCCCCGCGCTCCGGTCGTTCTCGCCAGTGGTCGAGACGGCGAGCACGCCCGGATCTGGGTCGCCCGGTCTCGCCACGGCTTGTACGAACGCAGCCACGGCGGGGTCCTGACTCCCACTCCTGAGCGTCTGGTCGACCTGGCACCGGCCGCCGCCCAGGCTCTGATCGCGGCCATGAACCACCGGCACAACGTCTCTCTGGCCTTGGCGTGGGCCTCCGCCCGTTCTGAGGCCGCTGCCAGCGCTCCCGGTCGACGCCCGGTCGACCAGCCGCTCGCCGTGCTGCTCGGGCCTCGCGCCCTGCACGACCTGAGCCTCGACCTGGACGACCTGGCCACCCGGCACGACATTCAGGTCCTCGGCCGAGCCCGCGTCCCCAGCCTGCTGGTCCGGTTCCCCGCGCCCGACATCGAACTGTGGACACAGCTGGAAGGGCTGCTCGAAGAACTGATGCCAAGGATGGCTGCGCGTGGTGCGGCACCTTCCGAGCGCGGAAGGTCTGACCAGCCGGGCTAGCTGCGATGCGGGTCAACGCCCCGGCGACGTTTCCTGCGTCCACCAGTGCTTGGAGACGACGTGCTGGTTCAGCGACGACGCTTCGACCGGACGATCATGACGATTCCCACAATCAGCGGTGCCCACCCGACGATGATAATCCCTATCAGAAGGCCGACCATGAAGGCCGGGCTCGACGAGTCGGCGGAGCTGACTGCCTCCCGTGCGGCGACGGGTCCCTGAGAGAGGAGCGCCATGCCGCCGAACGCGGCCAGCAGGATACCGACGACGAGCATCCACGTTCGTTGGCCTGCCGGCTGAACCGGGCTCGGCCCGTACGGCATCGGCGGCGGCTGGTTCCACTGGTCGGGTTGCGGATACTGAACCGGTGGTTCGTACGGCGCTGGGTAAAGTGTGCCGTCGGCCAGCGGGTATCCCGGGGGATAGATACCTGGAGTGTCGGGCTGGGGGTATCCGGGAGCAGTCGGTGGGTTAAAATGGCCTGGAGTCTGGTTGTCGGACATTGCGCTGTGCCTCCTCTGGCAGCGTATGCCGGTGGGGTTGGGTCTGGTTCTTTTGACCCGGGGGCGAAACTGCTCGCTTCACATTCTGCATGTGCAGAGTTTGCGCGTGTTTACGTTCGTCGTCTAGGCGCGAAGTCGGCGCCGGAACTGTCAGCCGTACGGGCTGCCACCAGGGGGAGTACCCTCGTGCTCGTCGGCAGTCATGATCCACGGCCGGGGAATCTGCGAGATGACTTCCGGCTCCCGCCACGTGTTGCCGAAGTTCTCGTACAGGTACAGCACCCCGTCCGTGCGCCTCATGATCAGGCTGTCCACGGAGAACGTCATGAACGCAAGCGCGTCCGTCTCGACGGCCAGGCTCGTCGCAGACACAGCCATAAGCCGATCGAATTGCCACAACTGATCCCTGTCATGATAGTTCATCGAGTAGCGCACGCTCGCTGCGGCGGAGGTCCCGAGGAATCTTTTGTAAACGATCTCCTGTACAGGATGAGAGGCTTCATCGGCGTCGACAAAAAATCCCGGGTATCGTTCCTGTACTTCCGAGAGGTCTTGGACGCCCAGGAGAGTTGCCAGAGTCGAAGTGATCGTGTCGAAGGTGGACGCAGTACTCAGTACCAGTGTGTAGTCGAACACGTGGGTCTCCTCCCGTGGTTATGGGTAGATCTGCTGGATCGAGCCGTTGCGTACCACGATTACTTCATCGAGTCCCGGCATCGGGTTCTCTGTGAAGTACCGGTGGAGGTCGGTGGCGGTCAGTGGCGAGTCGTCCAAGTTGACCAGCACGCGCGTTGTCTGCAACCTGTCCACCTTCTTTAGTACTGCCAGGTACACGTTTTCAACGGTGGTTCCAGGCAAGGGGGAAAAACCGTCGAATATCTTTCCCTCTATCCGGTAGTCCGGATTTTTTGTTGGACCGACGCCCCTGTCGGTGGGAAGTACTTCCGGCTGGTGTTCGACAAGGTAGCCCGTCCTCGCCAGCGTGTCGGCGGCTTCGTTCTGCCTCTGTATAGCGCGGACCCTGTCTGCATTGTCGTTCGGGTGGGGGGTCTCGGGCAGGCCAGTGGGTGAACTTCCTCTTGGGTTGGTGGGTTGGGTCAGTGGTTCGCCGCCGCTGATTGGTTCGAGGATTTTCCCGTCACCGTCAGGCTGGTGGGCGTGCTCGATGTCGGCCGTGGCGTGCGGCGGATCGTCGGTGTCTGGTGACTTGGGAGTCCCGCTGTCGTGGTGTGCTTGAGCCGGGTCCTCGGAGCCCGGCGGGTCTTCATGAACGGTCGGGGGATCGGCACCGTCGCCAGGGCGGCCCAAGCCCGGTGGGTCACCGCCCGGGTGCGCTGGTGGGCCGCTGTCTGGTCCGGGCGCTGCCGGGCTGTCGGTTCCGGGGTGGGCATGGGCTTGGGGGGACCTGGGTAGGCCGTGGATCTCCTGGGTGGTGATGGCGTCGGCGGCGCGGCCGGGGGTTTGGCTGGGGTGTTCGTGCGGCGCCGGGCCGGCCTCGGCGGTGCGGGCGGTGGCGGCGATCGGTTGGCGGGCGCGCTCGGGTGCCGGGTCTGGGTGGGGGTTGTGGTTGGTGGTGAGTGCCGGTTCGGGGTTGGTGCGGGGCCTGGTGTTGGTGAACAGGTCGTCGCTGACGGGCTGGGGCCTGGTGTCGAGTGCCTGGCGGGACAGGTTGTCGGGAATGCGGTCCAGGGTGGCCAGGACGCTCCGGGTGGGGTTGGCTGTCGTCGCGGTGCGTGCCAGGGTCGGCCCGGTGGAGTCGGCGTGGTTCAGCAGGCCGGGCAGGGGGTGGGTGGTGTTGCGGGCGGCGCGCATCGCACCGGTCTCGGCAGCTTCGGCCGCGCGGGCGGCCAGGGACGCCTCGCCACCGCCTCTGGCTGCCCCCAGGCCCTTGACGGGCAGGAACGCCGTGGCGACGTTGACCGCGGTGGTGCCGCCTGCCTGCCAGGGGTGGTCGTGCCAGGGTTGCCACACGTACTCGGCTGAGGGGTCGCCGCCGAAGATCTGGGCCACGGTGTCGGCGGACTTGGTCCCGCGGTCCTGGAACCAGTCGGGGGCCCAGTCGCCCCACTCGGGGTGCCCGGTCAGCCTGCCGCCCGCCGCGGGCATCGCCAGCGGTGCGGTGATACCGATGGTGGCCACCACCGAGAGCACCGTGTCGGCCTGGTCCCAGGCCTGGGCCGACCTGGCGGCCAGGGCGGTCCTGAACGACCATGTCCCGGTGCTGGTGTCGAACCCGTTCAGCGCCGCCCCTCCGGCCAGGATGCTCTGCACCGGTCTGTACACTCCCGAGGCCAGCTGCTCGACCCACGAGCGGTCCTCCGTGGCCGGAGGCCCCCACCAGGCGGCGATCTGCCCAGCAGACCAGCCGGGAGCCAGAGGCGAGCCAGCCATCAGCTCCGCGGCGAACCCGGTCAGGCTCGGCAGGCCGTCGATGGTGTTGGCGCACCGTCCCGCCGCCGCTGTGACCTTGGCCACCACGGCCGAGTACATCCCGATCAGGTCCTCGTTGCGGTCGACCAGGCCCTGGTCCTGGTCCCAGGGCACCAGGACCTTCCGCTCGTCCACCCCCGCCCAGCTCAGCGCCGCTTTGCCGTAGTCCAGCGGCTTGGCCTGCTTGGTCGAGGCCGCGTCGCGCCACACCCCACCCTCGACCTCGGCCCGGAACGCCTCGCACTGGCCGACCACGTCGTCGATCTGCCCGCGCAGGCCCCTCAGCTCACCGACGTAGTCCTCGATGGCACCGGCCGCCCGTCGCAGCTGCTCACCGATCTGCTCGGCCCGGTCCTGCGCCGGGGTCATCAGCGCCAGCACCGCCGGGGCCTCCGGCGACGAGTAGCACCCCTGCAGGCCCGCCCAGGTGGTGGCGATCTGCTCGGTGCGCTTCTCGACCCGACGGGCCGCGCCATGCAGCACCGTGGCAGCCTCGGTGATCCGGTCGAGGTTCATCTCGTCGGTCCTGACAGGGAACATCGACGGCCACACCAGGCCCGAGGAGTCACGGACCTTCCAGCCTGTGCCTACCCTGCCGCCGTGCCCGTGGCCGCTCACTGGGCCTCCAGGTACCCGTGGGCCTCGAACCAGGAGAAGTCCCCGCTGGTCGCCGACGCCATCATGGCTCGTTCCTGCTCGGACATGTCCTCCTGCCCCTGCCGGTAGGCCTCCGCCGCCGCGCCGACGCCGACCACACCCGCCACCACCCGGGTGCCGATCGCCCCTACACCGTCCGCGACCCTGACCAGCAGCCGGTCGACAGCCTGCTGCACCACCTGGGTGTACTCAGAACCCCACGACACGTAGCTGACCGCCCGCGTCATGTCCTCGGGTGTCAGCGCTCCCGCCAGCCCGTCGGCACTGGTCGCCTGGTTCTCCACATCCCGGAGCACAGCCCAGACTGCACCGGGGTCAAGCTGCCAGCCTGTCACCCTGACCCCCTCTGTAGACAGACGCAACTGTTCGTTGACAGACCCTACGGCACCGATACTTTCCTAGACAAACACCACCGTGCCCGGACGGCCCGCCCTGCGCCGCCACAGGATGGAACCGGCCCGGTACCATCCGTACCCATGCCGCCTGTGCGACCCGCACGATCCAACCGGACGTACCGCGCCATCGCCCACCTCGTGCGCCCCGCCCTGCGGGCGATGACCCGCACCTCGTGGTCGGGTGCCGAGCACCTGCCGACCGACCGGGGCTTCGTCGTCGCAGTCAACCACGTCACCAACTTCGACCCGCTGACCGCGGCGCACTTTCTGTGGGACCACGGCTTCGCGCCGCGGATCATGGCCAAGCACTCGCTGTTCGGTGTGCCCGTGCTGGGTCGGCTGCTGCACAGCATCGGGGCGATCCCGGTGCACCGGGGAACCGCGGCCGGTGCGCGGTCGTTGGACTCCGCCGCCGAGGCGCTGGAGCGTGGCGAGTGCGTCCTGGTGTTCCCCGAGGGCACGCTCACCCGTGATCCGGACCTGTGGCCGATGCTGGGCAAGACCGGCTCCGCCCGGCTGGCACTGGACACCGGGGCACCACTCGTCCCGGTCGCCCAGTGGGGGGCGCACCGGGTGCTGGCCCCGCGTGGGGCGTTGCTCAAGCCGATTCCGCGCAAACCGGTGACGGTGGTGGCCGGCCCGCCGGTCGACCTCGACGACCTTCGAGGTACCCCGGGCGCGGCCCATGCCGCGACCACCAGGCTGATGGCCCAGATCACCGACCAGCTGGCGCAGATCCGCGGCGAACAGCCGCCGGACGGTGCCTGGGACCCCCGTGCCGGGTCGAGGGTCCCGCGGTGAACCCCCGTCCGACCAGCGGGTCACCCTTGGCGGTGCCGACGAGCGGGTCACCCTTGGCGGTGCCGACGCGTGCGGCGGTGATCGGTGCCGGCAGCTGGGGCACGACGTTCGCTGCCGTGCTCGCCGACGCGGGCTGCGAAGTATCCGTCTGGGGCCGCAACGCCGAGGTGTGCGCGCAGATCGCGACGCGGCACACCAACGAGGCCTACCTGCCCGGGGTGCGCCTGCCTGACGCTGTGACCGGTGAGAGCGACCTGGCCGCCTGCGTGGCGGGAGCCGACCTGGTCGCGGTGGCCCTGCCGTCGCAGTCGGCGCGGGCGGTGCTGCGGCCCCTGGCCGACCAGCTGGGCCTCAACACCGTGGTGGTCTCGCTGATGAAGGGCGTGGAGCTGACCACCGACCGGTTGATGAGCCAGCTCCTCTCCGAGACGCTCCGGGTTCCCGCCGACCGGATCGCCATCGTCTCCGGGCCGAACCTGGCGCACGAGATCGCGGCGCACCAGCCGACCGCGACGGTCGTCGCCGCGACCAGCCCCGTGACCGCCGACCGTGTGGCCACGGCGTGCGCGTCGTCGTACTTCCGCCCCTACACCAACGCCGACGTGGTGGGCGTCGAGCTGTGCGGGGCGGTGAAGAACGTCATCGCCCTGGCTGTGGGCATCGCCCAGGGACGCGGCCTGGGCTACAACACCATGGCCACCCTCATCACCCGAGGACTGACCGAGATCACCCGGCTGGGTCTGGCGCTGGGTGCGCAGGCGGCGACGTTCGGCGGCCTGGCGGGCATGGGTGACCTCATGGCGACCTGCGCCTCGCCGGACTCGCGCAACCACCGGCTGGGCACCTACCTGGGCCAGGGCGCGACGCTGGCCGACGCCCTGGTTGCCACCGGTGGCACGGCCGAAGGGGTGATGACCGCCCGGCCTGTGCGTGAGCTGGCCCAGCGCCGAGGAGTGGAGATGCCGATCACCGAGGCGGTCGCAGCGGTGCTGGACGGAGCCCTGTCGGTGGACGAGCTGGCCGTCCGGCTGCTGTCCCGGCCGCGCAAGGCCGAGAACACCGGGACGATCCCGGTGGTCAGAACCGACCAACGCGCCTGAACCCGGCGGTACGCTCGACAGTGATGGATACCGCAATGCCTCCTCTGACCGGGTCGTCTGACCGTCCGCGCGTGCTGGTGCTGTTCGGCGGCCGCTCCGGAGAGCACGCCATCAGCTGTGCCACGGCCGGGGGAGTGCTGGCAGCGATCGACCGGGACCGGTACGACGTGCTGGCTGTGGGCATCACCCGCGACGGGCGCTGGGTGCTGGCCGACGACGACCCCGCGCACTGGGTCATCCGGCCCGGCCACCTGCCGCAGGTCGAGGACGCCGCCGCCCAGGTGGCTCTGGTCCAGGGCGGCAGCCGCGGTCTGCAGCTGGTCGAACCGGGGCTGGCGCCGCAGCAGATCGGCGCCGTGGACGTGGTGTTCCCGCTGCTGCACGGGCCGTACGGAGAAGACGGCACCCTCCAGGGCTTGCTAGAGCTGGCCGACGTGCGGTACGTCGGGGCGGGCGTGCTGGCCTCAGCCGTCGGCATGGACAAGCAGATGATGAAGGTGGTGCTCGCCGGGAACGGGCTGCCGGTCGGACCGTTCCGCACCGTGAGAGCCGACCAGGTGGCCCGCGACCTGCCAGGAGTCCTCACCGACCTGGCGCCGCTGGGACTGCCGGTGTTCGTGAAACCCTCTCGGGCCGGGTCGTCTCTGGGCATCTCCCGGGTGGACGACGCCGCAGACCTGCCCGCCGCGCTGGCCGAGGCCGCGAAGCACGACCCGAAGATCGTCGTCGAGGCGGCGATCTCCGGCCGGGAGATCGAGTGCGGGGTGCTCGGCGGCCGCGACGGTGCCCGTCCACGGGCCTCCCTGCCGGGCGAGATCGTCGTCACCGACCCGTCGCACACGTTCTACGACTACGAGGCGAAGTACTTCGACGAGGCCGGGGTGCGGCTGTCGTGCCCGGCCGTCCTGTCGCCGGAGGTGACCGCCGCCGTGCAGGACGTGGCGGTCCGCACCTTCGAGGCGCTGGACTGCGAGGGCCTCGCCCGGGTGGACGTCTTCGTCACCGCCGACGACCAGGTCGTCGTCAACGAGATCAACACCATGCCCGGGTTCACCCCGTACTCGATGTACCCGAGGATGTGGCAGGCCGCCGGGATGAGCTACCCCGAGCTGGTGGACGAGCTCATCTGCCTGGCGATGAGCCGACCGACCGGGCTGCGCTGATCCTGTCCGGGCGAGCACTGGGCATGTCCGGGCGAGCGCTGAGCGGGCGGGGCGAGCGCTGAGCCGGGCGGGGCGAACTTCGGGTCAGATCATTCCGGCGCGGGGTCACGTCGCGACGTCCGGTCTGGACGTCCCACGCGGACCTGTCCCGATAATGAGTCGTCTGCAGCGTGGCCCCCGTCAATTCCTCCGGGTGGCGCCATCGCCGCGACAAGCATGAAGTCTTAGGCCTTTAGTCCCGTGCATCTGCGTCGTGCGGTCTGAGCGGTGGACTGAAGAACACCTCGGTGTACGAGCCGACCCGTCGAAGCCCACCGCGAACCGGCGATATCGGTACATTCTGTCTCGGCCTTGTCAGACAGGTCACACCAGATGTCTTGGAGGAACCCCATGAACCGTCGCGTCCCTGACTCCGTCCTGAGCGAGGTGGCCGCTCGTGCGGTGTCGGCCGGCCTGTCGCGCCGGGCCTTCCTGGGGTTGGTGGGAGCGGCGGGAGGTGCGGCCGCCCTGGCGGCCTGCGGAGCGGCGACCTCGCAGCTGCGCTGGGGGAACTGGCCGCTCTACCTCGACCAGTCTGAGGACGGGAGGAAGTACCCCACGCTGGACGACTTCAGGGACGAATCTGGGATCGGCGTCCAGTACATGGAAGACATCGAAGACAACATGGCCTTCTTCGGCAAGGTCCGCCGACAGCTGGAGCTCGGCCAGGACATCGGCTACGACCTGCTGGTCCTCACCGACTGGATGGCAGCCCGCTGGATACGGCTCGGATACACGCATGAATGGGACCGGGCTGCCATGCCGCACACGGTGAAGAACCTGATGCCGCACCTGGAAGGTGTCTCCTTCGATCCCTCCCGGACCCGCACGATGCCATGGCAGTCGGGTCTGACCGGACTGGCCTGGAACAAGAAGAAGATTCCTGCTGGGGTACGCAGCATCGATGACCTGTGGGCACCCGAGCTGGCTCAGAAGGTCGAGCTGGGCGCGGAGAAGCTGGACACGATGGGGCTGATCCTGTGGTCGCAGGGTGTCGACCCTTCCAGCAGCTGGGGCGACGACGAGTTCGGTTCCGCCCTGGAGGTCGTGGACCGGTACGTGAAGAACCGGCAGGTGCGGGCGGTCAAGGACAACTCCTACAAGGAGGACCTGGTCAGCGGTGACGCCTGGGCGTGCGTGGCCTACAGCGGCGACATCTTCCAGCTCAACACCGAGGCGCGCGCGAACGGTGCCGAGGAGGACCCGTTCGGGTTCGCGGTGCCAGAAGCAGGTGGTCTGCTGTGGAGCGACAACTTCTTGATGCCGTCGGAGTCAGACCGGGTGGAGGACGTCCAAAAGCTCATCGATTTCTACTACGACCCGCTGGTGGCCGCGACGGTGGCGGCCTGGGTCAACTACATCACCCCGGTCGCCGGTGCGCGGGAAGCCATGGCCGACATCGACCCCGAGCTGGCCGAGAGCGAGGCCATATTCCCCACCGAGGAGAGCCTGTCTCGTACAGCGGTGATCCGCACGCTGACCGCCGACGAGGACGCACGGTACGCCGACCGTTTCCTCGCCGTGACAGGGCTGTGAGATGGCTGCACGGGGGCCGAGGGTCAGGCGTGAGTCGATGCGTCAGCTGGCCGGCCGGGCCGACGAGGCGGGTCTGTCGCGACGCACGTTCCTGGCCCTCATGGGTGCCGTCGGCGGGCTGGCAGCCTGCAGCCAGGACGGCTCCCTGGGTTCGCTCCGGGGTGGCCGGGGCGTGCCGGGCTACCTGCGGTGGGGCAACTGGCCGCTGTACCTGGACACGTCGGCCGACGAGAAGACCCACCCGAGCCTCGACCAGTTCCAGAGGGAGTCGGGGATCGACGTCATCTACCTGGACGGCATCTACGACAACAACGAGTTTTTCTCCGGAGTCCGTGGTCGGCTGAACAGCCTGCAGGATATCGGCTATGACCTGGTGGTCCTCACCGACTGGATGGCAGCCCGTTGGAGGCAGAAAGGTTTCACGCGGCAGTGGGACCGAGCAGAGATGCCGAATACGAAGAACCTCCTGCCCAGCCTCGACGACGTCGCTTTCGATCCTCACCGCGACTGGTCGATGCCGTGGCAGTCGGGCCTGACCGGGCTGGCCTGGAACAAGGCGGAGCTGCCTGGCGGTGTGCATACCATCGACGACCTGTGGGCACCGAGGCTCCAGGGGCGCGTCGATCTCATGGGCGAGAAGCTCGACACCATCGGGCTGCTCTTGTGGTCGCAAGGAGTCGATCCGTCGAGCGACTGGGGAGACGACGATTTCGGCAAGGCCCTGGAGGTGGTCGAGCAGAAATTGACCGACAAGCAGCTGAGGGGCGTCAAGAACAATGTCGACTATCAGGCCGACCTCACGTCCGGGAGCGCGTTGGCGTGCGTGGCGTACAGCGGCGACATCCTGCAGCTCAACCTCGCTGCCCGTGAGGAAGGAGCGGAGGAAGATCCCTACGGCTTTGCTGTTCCCGACTCGGGAGGGCTGCTGTGGAGTGACAACTTCCTCCTCCCGCACACCTCGGACCGGGTGACGGAAGCCCAGAAGCTGATCGACTTCTACTACGATCCGCACGTCGCGGCGACGGTGGCAGCCTGGGTCAACTACATCACCCCGGTGGTCGGCGCCAAAGACGCCATGGTCGATATCGACGAAGAGCTGGTCGGCAACGATGCGATCTTCCCGACCGAGGAGACTCTCGCGCGGACGGCGGTGATCCGGCCGCTCGACGAGGCCGAGGACGGGCGGTACGGCAGCGAGTTCACCAGGGTGACGGGAGCCTGAGCCGGGCGGACAGCCTCAGGCGTCGGCGGTCGGTACCTCGCGTACCCGGCGCAGGACGGCGCGCACCACCAAGGGGTGGAACCACCGCACCGGCAGCCAGTAGAGCCGACCGAGCGCGTTGTGCAAGGTGACGGTCGTGGTCATCGTGCAGCTGGCGTCGGTGACGCGGATGCCGACCCTGAAGTCCAGGTGCTTGTCGTCGATCCCGAGGACCACCTCGTCGTCGCCGGTGGCCAGCAGCGGGAAGCCGGTGTAAGGCGCTGTGCTCTTGGCCACCACCTCGACGCCGAACGGCCTGACCAGGGTGTCGCGCACCCACATCAGGGCGGTCACCACCTGCGGAGAGCGCTCCGGCGACAGTGCGGCGTGCGCCCAGTCGGCCGCGGAGCGCGAGTCGCCGGGCAGGACTGTCACCGCCCAGGCGTCGGCGAAGTCGATGCGTCCGCTGTGGGCCCACAGCAGGTCGGTCATGTCGGGCTCGGTCGCCCAGAGGCTCCGGCCTGTCCGGCCCACCCGGGTGGCCGACCTCGACCGCACCACCAGGACGGACTTGGCGACCATCGCACCGAGTCCGAGAGCTGCCACCACCGTGCCCACACGCCGTCTGTTCATGGGCTCAGTGTCGCCGGGCAGCCCTGAGAGCGCACTGAGTGCGGATCAGTGACCGGTGAGCCGGTCCAAGGCTGGTTCCAGGCGGGACCGGCGGTGGTGCGCCTGCTCGTCGTCGTCAGCCCACTGCGCGGCCTTGAGCCCCGCGGTGATGCCGGCCCAGCGCAACGGTTCGGGCTCCCACGGGCGCGAACGGTGCCCGACCCAGGGGAGCGAGACCAGAGGGCTGCGCGTCCCGGTGATGAGGTCGGCCAGGGTGCGTCCGGCCAGGTTCGTGGTGCCCACGCCGTCACCGACATAGCCGCCGGCCCAGGCCTGGCCGGTGCGGGCGTCCAGGCCCACCGACGCGTGCCAGTCGCGGGGGATGCCGACCGGTCCGCCCCAGGCATGGGTGAACTCCACCCCGGCCAGGACGGGGAACATCTCCACCAGCTCGGCGCGCAGGCGCGCGAACACGGTCTCGTCGCGGTCGTAGGCCGGGACGATGCGCGACCGGGGGTGGTACGGCGCTCCGCGACCGCCGAACACGATCCGACCGTCGGCGGTGCGGCTGCCGTACATGATGACGTGCCGAGCGTCGGTGAACGTCTCCATGCCGGCCAGGCCGATCTCCTGCCACATGGCGTCGTCCAACGGCGCGGTCGCCACGACCAGCGAGTACACCGGGGCGATGGCTCGGCGGGCACCGGGGATCGAGGCGGTCCACGCCTCGGTGGCCCGCACCGACCAGTGGGTCCGGATCCGACCCCGGTCGGTCAGCACCGCGCCCGGGGTGATCTCGCGCACCCGGGTGCGTTCGACGATCCGCACCCCGCGCTGGCGCAGCAGCGCGACCAGGCCGCGGACCAGCCGCAGCGGCTGGATGCGGGCGCACGCCGGGGTCCAGGTGCCCCCCAGCACCCCCTCGGCCGCCGCCCGGTCTCGGGCCTCGGCGGCAGACAGCAGCACCGTCTCGTCGCCCCACTGGTTGTCCTCGGCGACCTGGGCCTGCGCCCGTTCCAGCTGGACTTGGCTGCGGGCCAGGACCAGCGTCCCGCCGACGTGGAAGTCGCACTCGATGCCCTCGGCAGCCGCGGCGCGGCCCACCTCGGTCACCGTGTCACGCATCGCGGCGCGCATGGACCGGGCCGCCTCGAGCCCGTGCTGGCGGGCCAGGGCGGAGCCGGAACGCGGGAACAGCGCTGAGCACCACCCGCCGTTGCGTCCGGACGCGCCGTACCCGGGCCGCTCGGCCTCGACCACGACGACGTCCAGCGACGGGTCGGCCTGGTGGAGGTAGTAGGCGGTCCACAGCCCGGTCAGCCCACCCCCGACGATGGTGACGTCAGCGGTGGTGTCACCGTCGAGCCCCGGGCCGCGCCCAGCGGCGTCCCGGTCGTCGGAGACAACCTGGTCCCACCACAACGAGAGACGCCGCGGGTCGGTCACAGCAGGTCCCACGCCCGCGTCAGGACGTCGCGCAGGATGCGCTCCATCGTGTCGAACTCGGCCGGGCCCACGGTCAGCGGCGGCGACAGCTGGATCACCGGGTCACCGCGGTCGTCCGCCCGGCAGTACAGGCCCGCCTCGAACAGGGCGGGGGAGACGAAGCTCTTCAGCACCCGGTCGCACTCGGCCTCGGTGAACGTCTCGCGGGTGGCCTTGTCCTTGACCAGCTCGATGCCGTAGAAGAAGCCGGCACCGCGCACGTCACCGACGATGGGCAGGTCGAGCAGCTTCTCCAGGGCGGTCCGGAAGGCCGGGCCGTGCTCGTGCACGTGGTCGACGAGCTTCTCAGACTCGAAGACGTCGAGGTTGGCCATCGCCACCGCGCACGACACCGGGTGCCCGCCGAAGGTGTAGCCGTGCAGGAAGGTCTCCGTCCCGTCGGCGAACGGCTCGTACACCTCGTCCGAGACGATCATCGCGCCGAGCGGCGAGTAGCCGGAGGTCATGCCCTTGGCGCAGGTGATGATGTCCGGCTGGTAGCCGAACTCGGCCGAGGCGAAGATCTCCCCGACCCGTCCGAAGGCGCAGATCACCTCGTCGGAGACGAGCAGCACGTCGTAGGCGTCGCAGATCTCGCGCAGCCGGTCGAAGTACCCGGGGGGCGGCGGGAAGCAGCCGCCGGCGTTCTGCACCGGCTCGACGAAGACAGCAGCGACCGTCTCGGGCCCTTCGACCTCGATCGCCTCGGCCACCCGGTTGGCAGCCCACAGGCCGAAGGCCTTCGGGTCGTCGCGCAGCGTCTCGTCAGCCCGGTAGATGTTGGTGTTGGCTACCTTGATCGCTCCAGGCACCAGCGGCTCGAACATCGTCTTGATGCTGGGCAGAGAGGTCAGGGACAGCGCGCCGTGGGTGGTGCCGTGGTAGGCGACCGCCCGGGAGAGCACCTTGGTCTTGCCTGGCCTGCCGCGCACCGACCAGTACTGCTTGGCCAGCTTCATGGCCGACTCCACGGCCTCGCCGCCGCCGGTGGTGAAGAACACGTGGTCCAGCGGACCGGGCGCGTACTGGGCGAGGCGCTCGGCCAGCTCGATCGCCGGCTGGTGGGCGAACGACCACAGGGGGAAGAAGGCCAGCTGTTCGGCCTGCCTGGCGGCGGCGGCGGCCAGCTCGGCGCGGCCGTGGCCCGCCTGCACGACGTACAGCCCGGCCAGGGCGTCGAGGTACTCCTTGCCCTGAGCGTCCCAGATCTGGTGGCCCGAGCCCCGGACGATGACCGGGACGTCGTCGGCCCACCAGGCGGCCGAGGTGAAGTGCGGCCACAGGTGGGCCCGGGCGGCGTCGGCCCAGGCAGTGCCCCGGCGGGTGGTGCTCTGGTCGGTCATGGAGTTCCCCAGTCGTGGTGCTCGACGATCGCCCTGGCCGTCGCCTCGCGCGAGCGCCGGGACACGGTGGTCATGGCGCGATCGTGCCGGTTCGGGGGCGGTCGGCGCAAGGGACCTGCTGGGGACCTCCGATGTACCGCCGTGCCCTGTGCATGTTCTAGTATCGGCCCGGATTGCGAAGTTTCGCCCGCAGAGATCGGATCGGCGTCGCTGGACTGTCGCACCGGTGTCGTTGCTGCCTGCGAGAGGATTGCCATGAGTCCCGTTCTTCGGTCAGTACCGCAGGAGGCGGCCGTGGGCGGCGAGGTCGTCGGTGCCTGAGCAGACGCCAGCCCTCGAACTGGCGGGGATCCGCAAGGAGTTCGGCTCGTTCGTCGCCGTCGAGGACCTCGACCTGAGGATCGAGCCGGGAGAGTTCGTCGCCCTGCTCGGTCCGTCGGGATGCGGCAAGACGACGACCCTGCGCATGGTGGCGGGCCTGGAGCAGCCGACTGCCGGCTCGGTGACCATCGGCGGGGCGGACATGACACGGGTGCGGGCCCACCGTCGCCCGGTCAACACGGTGTTCCAGAGCTACGCGCTGTTCCCGCACCTGACCGTCGCCGAGAACGTCGCGTTCGGGCTGCGTCGCCGGCGGGTCGAAGGGCTGGCCTCGAAGGTGGCCGACGCGCTGGAGCTGGTCGAGATGGGCCACCTGGGCAGCCGCCGGCCGGGCCAGCTGTCCGGCGGGCAGGCGCAGCGGGTGGCGCTGGCCCGCGCCCTGGTCAACCGGCCGCAGGTGCTCCTGCTGGACGAGCCGCTGGGGGCCCTGGACCTGAAGCTGCGCAAGCAGATGCAGCTCGAGCTCAAGCGCATCCAGACCGAGGTCGGGCTGACCTTCGTGCACGTCACCCACGACCAGGAAGAGGCCATGACCATGGCCGACTGGGTCGCGGTGATGAACCACGGCCGGGTCGAGCAGATCGGCCCGCCGGAAGAGCTCTACTCGCAGCCGCACACCGCGTTCGTCGCCAACTTCCTCGGCCAGTCCAACCTGCTGCCCGGCACGGTCACCGGTACCGACGGCGACCGGGTCGTGGTCCAGGTGGACGGCACGTCGTTCGCCGTGCCCCGCGACCGGGCCGTGCGTACTTCAGGCCGGGTGCTCGTCGGGGTGCGGCCGGAGAAGATCCGTCTGCTGGCCGGCGACCAGCAGGCCCCGCAGGGGCACAACCTCATCGGCCCTGGCACCGTCACCGACGTGTCGTTCATGGGGGTCAGCACCCAGTACCAGGTGGAGGTGGCAGGTTTCGGCACCTTCGGCGTGTTCGCCCAGAACCTGGCCAGCGAACCGCCGGTCGACCTCGGCGCGCAGGTCAGCCTGGTCTGGGAGGTCGAGCACACCTTCGGCCTCGACGGCGACGAAGACCTCGCCGAGGGGGCCGACCTGGAAGGTGAGTCGTGAGCCTGCTGGCCGGCCTCGGCGGCGGCGGGTCGGCCGCCCGCAGACCGCAGGTCAAGGCCCGGTCAGGACAGCAGTGGTGGCTGCTCGGGCCTGGACTGGCCTACCTGTTCCTGTTCTTCCTCATACCGGTCCTCCTGCTGCTGGTGACCAGCCTGAAAGTGCCGGTCGAGGGTGCGGAGCACGGCCAGTACGCCTTCGCCATGCACTGGCAGAACTACGGTGACGCGCTCAGCCAGTTCTGGCGGCCTCTGCTGCGCTCGTTCGGGTTCGCCGCTATCGCCACGCTGTTCGCCCTGGCCATCGGGTACCCGGTGGCCTACGGCATCGCGGTGCGGGCCCGGACACGACCGCTGCTGCAGGGTCTGCTCCTGGTGATGGTCGTGGCGCCGTTCTTCACCTCGTTCATCCTGCGTACCTGGGCGTGGCGGCAGATCCTGGCCGACCAGGGCCCCGTCGTCAGCGCGCTGCAGTGGTGGCACATCCTGCCGGACGACGGACGGCTGAGCGCGACCCCGTTCGCGGTGGTCTGGGGCCTGGTCTACAGCTTCTTGCCGTTCATGGTGCTGCCGATCTTCGCCAACCTGGGGCGGCTCGACCTGCGGATGCTGGAGGCCGGTGCCGACCTGTACGCCTCGCCGTTCACGACGTTCCGCAAGGTGACTTTCCCCCTGTCCCTGCCCGGCGTGGTGTCCGGGACCTTGCTGGTGTTCATCCCGGCGTCCGGTGACTACGTCAACTCCTCGCTGCTCGGCAACAGCACGAACGCCCAGATGATCGGTCAGGTCATCGACGCGCGGTTCACCAACCAGTTCTACCCGACGGCCACGGCGCTGTCCGCGATCCTCATGGTGGTCATCCTGCTCCTGGTCATCACGTACGTGCGCCGGTCGGGAACGGAGGACCTGCTGTGACCGCGACCCCGACCGTCACCGCGACGGCCACCTCGACCGTCACCCCGGGCAGCCCGCCGTCGGCTGTGCGTCGGCGCCGCCTGCGCCTGGGCGACGCGATCATCCCGGTGTTCACCGCGGTCGCGTTCGTCTACCTGCTGGTACCGATCGGCTACACGGTCGCGTTCAGCTTCAACGACTACTTCAAGTCCAACATCGTCTGGAACGGCTTCACCTGGGACAACTGGGCCAACCCGTGCGGTGCGCCCCGGGTGTGCGAGTCGTTCAGCACCTCGTTGCAGGTGGGCGCGGTCGCGACGATCGCGGCCACCGCGCTGGGCACCTTGCTGGCCGTCGGGCTGGTCAGGTTCCGGTTCGGCGGCCGGTCGGCGGTGAACCTGCTGGTGTTCCTGCCGATGTCGACACCTGAGATCGTGCTCGGTTCGGCTCTGGCGGCGCAGTTCCTGCTGGTGCGGGCCACCTACGGTTTCTGGACCATCGTGGCCGCGCACGTGATGTTCTGCATCAGCTTCGTCGTGGTCACCGTCAAGGCCCGGGTGGCCAGCCTGGACCCGGCGCTGGAGGAGGCTGCGGCCGACCTGTACGCCTCCCCGCTGGCAGCGTTCTGGCGGGTGACCTTCCCGTTGCTGCTGCCGGGGATCGGAGCGGCCGCGCTGCTGTCGTTCAGCCTGTCGTTCGACGACTACATCGTGACGAACCTCAACGCCGGGTCGGTGAAGACCTTCCCGATGTTCGTCTACACCTCCCACCAGAAGGGCATCCCCGCGCAGGCCAACGTGCTGGCCACCATCATGTTCCTGCTGGCTCTGGTCGCGGTCCTGGTCACCCAGGTGTGGGCGGTGCAGCGGCGCCGTCGGCAGGAGGCGGCTCATGCCCGGCGCGCCGTGGCCGACCGGCCGCCGGTCTCGCGTCCCGGACGCGTGCCCGCCCGGCCGTCGACGCTGGTGCGGCCCCGTCTGGGTGGGCAGCAGCCGAAGGTCGCAGCCGCACCGACCCTCCAGGCCGAGGTGTCGGGGCTGTCGGTGCAGGGACACCGGCCGTTCTCTGTGGCGACCGTGGCGTTCGCCGGGGTGGTCGGGGGGGCGCTGGCGTTCCTCACAGCGCTGGTCCGGGTGTCGAACGCCTACGACGCCGATCTGCGCCGCTGGCTGGTCATCCTCGGCGTCGCGCTGGTGATGACCCCGGTGAGCGGGCTGCTGCTGCGCGGGACGGCCTGGGGGCGCACGGTGTACGCGGT
Organism: Cellulomonas sp.; assembly: GCA_031556715.1. Classification (GTDB taxonomy): domain Bacteria; phylum Actinomycetota; class Actinomycetes; order Actinomycetales; family Cellulomonadaceae; genus Cellulomonas. Next base: position 21,265 of record JAVBSR010000029.1, read on the forward strand.
CGTGGTCGGCTGCGGCATCGTCGGGCTCCTCCTGGCCCTGACGGTCTTCAGCGCCGGGAAGAGCCTGGGGCTCGTCGTGGTGCTGGTCGCCGCGGTGGCGTGCCTCCTGCTCGTCTTCACGAAGGCTGCGAACGAGTACTTCCGCCCTCCGGGGGGCCGGTCGTCGTAGGGGCTGTTCTCGCGCCGATCCTCCGCCGTGGCGCTGGTGGACCGATGTAGTTCTCAGCAGAGCAGGCACAATGGTGTCGGCGAAGGAGGAGGGGCCTATGGAGGTCGTGGCGTACATCGTCGGGGTCGTCATCATGATCGTCGGCGTCCTGGTGTCGATCGGGCTGCACGAGATCGGGCACATGGTCCCGGCCAAGAAGTTCGGCGTCCGGGTCAGCCAGTACATGATCGGCTTCGGCCCCACGGTCTGGTCGAAGACCAAGGGCGAGACCGAGTACGGCCTGAAGTGGATCCCGCTCGGCGGGTACGTCCGTCTCGTCGGCATGTACCCGACCAACGAGGCGGTCGGCGCGAAGAAACCCACCACCTGGTGGGGTCGGATGTCGGCCGAAGCGCGGGACGCCAGCGCCGAGGAGATCCGCCCGGGGGAGGACCACCGGGCGTTCTACCGGCTGTCGGTGCCCAAGAAGCTGGTCGTGATGTTCGGCGGACCGGTGATGAACCTGGTCCTGGCCACGGTGCTCCTGGGTATCGCGATGGTCGGCATCGGCCTGCCGACGTCGACGACCACCGTCTCGTCCGTAGCCGACTGCATCTTGACCTCGGCCCAGACCGAGTGCCGGGCCGATGCGGCTCCGGCGCCGGCCAAGGCCGCGGGGCTGCGGTCGGGCGACACGATCGAGTCCTGGGACGGGCAGGAGGTCAGCAGCTGGGACGACCTGTCGGCTGCCATCCGGGCCTCGTCGGGTCCGGTTCCGGTCGTGGTCGAACGCGACGGGCAGACCATGACGCTGCAGGTGGCTGTCGAAAAGGTGGCCCGGGACGCTGACGGTGCCGTCGTCCCGGCCGGTTCGGACGCAGCGGTGACCACGTCGGGCTACATCGGGATCGGGTCGACCACGGAGACGGTGCGGCCACCGGTCTGGAAGGTGCCGGAGACGGTCGGGTCGATGGCGTGGCAGGTCGGTGGCATCGTCGTCAGGCTGCCGCAGGAGGTCTGGGCGGTGGCCGACCGGACGATCCACGGGGAGGACCGGGGCGCGGAGTCGGTGCTGAGCATCGTCGGTGTCGGCCGGGTCGCGGGGGAGACCACCTCGGTCGAGGGCGGTTCCATCACCACGTCCGACCGAGTCTGGATGCTGCTGCAGCTGCTCGCGGCGCTGAACGTCTCGCTGTTCGTGTTCAACCTGATCCCGCTGCCGCCGCTGGACGGCGGGCACATCGCGGCGGCGCTGTGGGAGGGCGCCCGCCGGCAGGTGTCACGTCTGCGCGGCACAGCGGCGCCGCGGCCGTCCGCGGCCCCGACCGGGTCGGCCGACCCCAGCCGGACGACCGGCTCGTCCGGCGGACCTGACCGACCGGCGGACAGCGCTCGTCTGGTCCCGATCGGCTACGCGGTGTTCGCGCTCTTCGCCGTCATGGGTGTGATGCTGATATGGGCTGACATCGTCAACCCGGTGCGGTTCACCTGAGCCTGACGCGCGGCGTCGGTGGGGAGGTCGTGGCGAACCGGTGAATATCGCCCACCACTGGCGGAACCGCGCGTCGGTGCGGGCACGCGTGGTGCGAGAATAGTCGGGTGCCAGCTACCGTCGCCCTCGGGATGCCGTCCGTTCCGCAGACCCTCGTGCCGCGCCGACCCAGCCGCAAGATCAGGGTCGGCCAGGTCGAGGTCGGCGGGGACGCGCCGGTCAGCGTCCAGTCGATGACCACCACGCCGACGGCCGACGCGGACGCCACCTTGATGCAGATCGGCGAGCTGACCGCGGCGGGATGCGACATCGTCCGGGTCGCGGTGCCCAGCGCCGACGACGCCGCCGCTCTGACGAGGATCGCCCGGTCCAGCTCTGTCCCGATCATCGCCGACATCCATTTCCAGCCGAAGTACGTGTACGCCGCCATCGACGCCGGGTGCGCCGCGGTGCGGGTCAACCCGGGCAACATCCGCCAGTTCGACGACCAGGTGAAGCAGATCGCCCGGGCCGCCGCCGACGCAGGCGTGTCGTTGCGCATTGGGGTGAACGCCGGGTCGCTGGACCCGCGGCTGCTGGCCAAGTACGGCAAGGCCACGCCGGAAGCGCTGGTGGAGTCCGCCGTGTGGGAGGCGTCGCTGTTCGAGGAGCACGACTTCCACGACTTCAAGATCTCCGTGAAGCACAACGACCCGGTGGTCATGGTGCGGGCCTACCAGCTGCTGGCCGAACGGGGCGACTGGCCGTTGCACCTGGGTGTGACAGAGGCCGGGCCGGCGTTCCAGGGCACCATCAAGTCGGCCACGGCCTTCGGTGCCCTGCTGTCGCAGGGCATCGGCGACACCATCCGGGTGTCGTTGTCTGCCCCCCCGGTCGAAGAGGTGAAGGTCGGCATCGCGATCCTGCAGTCGCTGAACCTGCGGCCGCGCCGGCTGGAGATCGTGTCGTGCCCATCGTGCGGCCGGGCCCAGGTCGACGTGTACACGCTGGCCGAGCAGGTGACCGAAGGGCTGGCCGGCCTGACCGTGCCGCTGCGGGTGGCCGTCATGGGCTGTGTCGTCAACGGTCCTGGTGAGGCCCGCGAAGCTGACCTCGGCGTCGCGTCCGGCAACGGCAAGGGGCAGATCTTCGTCAAGGGTGAGGTTGTCGCGACCGTGCCGGAGTCGCGCATCGTGGCCACGCTGATCGCCGAGGCCGAGCGGCTCGCCGCCACCATGCCCCAGGACGAGTCGGGCCAGGTCGGGCCGCAGGTCCTCGTCCGCTGAGACCCCGTGGTCGGTATTGGTCGGATCGGGGGTTTCGGGGGGCCGACGCTCACAACCTGGGGCAGACTGATGCCATGACGATGCTGGGTGCACGTCCCAGCCTGCGGCCTGGCGCCCAGGTGCTCGGTGACCGCGACGTGCCTGAGGCACTGAGTCTGTGCGCCGCCGACCCTGTCGCGTAGGGTCACGCCTCGGAACGTCTGCTGCCCGCCGCCCAGAACGGGCTGGCTCGCAACACCAACCAGCTGTGGGGCTACGCCGAGGACGGCCAGCTGCTCGCGGCCTGCCTGGTCAGCGCCAACCTGGTGCCGATCGCCCCCGGCCTCGACGCCAAGACCCGCACCCGGGCGATGGCGGCCTTCGCCGGCCTGGCCGTGCAGCGGCGCCGCGCGTACTCGTCGCTGGTGGGTCCGACCGAGCTGGTCATGGACCTGTGGGAGCGGGTGAGTGCCGAGGGCGGGCTGGTGGCGCGGGACGTGCGACCCGAGCAGCCGTCGATGGTCATCGACCGACCACCGCTCATCGGCGCCGACCCGACGGTGCGTCGCTCCCGGACCGACGAGCTCGACATCGTCCTGCCGGCCTGCGTGAACATGTTCACCGAAGAGGTCGGCTACTCGCCGATGACGGGCGGCGGCGCCGGGTACACCACCCGCGTGCGCACCCTCATCGCGCAGGGCCGGTCGTTCGTGCGGGTCGAGGCCGACCACGGCCGGCCCAGGGTCATCTTCAAGGCCGAGCTGGCCGTGTCAGGGTTCGGCGTCAGCCAGGTGCAGGGCGTGTGGGTGGCTCCGGACCGGCGGGGAGCGGGACTGTCCGAACCGGGGATGGCTGCCGTCGTTGAGCAGGGCCGCGCCACTGCGGATCCCGTCATCTCGTTGTACGTGAACTCGTACAACACGCGGGCCATCGCCGCGTACCTCGCCGTCGGCTTCCGTCAGGTCGGCACCTACGCCACCGTCCAGCTCTGAGCCTGACGCTCGGGGGTGTCGTGCTGCTTCCGGTCGCCACGTCGGCGCGGCCGACACCCGCCCGAGACACCATAGCTAGCGCAGCAGCCGTGACATCCGGCGGTCTGCCAGGGGTCTGCCGCCGGTCTGGCAGGTCGGGCAGTACTGCAACGACGAGTCGGCGAAGCTCACCTCGTGGACGGTGTCACCGCACGGGGTGCCGTCCCAGCCGGGGCACGGCTGACCGGTACGACCGTGCACCCGCATCCCGCGGCGCTTGGCGTCCTTGAGGTCGGCAGCCGGGCGCCCCGACGACAGGGCGACAGCCTCGGCCAGCACGGTGCCGACCGCCTCGAAGACGCGGTCGGCCTGGTCGGAGGGCATGGTCGCCGTGAGGGCGAAGGGACTGGTCCGGGCCACCAGCAGGATCTCGTCGGAGTAGGCGTTGCCGATGCCGGCGATCTGCGACTGGTCGCGCAGCAGGCCCTTGACCTGCTGGTTGCGGGCCGTCAGCAGGGCGGCGAACCGGTCCCGGGTGAACCCGGGGCCGAGGGGCTCGACGCCGAGCGTCGCCACCGCCGGCACCTGGTCGGGGTCGGTGACCACGTGGACCGCCAGGCGTCGGCGGGTGCCGGCCTCGGTGAGGTCGAAACCGGAACCGTCGTCCAGCCGCACCCGCAGCGCGACCGGGGAGCGGCCCGGGCGCACCGGTGTGGTCGACAACCTGTCCGACCAGCGCACCCAGCCCGCCTTCGCCAGGTGCCACACCAGGTGCAGGCGGACGTCGACCCCGGCCGCGGGCTCGTCGACGCAGGCCGTCAGGTCCAGCCACTTGCCGTGCCGCACCACGTCGCGCACCTGGGTCCCGACGAGGTCGGCCGGCGCCGGCGCCACGGTGCGCAGCGCATTGAGCGCCCCGACCTCGATGCTGTCGATGCGACGCCCGCCGGCCCGTCCGGTGAGGAAGGCCGCGAGACCCTGGACCTCGGGCAGCTCTGGCACGAGCCCATCCTGGCACTGCCGCCCGGCGCCGGCGGCCACACCGTTTCGTCACGGTGCTCCGGCGCGGATCTCGGGGCCGGTGGCAGACCGTCGGCGTGGTCACCTGAGCACCGAGGCCGGCAGCGGCCAGGCGGGTCGGGCGTCTCTGCGCCGGGCGTTCCGCCTGCGACGGTCGTCCTGCCTGCCGGGCGTCGTCGGAGCTGCCGGACGTCGGTAGGCTTCCTGCCATGCTCCTGCGCCTGTCCACCTTGTTCGTCCGCACGCTGCGCGAAGACCCGGCCGACGCCGAGGTCGCCAGCCACAGGTTGTTGGTGAGGGCCGGATACATCCGCCGCGCCGCCCCGGGGATCTACACGTGGTTGCCGCTCGGCCTGCGGGTGCTGGGCAAGGTCGAGCAGGTGGTCCGTGAGGAGATGGAGGCTGCCGGGGCCCAGGAGGTGCACTTCCCGGCACTGCTGCCCCGCGAGCCGTACGAGGAGACCGGGCGGTGGGCCGAGTACGGACCCAACCTGTTCCGGCTGAAAGACCGGCGCGACAACGACTACCTGCTGGCGCCCACCCACGAAGAGATGTTCACCCTGCTGGTCAAGGACATGTGCTCGTCGTACAAGGACCTGCCGCTGGTGCTGTTCCAGATCCAGACCAAGTACCGCGACGAGGCCCGGCCCCGGGCCGGCCTGATCCGTGGGCGCGAGTTCGTCATGAAGGACGCCTACTCCTTCGACCTCGACGACGCCGGCCTGGCCCGCGCCTACGACGACCAGCGTGCGGCGTACCGGCGGATCTTCGACCGGCTCGGCCTGGAGTACGTCGTCGTCTCGGCCATGAGCGGTGCGATGGGCGGCTCCCGGTCGGAGGAGTTCCTCACCCCCACCCCCATCGGCGAAGATACCTACGTGCGCTCGCCGGGCGGGTACGCCGCCAATGCCGAGGCAGTCACCACCCCGGTGCCGCCGTCGCTGGACTGGGCTGACGCTCCCGCGGCGCACGTCGAACCCACCCCGGACGCCCCGACGATCGATGCCCTGGTCGACCTGGTCAACGCCCGGTACCCGCGCGGCGACCGGCCGTGGACCGCAGCCGACACGCTGAAGAACGTCGTCGTGACGCTGAGCCAACCCACCGGGGAACGCGAGGTCGTGGTCATCGGGCTGCCCGGCGACCGCGAGGTCGACATGAAACGGCTCGAGGCCGCCGCGGCACCGGCCGAGGTCGACGTGGCCGGCGACGCGGACTTCGCCGCTCACCCCGAGCTGGTGCGCGGGTACATCGGCCCGCGTGTGCTGGGGCCGAACGCGCCCGACCCCGACACGGCGGTGCGCTACCTGCTGGACCCGCGGGTCGTGCCGGGCTCCCGGTGGATCACCGGCGCCGACGAGGTGGGCAAGCACGTGCTCGACCTGGTCGCCGGTCGTGACTTCACCGGCTCCGGCACCATCGAGGCCGCCGAGGTCCGAGCCGGAGACCCCGCCCCCGACGGGTCCGGGCCTCTGGAGCTGGCCCGGGGTATCGAGATCGGTCACATCTTCCAGCTGGGCCGCAAGTACGCCCAGGCGTTGGGCCTGACCGTGCTGGACGCCAACGGCAAGTCCCAGGTGGTCACCATGGGGTCCTACGGCATCGGCGTCACCCGGGTGCTGGCCGCCCTGGCCGAGGCGCACCACGACGACAAGGGCCTGGCCTGGCCCGCCGGTGTCGCCCCGGCGCACGTGCACCTCGTCGCCACCGGCAAGGACGCCGAGGTGTTCTCCACCGCTGAGCACCTGGCCGCCGACTGGTCGGCCCGCGGCATCGAGGTGCTCTACGACGACCGTCCCAAGGTCTCACCCGGCGTGAAGTTCGCTGATGCCGAGCTGCTGGGTGTCCCGCTGGTGGTCGTCGTCGGCAAGGGTCTGGCCTCGGGTGTCGTCGAGGTCCGACCCCGCGTCGGCGAGGCCGTCCAGGTCCGCCTCTCCGAGGTGGCCGACGTCGTGGCCACCCGCGTCGAGGTGCTGCTGTCAGATCGGTGACCAGGCTGGGCGACGACCCGGCCCGTCGGGACTAGCCCCAGCAGCCAGCTTCAGGGAGGTGCCTGGCTGCGTCTGTCGGCGTCGTGTCGCTGCCGACCGGTCAGGGTGTCGGCGACGGGCTGGGGGCCGGTGCTGACGACAGGCCCGGGAGCGGATCGGGGTCGGCGCCCCAGCTGGTGGCTGCGGCGCTGGCCGTGCGCAGGTCGGCGAGCAGGTCGGCGCGGGCACCGGGGTCGGCGCTGGCCAGGGCGGCCGATGCGGCCTGCGCGACGGCCTGCTCGAGGGAGACAGCCAGGGCGCGGGCCGTCGTCGGGTCGTCCAGGTTCCCGGGCAGCTGGTACTGGCTGCGGCGGGGGTCGGCGGTGGTGCCGTCGATGCCTCCGGCCTGCGCCCAGACGGTGGCCTGGGCGCGGTGGGCCCGGGCGGCAGCCTCGGCTGTGCCGCGCAGGTCGGGACCGGTCGCGGCCGGGTCGGCGACCGTCTGGACCGGGGCCTTGGCGGCCACCACCTCGAAGGCGTACCCAGCCTGGTCATGGGCCAGGGCCAGAGCCGAGACGGACACCAGGCCGGACGAGGCGGCGTCGGTCGCAGACGGCGTGGCAGCGGCCGAGGTGGCAGCAGACGGCGTGGCACCAGACGGCGTGGCACCAGGCTGGTCGGCGTCAGGCGTTGCCGGCACCGTGCTGGGTGTCTCGACGGCGGGTGTCTCGACGCCGAGCGCCTCGGCGAGCCGCATGGTCAGCTCGCCGCGCGAGGTGGCGACCGAGCCGAGCACCCGTGCCAGGTCTGGGTCGTCCACCCAGTCGGTGTCGGTCGCGGCCGTGATCGTGGCCGCCGCGAGCTGGTCGAGCAGCTCGGGCGCGGTGGGTACCGGCCGCGGGGACGGTGTGGTGGCGCTGGGGGTGGGCAGCCCCGGGTCGTAGACACCGCCGAGCGCCTCGGCGTGCGCGGTGCTGAACGCGGCGAGATCGTCCAGCACGGGCGCCAGGGTGTCGCCGGCGGTCGGGCTCAAGGCGGAGGCGGCGTCGGCCAGCGCCAGGGCGTCGGCGACGGTCCGGGCCCTGGCCTGCTCGGACGGACCGGGCGACGGCGGACCGGCGTCCGAGGTGTCGAGGCGCAGCCCGCAGCCGACCAGGGCGAGGGCGCACACCATGAGCAGCGCGGCGCGCACCGGAGCATGGATCCGGTCACGCCGAGCGCCACGGCCCTGGTACCCCAGAGGTGTGCGACCGGCTGCCGGTGTCCGGTGCTGGCTCTGGCCGTACCGTCGGCGCGACTGAGCTCCGCCCGGCGACGGCACACGTCGCGAAGGCCTTGCCTGCGTACCGGCACTGGAGACACGCCCGCTGTTCATCAAGGACGATCCTGCCATCTCTTGGCCGCCGAGTCGGTCACCGGCCTGTGGGTTAGCTAGGCTGCGTCCAGGTGCACGGGCGAAGGAGGAGGCTGTGGCAGTGGTCGAGCAGGACCTGCGGGCGCTGCTCGCTCCCGTCGTCGCCGCGTGCGGGCTGGTGCTCGACGAGGTCGTGGTGCGCACCGGGGGCGGACGGGTCGTCGTGGTCGTCACGGTGGACCTGCGGGACGACGACGACCAGCCGCTCGGGCTGGACCGTGTCGAGGCCGTGAGCCAGCCGGTCTCGGCGGCGCTGGACGCCCGTGACTCGACGCTGGGTGCCTACACCCTGGAGGTGACCAGCCCGGGCACCGACCGACCGTTGACCAGGCCTGGCCAGCTGCGCCGTCACCTGGGACGTCGGGTGACGGTCCGTACGACCGTCGGCCCGGACGTCACCGGACGGCTGGTCGAGGTGACCGACGACGCCCTGGTGGTCGTGCCGTCCGCCCCAGCTGTCAAGGGCCGTCGCCCGAAAGAGCTGGCCCCCGAACGTGTCATGCTGACCGACCTGCGTGAGGCGCGGGTCGAGGTGGACCTGGCCGGGCTGGATGCGACCGGCGCTGACGAGGTGGAGGACTGATGGACATCGACATGCAGGCGTTGCGTCTGGTCGAGCACGAACGGGGGATCGCGCTGGACCTGCTGGTCGGTGCCATCGAGCAGGCCCTGCTGTCGGCCTACCAGCACACCCCGGGGGCGCTGCACCATGCCCGGGTCGAGCTGGACCGCCGGTCCGGGCACGTCACGGTCTGGGCGCGCGAGGCCGGGCCGGTGGCCGACGAGGACGACCCCGACACGGTGGGGGAGCCGGTCGGGGAGGAGTTCGACGACACCCCCGAGGGTTTCGGCCGGATCGCCACCGCCACGGCCCGGCAGGTCATCGTGCAGCGGCTGCGCGACGCCGAGGACGACCAGGTGCTCGGCCAGTTCAAGGGCAGGGAGGGTGAGGTCGTCGGCGGGGTGGTCCAGCAGGGTCGTGACCCGCGCACCGTCCAGGTCGACCTCGGCGGCACCGAGGCGGTGCTGCCCGCCCACGAGCAGGTACCCGGCGAGAAGTACGCCCACGGTGACCGCATCCGGGCCTATGTGCTGGAAGTGGCGCGGGGGTTGCGCGGCCCGCACATCGTC
>JAVBSR010000069.1:0-11400 GCA_031556715.1 Cellulomonas sp.
CGGCCGGCCTGGGCCGCGCCGCGGCGGCGCGAACCCCGGCCGGAGCCGGGCTGGCGTGCGGGCGCCTGCGCCGGGGCGGGGGCGGCGGGCTTCACGTAGGCGGCGACGTCGCCCACCAGGGACGTCACGGTCGGGTCGCCCGGCTTGGTCGGAGTCGGACGGGCAGTGATGCGGGCCTTGCGGGCCAGGTCGCGCATGTCGCCGGTCTGCTCCGGCAGCATCACGGTCACGACCACACCCTCGGAGCCGGCCCGTGCGGTGCGGCCAGAGCGGTGCAGGTACGCCTTGTGCTCCGCGGGCGGGTCGACGTGCACGACCAGCTCGATGTCGTCCACGTGGATGCCGCGGGCAGCGATGTCCGTGGCCACCAGCACCTTGACGGAACCCGAGGAGAAAGCCGCCAGGTTCCGCTCCCGGGCGTTCTGCCCGAGGTTCCCGTGCAGGTCGACCGCCGGGATGCCAGCGGCCGTCAGCTGCTTGGCCAGCTTCTTGGCCTGGTGCTTGGTCCGCATGAACAGCACCCGGCGACCAGTCCCCGAGGCCAGCTGCTCGACGACCCGCCGCTTCGCGTCAGCGTCCTGCACAGCCAGGATGTGGTGCGTCATCTGCGGCGGCGGGGCGGCGGCCTCGTCCACCGAGTGACGGACCGGGTTCGACAGGTAGCGCTTGACCAGCTGGTCGACACCGTTGTCCAGGGTGGCGGAGAAGAGCATCCGCTGACCCACCGTGGGGGTGGCGTCCATGATCCGCTTCACGCCGGGCAGGAACCCGAGGTCCGCCATGTGGTCGGCCTCGTCCAGCACGGTGATCTCGATCGCGTCCAGCGTGAGCACCCGCTGCTTGAGCAGGTCCTCCAGGCGGCCGGGGCAGGCGATGACGACATCGACGCCCGCCTCCAGCGCCGCCACCTGGGGCGACTGCGAGACACCGCCGAAGATGGTCCTGGTGGTCAGACCGAGAGCATGGGCGACCGGCGCCATCGTGGCGTCGATCTGGTTGGCCAGCTCGCGGGTCGGGCACAGCACCAGGGCGCGCGGTCGTCCAGGACGACGGCGCGTCCCGCTCGCGGCCAGCCGGGCCACGGTCGGCAGCGCGAACGCCAGCGTCTTGCCAGAGCCGGTGCGGCCACGCCCCAGCACGTCCCTGCCCGCCAGGGAGTCAGGCAGGGTGGCAGTCTGGATGGGGAAAGGAGTCTCGATGCCCTGGTCAGCCAGCACTCGGACGAGGGCAGCGGGCAGTGCGAGATCAGCGAACGATGTCATCAGGAAAAGGCCTCTCAGGGCATGGTCTGGGTCCGCCGCCAGCAATCCGGGGGGATCTCCACGACGCGGGGCGCGCGGGATCGCGCAGCCCTTCGAGACCATTGTCGCACACTGCACCGAGAAGCTGCCGAGACGGGCTGGCAACCCGGTGACAGACGCTTCGACGACGACAAGAGGGAGAGACCGTGACGGTCTCTCCCTCTTGGGTGACGAAGGTCAGGCGCGGCTGGCCATGTTGCGGCGGGCGATCAGCGTCGCCGTGACACCAGCCAGGACCAGGATGCCGGTGAGGATGCCGATGGTGCGGGCTCCGGCACCGGTAGCGGCCAGGCTGGCCCAACCGGACGCCGTGGTCGAGGCGCCAGCGCTCGACGCCGGGTCGGCCGGGTCACCGATCGGCAGCATCGAGGTCGACGACGTGGGGTCGGGATCCTCGAGCGTCTCGCTCGGTGTGGCCTCAGGCAGGGTGGTCGTCGGGGTCGGTGTCGGAGTCGGAGGCTCCGTCTCCTCGGGCAGGGTGGTCGTCGGGGTCGGCGTCGGCGTCTGCGTGGCCTCAGGGTCGTCGCCCTCCTGCAGCTTGATCCAGGAGATGGCCGAGATCTCGTCGGTGCTGGTGAGATCCACGACATCGCCGACCACAGCCTTGCGTCCGAGGTCGCAGACCGCGAACTCGTTGTTGATCTTGACGACGATGTAGCGGTAGCTGGACGACGGGTCGTAGGCGGGGAGGAAGGTGACCTCGAGGCTCCGCTCGGCGTCGTTGAAGTCCCAGTGCACCCCGCCCGTCGTGCCGCTGCCGCCTGCGGCGAACGGCGGATCGGTCTGGAGGGGGTCGTTGGCCACCTCGGTGCAGGTGATCGGGTCGCCGTTCAGGACCGCCATGTTGTTGACGTCCAGTGCTGCGGCCAACGTCCCGCCCGCAGCGAGCAGGACGGCCGCGCCCACCGACGCGAGGAGAGCGCCCCTGACTCTCTTGCTGCTGAGGACCCTCGGGCCCACTCGCGTACTCGTCACTTCGCCCGCCTTCGTCGGAGTCATAATGGACACACCGTACTGCGGTGAAACGATGAGGCAAGTTCAGAGGCCGAATGGCGCTTAATGCGCGGTTTGTCGGGTGATGGTGATGCTTCTGGGGAAAAGTCCACGAGGTGCTGGCGGACTGTTCGTCCAGGCCGTGGAGAATGACGGCGGTCCCTGCGGGCGACCTGGCGGGGGCCGAGGCCGGTCATGCTCGGGCAAGCACGTGCCAGGGTGTCCGGACCTACCAGGCGACGGGGTGCGCCTGAGGTGTCCGGGCCGACGTGAGGCCTGGGTACGGACGACCAGAGGGGAGAGACCGCAGGGTGCGGTCTCTCCCCTCTGGGGGAGGAGTCAGTCGCGGCCGGCGGCCAGCCCACGACGCGTAAGCACCGGCACCGCGGCGCCCACCAGGGTGTGGGCTACGGCGACGAGCGCCAGGGTGCCGACGTTGGCACCGGTCGCCGCCAGCTTGGCGCCGGTCTTGGCGGTGGTCTTGGTGGCGGTGCAGGTGACAGCTGCGTGGTCGACCTTGGAGGCCGGCTTGTAGCTCTGGTTCACCTTCTCGATCTTCGGCTCACCCTGCGCCGGGACGGCCGCGTGCACCAGCACCTCTTCGTCCCACGCGGGGACGGTCTGGCTGTTCTCGAAGGTGCGCCAGTAGAACCACGAACCGTTGTTGCCCTGACCGTTGGCGACGTAGAAGGCGATGTTCGTCGGGTCGGTGCCGTGGCCGGCGCCCTCGTAGTTGTCAGTGTTGGCGTTCCAGTCGCCCGGGGTGTTCAGGGGGGTCGACCCCGTGACGTCAGGCGTCTGGTCAGCGGGGACCTGGCCACCGGGGTTCCACGAGTAGCGCAGGTAGGTCGTCGTGGTGGTGACCACCGCGTCGTGGTGGACGGTCCTGTACTCGGCCGCTCTCGCCGGCTTGTAGTCAGGGTTGTCCACGAGGACCGTCTGCTGGCCCACGGCGGGGATCGTCTCGGTCCAGGCGGCGGCGGGCTTGCAGTCGTCGGCTTGAGCATGTGCCGGCAGGGCGGCGGCCATCAGGGCCACCGCGGCCACCGATACCGTGAGCGCGCCCCTGACGCTCCGCCTGCCGAGAGCCTTCGAACCAACGTGAGTACCGTTCACCACTCGCCACCTTCACCGGGGTCCCGAACGACCCGCTATGTCCTGGTATGGGCCATACTTCCGGCCAGCATAAGTGCCGGATTGCGCCAAACGGGCGGTTTGTCGGGTGAACTTCGGGATACCCCGGGGAAACGTCGCTCGGGCGGGCGGGCCCGAGGGCAGGTCAGTCCGGGGGTGGCGATCCCGTCGGTCCAGGTCGGGACCCGGCGGGCGCCGGTACTCTGAGCCGGTGACCGACGGACAGCACGTCGACCCCATCACCGCCCCGTCGGGCCCGGCGCGGCCCATGGACGCGGACCGGATCCGCGCGGCAGTCCGCGAGCTGCTGATCGGCATCGGCGAGGACCCCGACCGCGACGGCCTGCGCGACACCCCTGACCGGGTGGCGCGCTCCTGCGCGGAGATCTTCGCCGGCCTGACCGCCGACCCGGTGCAGGCCCTGGCCACGACCTTCGACCTGGGCCACCAGGAGATGGTGGTCGTCAAGGACATCGCCGTGCACTCCATGTGCGAGCACCACCTGCTGCCGTTCCACGGCATGGCGCACGTCGGGTACATCCCGGGCGACGACGGGCGGATCACCGGGCTGTCCAAGCTCGCCCGGCTCGTCGAGGTCTACGCCCGGCGACCCCAGGTGCAAGAACGGCTCACCTCCCAGGTGGCAGACGCCCTGGTCACCGTGCTCGCGCCGCGTGGGGTGCTCGTGGTCATCGAGTGCGAGCACCTGTGCATGTCGATGCGCGGTGTCCGTAAGCCCGGGGCTCGGACGGTGACGTCAGCAGTGCGCGGGGCGATGCGCGACGTGGCGACGCGGGCCGAGGCCATGGGCCTGGTGCTGGGGAGGTAGGGCCGTGGCCAGGCCGCCTGAGACGCCCGACGAGATGCGCGCCCGGATGCGCCAGATCCGACAGGACAGCGAGCGCGCCCGGGCAGGCAGGTCGCTGCTCCCGTCACGGCGGGACATCACCGAGGACCTGACGGCCAGCGCCGCTCTCGGCCTCGCCCACCTGGTGCTGACCGCTCTGAGCGCCCTGGTCGGCTACCTGGTCGGCGGCGTCGGCGGGGCGGTCGCGGCCGGACTGGTCGGCGCAGCCTTCTGGTACGGCCTGTGGCGGGTCGGCGCGACCGTCGTCGCCGCGGTCGGTCTGGTCCGTCGTACCCGCCGCCCTGACGGCCGGGGCTGACCTGGCCCGGCGCCCGGGCCACGGTCGGAGGATCTCGAGCCCCGGCAGCGGCATGCCGGAGGCGCGCACCGGTCCTGGTGATGTGGAGATCTCGACGAATCCGGCCACGCGTGGGGCGGGGCAGCTACTCTCGGTGCGATGGAGACCTCTGTGTCGACGCGACCGCGGGGCGGGCCCGTGGGGGTGCCGTGCGTCGACCGGACGCTGGTCATGGGGGTGCTCAACGTCACCCCGGACTCGTTCTCCGACGGGGGGCGGTGGTCGGACGTCGACGCCGCCGTGGCGCACGGCATGGCCATGGTCGCGGACGGGGCCGACCTGGTCGACGTGGGCGGGGAGTCCACCCGGCCGGGGGCTGGCCGGGTCGACGAGGACGACGAGCTGCGACGGGTGCTGCCCGTCGTGACCGCGCTGGCCGGGGCCGGTGTGGCGGTGAGCGTGGACACCATGCGGTCGGCCGTCGCGGCCGCGGCGGTGGGCGCCGGGGCGGTGCTGGTCAACGACGTCTCCGGCGGCCTGGCCGACCCGCGGATGCACCCGCTGGTGGCCGACCTCGGCGTGGCCTACGTCGCGATGCACACCCGGCTGAGGCGCGTGGCCGACGAGCTGGTCCACTGGACCGAGCCGGGCGGTCTCGAGCCGACAGGCGGTGCCGAGCACAGCGAGCACCGGCGCGGGTTCGCCGACCGGACGGACGCCCTCGACCGGTACGCCGACGTCGTCACCGAGGTGCGCGCCGAGCTGGCCGCGCGGGTGGACGCCATGCGGGCCGCGGGGATCGCCGACCAGCAGGTCGTGCTCGACCCGGGGCTGGGGTTCGCCAAGACTCCGCAGCACGCCTGGCCGCTGCTGGCCGGGCTGGACCAGCTGATGGCCGACGGTTTCCCGGTGCTGGTCGGCGCCAGCCGCAAGCGGTTCCTGGGTACTCTGTTGGCTCGCTCCGACGGCCCGCCGTCGGATCGGGACGCCGCCACCGCGGCGGTCAGCGCCCTGGCGGCGGCCGCAGGGGTCTGGGCGGTGCGGGTGCACGAGGTGAGATCATCGGTCGACGCCGTGCGGGTAGCACGGGCATGGCAGGCCGCACGCGACGACAGGAAGATGCGATGAGGACCGGAACACCGCTGGCAGGGGCACAGGCGGCTGAGGCGCAGCACGCCCGGGCCGTGGACGACGGACTCGACCGGATCGAGCTGCGCGGCCTGGCCGCCCACGGGTACCACGGCGTGCACGAGCACGAACGTCGCGACGGGCAGCGTTTCGTCGTCGACATCGTCGTGCACACCGACACCCGGCCCGCCGCTGCTGACGACGACCTGTCCCGCACCCTGGACTACGGGGTGCTGGCCGGTGAGGTCGTCGCCGTGCTCGTCGGCCCGCCGGTCGCGCTGCTGGAGACCCTGGCCGAACGGATCGCCGCCACCGCGCTGGCCCACCCGACGGCTGTCGCCGTGGACGTCACGGTGCACAAGCCCCAAGCACCGCTGCTCGACCAGCCGGACGCCGTCTCCGCCGCGGTGGAGTTCGCCGACGTGGTCGTCTCCGTCCGGCGCGACCGGACCTGGGTCCCTGTGGTCGACCCGGCCGCGCAGGACGAGCCGGCACCGCGGGCCGGGTGGGCCTCGGCCGCGCCCGCCCCGGCGCTCGACGTCCGACAGCCCGACAGCCCGGCAGCCCCGGTCGACGACTTCGTCGTGCCCGACATGGCGCCCAGCGCCGCGGACCTCGCAGCCGAACCCAGCGTGGCACCGTACGGGGTGGCCGACCCCGTCGAAGAGCTGCCGGCCGACCCCGGCGACGGGCTCGCGCCGGTGGTCGACGACGGACCCGAGCCGGCAGACCTGCCGACGGGCGCCACCGACGAGCCTGCCGCGCCGGGGGCCGAGCCCTCGGACCAGGCGGCCTGGGACCAGTCGGCGTGGAGCGAGCCGATGCCGCCGTCGATCCCTCCCGCGACCGTGACCCCGGCCCCGTCCTCCGCGGGTGCCGTGGTCGTCGCCCCCGGTCTCGGCCCGGTGGTGGCACAGCTGGCACCGGACCCCGCCGCCGCCCCCGCCGCGCAGGCCGACGACCTGCCGGTCGTCGCTCCCGCGCCGGTGGTCGACGAACCGGTCGACGCGCTGCCGTCCGAGGCCGTCGACGTGGCTCCCGAGCCGTTCGTCACGCCCGAGGTCGCACCCCGGCCGGTCGAGGCGGCCTGGCTCGCCGAGGCCGCACCCGAGCCGGCCCTGCCGGACCGGGCCGTGCCCGACCCGGTCTGGGTGCCTGCCCCTGCGCCGCAGGAGGCCCCGCAGGCCCAGGCCGCCCCACCGGGTTGGCCGAGCAGCCCCGTCGCGGTGCCGCCCTCCCCGGAACCTCTGCCCTGGCAGAACCAGGCGCAGCCCGCTGCCCCGGAGACGTCCGGCAGCGCCTCAGAAGCGTTCGGCGGCCCAGATCCGTTCGGTCGCCCAGGACCGTTCGGCGGTCCCGACCACCCAGCGCCGTTCGGCGCTCCCGACCACCCAGCGCCGTTCGGCGGTCCCGACTATCCAGCGCCGTCGGGCGGTTCCGACCACCCGGCGCCGTTCGGCAACCCCGACCCGTTCGGCGGTCCCGACCCGTTCGCGTCTGGCTCCGCCGAGCCTCACCCGGCCGCTCCGCCCTTCGGGGCGGGACCCGGCGTGGCGGAGTCCGGTGCGGCCTGGCCCGAGGCCCCGGTCGCCCAGCCTGAGGCTGCCGCCCCCTGGGCAGGTTTCCCCGTCGAGGCACCTCACCCTGCCGGGGGCGCTGCGCTGCCGCCGTGGGCGGTCGCGTCGACGCCGCCTGCCGATCCGGCGCCACCGGCCGGCGAACCGTGGGGCTCGGCTCCTCCTCCTCCACCCGGTCCCGGCCCGGCCGTGCCTGGAGGCTGGTCGCCGCCGCCTCCGCCGCAGTGGGCGAGCTTCGACCCGCCCTCCGCGACGCCTGACAGCGCGGGGCAGGTGGCGGCACCGTCGGCCTCGTCGTTCGGCATGCCCAGCCCGTCGCCGTTCGACGCCCCGGCCCACGCCGCCGGTGGCGAGGCGCTGTCCCAGTCGCCTGAGGCCCTCACCGAGGTGGTCATCGGCGTGGGCGGCAACCTCGGGCCGGTGCAGGAGACCTTGCGCTGGGCCGTGCTGCGGCTCGGCGCCATGACCGGCCTGGAGGTCACCGCCGTCGGACCGCTGGCCCGCACCGCAGCCGTCGGCAGCACCGACCAGCCCGACTACCTCAACACCGTGGTCGTGGCCAGGACGCTGCTGTCGCCCCGAGACCTGCTGCGCCGCCTGCAAGGGGTCGAGCGCGAAGCCGGGCGCGAACGTCTCGAACGGTGGGGTCCGCGCACCCTGGACCTGGACATCATCTCCTACGGCAACCTCGTCGCCAGCGACGACGAGCTGACCGTGCCGCACCCGCGGGCCCACGAGAGGGCGTTCGTCCTCGGCCCGTGGGCGGCGCTCGACCCTGACGCGGTGCTGCCCGGCCCCGGCGGCGGTCCTGTCTCTCGCCTCGCCGACCAGGCCCCCGACGCTGACGGTGTGCGCTGGATGGCCCTGGACTGGCTGACCGACACCCCCGGGGAGCCAGGAGCGGCCTGATGTCCGCGACCCGGTGGACCACGCTGCTCGCGCTGGCCGTCGTCGTGGCCGTGCTGACCTGGTCCGGTTCCTGGACGCTGGTCCGCCACGACGGCAAGGTCCCTGAGGTCGGCTGGCTGGTGCTGCCCGTCGAGCTGCTCATCGCGGCGGTCGTCTTCGTCCTGGGGTGGTCGGTGCGTCAGTACCAGCGCGGCCGGCGGCCCGACCTGAAGCCGCTGCGGGCGGTCCGCACGGCGGTGCTCGCCAAGGCCGCCTGCTACACCGGTGCGCTGCTGCTCGGCTGGTACGGCGGGCAGGGGCTGTACCTGGTGAGCGACCTGGTCGTGCCGGGCAACGGGCGGCGGGCGGTGGCGGCGGGGCTGGCTGCGCTCGGTGCGCTGGTGATGGCGGTGGTGGGACTGGTGGTGGAGCGGTTCTGCCGGATCCCGCCGCCGACCGACGGGGCCGAGGTGGGCGCGGCGCCCTGACGCCGGGCGCGGGTGCTTCCGACCAGGCGCACCCTGCGGCCACCTTGTCGGTGGTCCGGTGGGAGGATGGTCCCATGAGCGATGTCGGGCCGTTCGAGCTCGCAGACCTGCGATGGACGAGGGTGTCGGGCCGGTTGATCACCGCTCGGCTCGTCGTGGTGGGGGCGGTGCTCGCGGTACCGGCGGTCGGCGGGGTGGTGGTGGCGCTCGTCAGCGGCGAGCCGTGGGTGTGGGTCGTGCCGGTGGTGTCGCTGGCTGTCATGGGCTGGCTGGCGTGGTTGGTGCCCCGTCAGGTGCGGGCCGTGGGGTACGCCGAACGGGACGACGACCTGCTGGTCGTGCGCGGCATCATGTTCCGGCGGCTGGTGGTCGTGCCGTACGGGCGGATGCAGTACGTCGACGTGCAGGCCGGGCCGGTGGCGCGCTGGCTGGGGATCGCGCAGGTCCAGCTGCACACCGCGGCGCCGGCGACCGACGGGTCGATCCCCGGGCTGGTGCCCGACGAGGCTGCGCGTCTGCGTGACCGGTTGGCCTCGCGGGGCGAGGCCAGGCTGGCCGGGCTGTGACCGTGCCGGCGTCGCACCGACCGGACGGAGACGAGCCAGGGTTTGTCCATCCTGCCGACCCGGGGATGGGCGGACCCGACCGGAAGCCTGCCCTGGTCGGCGCGGGGCTGCGCCCGGGCGCTGCCGGTGAGGGCGCACCGGCGCCCGGTTCCCCGGCGTGGCGGCGCATGCACCCGGTCACCCCGGCGGTCCGGGGCTGGAAGGCCCTGGCGGCGGTGCTCGCGGTGTTCGGCTACCAGACGATGGACAACCTGACCTGGGTGACCGAGGCGCCCGCACCGGCCTGGCTGGTGATCGGGGGCGTGGTGGTGCTGGTCGGGCTCGTCGGGTTCGGCTACGCCCTGGTGGCCTGGCGGGTGACCCGGTTCGCGGTCACCGACGGCGCGGTGCACCTGCGTTCGGGCGTGCTGTTCCGCCAGCAGCGGCAGGCCCGCCTGGACCGGTTGCAGGCGGTCGACGTGGTCCGACCGTTGCTGGCACAGCTGTTCGGGCTGTCCGAGCTGCGGCTGGAGGTCGCCGGCGGGTCCGGGTCGGCGGTGTCCTTGGCCTTCCTGCCGGAGGACGAGGCTGACGCCCTGCGCGCCGAGCTGTTGGCACAGGCCGCGGGCCTGCGCCGACCGGTCGCGGCCAGCACCGACGATCAGCCCGACACCGGTGTCTTCGCGACCGCACCCGAACGCCAGGTGTACGAGGTGCCGCTGGGTCGGCTCGCCGGGTCGATCGCGCTGTCGGGCGCGACCGTGGCGGCGGTGCTGGGTGCGGTCGTCGGGGTCACGGTCACGGTCGTCAGCGACCAGATCGGCGGGCTGGTGGCGGTCCTGCCGATGGCGCTGGGCGTGGCCGCGGCGGTCTGGGCGCAGGCCAACGGGGGCGCTTTCTTCCGGGCTGCCACCTCGCCGGACGGGATCCGGCTGCGGCACGGGCTGACCGAGTCGCGGGCCCAGACGGTCCCGCCGGGTCGGGTGCAGGCCGTGAGCATCACGCAGGGCCCGCTGTGGCGGGTCACCGGCTGGTGGCGGGTCCGGATGAACGTCGCCGGGTACGGCCACGAAGACAGCCAGCAGGAGCACGAGTCGGTGCTCAACCCGGTCGCCACCCGCGACGAGGTACGCACCGCCCTGTGGTTGGTGCTGCCCGACCTGGGGGTGCCCGACCCGGCCGCCACCATCGACGCGGCACTGACCGGCCGCGGGCACGACGGCGGGTTCACCGCCGCACCACGCCGCGCGGCCTGGGTCGACCCCGTCGGCTGGCGGCGGCACGGGGTGCTGGTCACCGAACGGGCGCTCGTCGCACGGTCGGGGCGTCTGTGGCGGCAGGTCGTCGTCGTCCCGCACGAGCGCACCCAGTCGCTGGCCGTCACCCAGGGCCCGGTGCAGCGAGCCCTGCGGCTGGCGTCGTTCCAGCTGCACTCCACCCCGGGGCCGGTCAGCCCGTCGGTCGCGCACCTGGACGAGCAGGTGGCGGCGCGCCTGCTGCACGACCAGGCGGTGCGGGCCCGTGCCGCCCGGGCTGCCGCCGCGCCGGAGCAGTGGCTCGCGGGCTCGCGGGCCGACAGCGCGACGGAGGAGTCGTCGTGACGGCATCGCCGCGCGGGGCCGGTGCACCGCGGCTGGGTGTCGGTGTAGTCGGCACCGGTCGGGTCGGCGCGGTGCTGGGGTCGGCGCTGCGCGCGGCCGGCCACCCGGTGGTCGGGGTGTCGGCGGTGTCCCAGCAGTCCCGGGACCGGGCCGAGGCGCTGCTGCCGGGCGTGCCGGTGCTGGACACCGACGAGGTGGTGCGCCGGGCTGAGCTGGTGCTGCTGACCGTGCCCGACGACGCCCTGGCGCCGCTGGTCGCCGGGCTGGCCGAGCTGGGGGCCTGGCAGGTGGGGCAGCTGGTCGTGCACACCGCCGGACGGTTCGGCGTCGACGTTCTGGGACCGGCGACCGCGGCGGGGGCGATCGGTCTGGCCGTCCACCCGGCGATGACCTTCACCGGTACCTCCTTGGACCTGTCCCGGTTGGAGGCCACGACGTTCGCGGTGACTGCCGCCGGTCCGTTCGCGCCGATCGGGCAGGCGCTCGTCGTCGAGCTGGGCGGTGAACCGGTGCTCGTCGCCGAGGAGGACCGTGGGCTGTACCACGCCGCCCTGGCCCACGGGGCGAACCATCTGGTGGCCCTGGTCGCCCAGGCCGCCC
>JAVBSR010000175.1:0-20740 GCA_031556715.1 Cellulomonas sp.
GGACCCCGGCAGACACTCCGCCGAAGCGCCCCCGACGCTACCCGACACCCCACCCAATGTCACGTATTGATCACGAAAGAGAGACCACAACACAACAGACAACCCCCGACACAACACCAGTAACACCACCCCCACCAGCACGAACACCCGTCATAGTGCCAAAAGGGTAAACCGCGACAACCCAGACTGTGATGAAGATCACACTGGTGGGTCTCGGGCGCGTTAGGCCGAACGGACGAACAGGTGCCGAGCCAGCTCTTCGGGCAGGTCAAGCAGCAGATCCGACCCCTCCGCCGATACCGTGACCGTGTCCCACACCAGGCCCGTCGGGCCCTCGCCGGGCCCAGAACCGCGCACCGAGATCGTCATTCCCGGCGTGATGCCCGCCTCGGCGAGTCGCCCGAGCAGCTCGGAGTCGACCTGGAGCGGTTCGGCGATGCGCGCCAGCACCGCCTGCGGGGCCGACCAGGACACCAGCGGCGTGACCCCGTCGAGGAACCGCTCTGGGCCGTCCTGGCGCCCGTCGGCCGCCGGCTCGGGCAGGTCGAGCTCGGCCAGGCCGGGGATGGGGTTGCCGTACGGGTCGTCGTGCGGACGGCTCAGCAGCATGGCCAGCCGCCGCTCCACCTGTTCGCTGATGACGTGCTCCCAGCGGCAGGCCTCGGCATGGACCAGCGGCCATTCCAGGCCGATGACGTCGGTGAGCAGCCGTTCGGCCAACCGGTGCTTGCGCATCACCCGCACCGCACGCGCCCGGCCCTCGTCGGTCAGCTCCAGGCGCCGGTCGTCACCGACCAGCAGCAGACCGTCACGTTCCATCCGGGCGACCGTCTGCGACACCGTCGGGCCTGACTGGCCCAGACGCTCGGCGATCCGGGCCCGCAGCGGCGGTACGCCCTCCTCGGTCAGCTCGTAGACCGTCTTGAGGTACATCTCGGTGGTGTCGATGAGGTCGCTCACCCGGTGCTCCTCCCGTCGGCCCGCCCCCCGAGCGCCACGGCAACCTGTGTCGTAGGCGGGACGTTGTACGCCTATCCTCGCATCTGTGCCTGTTCCTGCGCCCCTTCCCCACATCCCGGCCGACCTGCTGCCCGGCGACGGTCGGTTCGGCTGCGGCCCCTCCAAGGTGCGTCCCGCCCAGGCGACGGCCCTGGCCGGCTCCGGGCTGCTCGGCACCTCGCACCGCCAGCGCCCCGTGCGCTCGCTGGTCGGACGGGTCCGCAGCGGGCTGGCCGAGCTGTTCGACCTGCCCGACGGCTACGAGGTGGTGCTCGGCAACGGCGGCGCGACCGCCTTCTGGGACGTGGCGACCGCCTGCCTGGTGGAGCAGCGGTCGGCTCACGGGGTGTTCGGGGAGTTCGGTGCCAAGTTCGCCCAGTGCGTGCAGGAGGCGCCGTTCCTCGCCGACCCGCTGGTGGTGCGGGCCGACCCCGGGTCGGTCGCCGTGCCGACCCGCACCGAGGGGGTGGACGTGTACGCCTGGCCCCACAACGAGACGTCCACCGGCGCCCTGGCCCCGGTACGGCACATCCCCGGCGTCCGCGACGACGGGGCGCTGGTCGTCGTCGACGGCACCTCGGCCGCCGGTGGTGTGACGCTCGACGTGTCCGCCACGGACGTGTACTACTTCGCCCCGCAGAAGTCGTTCGCCTCCGACGGCGGCCTGTGGCTGGCGCTGCTCTCCCCGGCCGCGGTGGAGCGTGCCGCCCGGGTCGAGGCGTCCGGCCGCTGGGTGCCGTCGTTCTTGTCGCTGACGGGCGCCGTGACCAGCTCCCGGGCCGACCAGACCGTGAACACCCCGGCCATCGGCACCCTGGTGATGCTCGCCGCGCAGGTCGACTGGATGCTGGAGCACGGCGGGCTGGCCTGGGCGGCGCAGCGCGCCGCCACGTCGTCAGGCCACCTGTACTCCTGGGCCGACGCCCGGGACGTCGCCCAGCCGTTCGTCGCCGACCCGGCCTACCGCTCGCCGGTCGTCGTGACCGTCGACCTGGCTCCCCAGGTCGACGCGGCCGCCGTCGCCGCGGTGCTGCGCGCCAACGGCATCGTCGACACCGAGCCGTACCGCAAGCTCGGCCGCAACCAGCTGAGGATCGCCACCTTCCCGGCCGTCGAGCCCGACGACGTCCTGGCCCTCACCGCCTGCCTGGACTACGTCATCGACGCCCTGGGGGCGTGACGTCAGGCCGAGCGGCGACGCGAGGCCAGGAAGACCAGGCCACCGACGAGCAGCAGACCCGTGGCGACCCCGGCGACCGGACCGACCTGAGAACCGGTCGAGGCCAGCGCCCTGCTGGTGCTGGTCGCGGCCTTGGCGGCCGACCCGGCGGACAGGACCGCGGCGTCGGTGCCGTCTGATGCGCCGGAGCCGCCCGACGCGCCGGTGCCGCCCGACGCCCCAGTGCCGCCCCCGGTGGGCTGGGTCTTGGGGTCGGGCGTGGACGGGTCGACCATGACCTGGCTGGCGCACGGCGGGGTGCTGACCGAGACCGACGCGGTGTAGCCCGGGATGGTCTGCGTGGTGAAGGTCACCGTGGACGACTTCCCGGTCACCGCGGCAGGCCAGGCGACCGAACCGTTGAGCCCGCCGGTCACCTCACCCTTGTGGGTGCCGTCGGTGATGGTGATGCGCACCTCGTCGGTCGCCACCGGGCTCGTCAGCGCGTAGGCCAGGAACGGCTCGATCCCCCCGGTACAGCCCGCCTGGACGTCGGAGACCTCGAGCACGCAGCCCGTCCCGGGCAGGTAGTTGCCGGTCTTGCCGCAGTCTTCGCCGCGTGCTGGTTCTGCACTGGCCGAGACGGCCGTGGCGACGAGCACGCCGCCGGCCAGCACCACAGCAGCACTGCACCTGAGAATCGAAGGCATTGCCTGTCCTTTCGGGATAACTGCGCAATTCCAGACATCCATAGTTCCTGGCTGGCAGCCGGTGTGGGGAGGACGGGCCCGCATCCCCCCCGACCAGCGCAGCGACATCACTCGACCAGCCCAGGCCTCAGCGGCACGAGCCGACGACGATGCCGCCGGCCGACACGGTGGGCGTGGTCCACACCGCCGCCCGTCCGTCGCGGACCGGGACCTCGGCGACCAGCGTCGCTGTCTGGCCGGGGGCCAGGGTCACCGGGACGCGCACGCCGGTACGACCCGACCGTACGATCTGCTCGCCGCCCACCGGTGCACCGTCGACGGTGACCGGGCCGAGAGCCGCGCCCGTCGCCGGGTACAGCGACACCAGCAGCCCGGCGTCACCACGCGCCCGGGTCGGGTCGTCCTGTCCGCGCAGGAAGACCGACCCGTCCGCCACCCCGGCCGGCGGGTCGTAGGTCAGCACGAGCCGCAGCTGTGCCGTTCCCTGCGATCCGGTGCAGGCCAGGCTGTCGACGGTGGTGCGGGCCTTGAGGTAGTAGTCGAGCTTGCCGCCGGTGGTGTCGGTGAGGAACACGCCCGAGTCGTCGGACGCCCCTGACAGGAACCCGCCGCCGACGGTCGTGGTGGCCAGCACGGCCTGCTCTGCCTCGTGGGCGGACCACACGTGCATCCGCTGCTGCCCCACCAGGGTGCGGACCGTGTCGAGCAGCTGGGCCGAGTCCAGGTCTGCCGACAGCAAACCCTGGAAGACCGACGCTGCGACCTGGGCGAAGACCTGGTCCAGCGCCTCGGGGTCGACGTCGCCGAGGTAGGGGTCGCGCAGGATGGCCGCGACGAAGGTGTCCCCGTCCACGGTGGTGCCGTCGTCGACCGTCACCGGCCCGACCTCCCGCAGCACGATCGACACCGCGACGGCGTCGAGCGCGATGACACCGTCCACCTGCTGGCCGGTCTCCTGCTGCCACCGGGCCTGGGCCAGGTCGGCGGTGCGCGGGAAGTCAGGGGTGAGCGTGGCGTTCTGCAGGTAGCGACCCAGCCGGTCGCCGTCGACCGCCATCTCCTCGTCGGTCAGCGGCAGCACCGACTGGTCCGGGGTTGCCAGCGAGGACGCGGCGAGCTGGGTGCCGAGGCTGACGTGACCGCCGTCCACGGTGAGGGCCAGCGCCGAGCCGACGATGCCGCCGCTGGGCCGCAGCTCGGCGTTGTTGAGGGCCAGCACCAGGTAGGTGCGCGGGCCGTCGGCGCCGAGCATGCTCGGGGCCAGGTCGGTGACCTCCCGGGCCTGGTGCACGGTCTCGCCCACCGAGGCCAGCGCATCCTCGGCCTGACCGACCGCTGTGGCCAACGGACCGGCCAGGTTGTCGACGTCGATGGCGGCGACGTCGGCACGGACCCGTCCGACCGTCTCGTCGGCGGCACGCACGTCCGGCGCGGTGGAGGCCAGGAACGCCAGGTCGATGGTGCCGTCGTCGGCGCGCAGCGACCCGTCGTCCACGGCGGCGACCAGGTCGACCAGGGGCGGCATGGCGGAGGTGGTGACGTCGTCGAGCCCGGCGGCGACCGTCGCGACGGCGTCCAGCTGGTCTCCGAGCCACGGCAGGCCGGAGGCGAGGCGGTACACCGGGTCGCTGGTCGCGGACCGGGCCCGGCCGGTGGCGTCCTGCGCGGCGACGACGTCGGCGGCGGCCGGCACGGACCCGTGGCGCAGCTCGGACTGCATCCGCGCGGCGATGGTCCGGGCCTCGGACAGCGCGCCGGCAGCCTGCCACGCCTTCCATCCCACCCAGGCCCCGCCGAGGACGAGCACGCCGATCAGCGCGCCGAGCACGATCACCACGTTCCGGTGCCACGCATGCCACTGG
This sequence comes from Cellulomonas sp., assembly GCA_031556715.1. GTDB lineage: Bacteria > Actinomycetota > Actinomycetes > Actinomycetales > Cellulomonadaceae > Cellulomonas. Next base: position 4,731 of record JAVBSR010000175.1, read on the forward strand.
ACACGCCCGTGGCGCGTCGCCCCACTATTCATTCACCCAGGATGACATATGCGCAAGCGTTGACAGCCACCCCTCGGTGTGAATCACCTGATCGGAGCGCCACCCATCATCAAGCTATTCCACCGACGGCCACCCGGACGGACCAGCTGCCGCGGATACTCACCGGGCAGAAGCCCGCGGTGCCGCTAACACTGACCGAGCGATGACATGACCACAGGTGACTTCTAAGGAAATGGTGCAGATGATGCGACGCCGCCCTTCGAGAGCTCTCGACATTGCGCTCGTGACGCTGGTCTCCACGGCGCTGGTCTCGATGGGCGGCGGCATGGCTGCCGCTGATACGACGGCACCCGACACCGGACCGGTCGAGCCGACGGCCCTCGCAGCCCCGCTGCTGGACGCGCAGGACGCCTCGGACCCGGCGACAGCTGCTGCCGAGACCGCAGCGACGACCGCACCGACGCACCAGGCCGAAGAAGCGACGCCAGCCACGCCGACCGCTACCACCCCTTCCCCAGACCCGGTAGCCGACGAGCCTGCTGCTGACGTGTCGGAACCGCGAGCCTCGCCCCGCCTCCTCGACAGCACACCGGCGCCCGCGGCCGACGGCACCGATCTCCTCCTGGCCGGCCTGGCGGCCCTCGCCGGCGGACCGACACTGCTGGCCGACGTCTCGGGCGCTCTCACGTGCAGCCCGCAGCAGGACGGCAACAACCCGAGCAGGCCGGACAGGAGGTACGGCAAGATCGAAGGATCCCACTGGGCCGAGGGCAGCGTACCGGCAGTGACATGGACCTTCAGTGCTGACAAGAAGAGCATCACCATCGTCTTCGGTGATGATTTCGATGCCGCGACCTATCCGATCAGCGACATCATCGTCGCTGGCGGAAATGCGCACAGCACCTGCTCCGTCGGGTACTACTTCGAGGCCGGCGACAGCGTGACCGTCACCACCGTGGGGGTGCTGTTGAACAACGGCGGCAACCCACCGGACATCTCGCACGTCTCGTTGTACCTGGGCTCCGGAGGCCCGCAACCTGATCCCGAACCGGCACAGATCGTGGTGACCAAGAAGATCGCGGTCGACGGCAACCTCGCCGACGCGACCCCGGCCGCCGGGTGGACCTTCGGCGCGGCGACCGCCTCCGACGGCGCCACCTTGTCCGCCACCTCCGGCACCACCGACCCCGACGGCACCACCGAGTTCTCCGTCGACTTCGACGACGCCGACGGTTCCGCTCTGGTCACCATCACCGAGCAGCAGCAGGACGGGTTCACCCTGCTCCCGCAGGACTCCGCCAACGCCGTCTGCACCGTCGGCGACGAGGCCGAATCACTGACGGTCACCGACGACGGCACCCTGGGCTTCACCGCCGAGGTCCACCCCGGCGACCAGGTCGCCTGCACCGTGATCAACCAGCAGGTCCTCGCCGAGGCCGAACCGGCACAGATCGAGGTGACCAAGCTGGTCGTCCCGGCCGACGGCACCCTCGACGACGCCACCCCGGCCGGCGGGTGGACCTTCGAGGCGGCGACCACCTCGGTCGGCGCCACCGTGTCCGACCTCCTCGGCACCACCACCGACCCCGACGGCACCACAGCCTTCACCGTGGCCTTCGACGGCGAGTCCGAGGGCTCGGCGCAGGTCGCCGTCACCGAGCAGCAGCAGGACGGGTTCACCCTGCTCCCGCAGGACTCCGCCAACGCCGTCTGCACCGTCGGCGACGAGGCAGAACCCTTGACCGTCTCCGACATCGGCACCGTCGGCTTCACCGCCGAGGTCCACCCCGGCGACCAGGTCGCCTGCACCCTGGTCAACCAGGCCGTCACCGACCGACCGGCGCACATCGAGGTGACCAAGCTGGTCGTCCCGGCCGACGGCAACCTCGACGACGCCACCCCGGCCGGCGGGTGGACCTTCGAGGCGACCACCTCCGACGACGCCACCTTGTCCAGCGTCACCGGCACCACCGCCGACCCCGACGGCACCACCGAGTTCTCCGTGGACTTCGACGAGCCCGACGGTTCAGCCCCCGTCACCATCACCGAGCTGCAGCAGGACGGGTTCACCCTGCTCCCGCAGGACTCCGCCAACGCCGTCTGCACCGTCGGCGACGAGGCAGAATCGCTGACCGTCACCGACGACGGCACCCTGGGCTTCACCGCCGAGGTCCACCCCGGCGACCAGGTCGCCTGCACCGTGATCAACCAGGAGGACGAGGTGACCTTCCTTGATCCGCCTCCGGCGGCACAGATCACCATCACCAAGGAGGTCCTGTACGTCGGTGCCGACGAGGCCGTGCCGGGCGAAGGCTGGACCTTCGACGCCAGGACCGCCAGCCTCGCCGCGGTGATGGCACAGGCGCCTGGCAGCTCGGTGACGACCGGGGTCGACGGCACGGCGCACTTCGAGATGGAGTTCGACTCGGCGTTCGCGCCTGCCGGCACCGCGTCGCTCACCGTCGTCGAGCGGCCGCAGGTCGGGTATGCCCTGGTCAAGCAAGGCCTCGACAACGCGGTGTGCACCACCGCCGGGAACGAGGCACCGAACGTGATCGACAACGTGGGCGTTCTGGGCTTCAGCATCGAGGTCGGCCCCGGTGACGACATCTCCTGCACGGTGGTCAACCGCGAGCTGGTGGTCATGCCGAGCCCGGATCCGTCGGACGAGGTGACCAGCACCCCGACCGCGACCGAGGTGGTCTTCCAGTCGCAGGTGCTGTCGTCGTCGCTGTCGTCGTCACCGCCGTCCCTGGTGTACGTCGTTCCGGGGGCAGCACTGGCGGCGACGGGGGCCGACATCTGGACGGTGGTGGTCCTCGTCGGGGGGCTCCTCCTGCTGGGGACAGGGCTGGCACTGGTCGCCCGGCGGCGCCAGGTCGGCTGAGACCATCGCGGCAGACCGTGGGCACCCGGCGACCCCGGGTGCCCACGGTCTGCGCGGGGACCGGTCCTGGCGGCCGTGCACCCCGGTGGCCCGGGGCGTCGGTCACCGCGCCTATCATGGCCTGCGGACGTACCACCTGCGGAAGGGCCGTGATGCCTGGCAACCCCTCGGCTGGGGGCCCGACCGGCCCGTCTGCCGGACGTGCCCACGGGAACGTCCTGGTCGCGGTGTGGCGGGGCGACCCCGCGCAGGCCATGGGCTGGGCTGCGGTCCGCCGGGCCTGGTGGTGGGTGCTCGTCGTCAACGCTGTGCTCGGTGCGGCGGCCTGGGCCACGGTGCTGCCGGCGGTGTCGCGGACCTCGACCATGGTCGGCCGCACCGTGCTGGGGCTGGACGGTTCGACGTCGCGGCCGCAGGTGTCGGGATGGCAGCTGGCGCTGGTCGCCGTGGCGGGTCTGGTCGTGACGTTCGTCGTGCAGGTGCTGCGGGTGGTCGCGGTGCGCCTGACGTTCGCGGTGCGAGACGTACCGGTCCGCGCCGCTCACGCGACGCTCCCGGTGGCGACCGGCGGGGCGGTGCTGACCGTCGCCTACCTGGTCGTGTCCGTGGCCTGCCTGGTGCCGACCACCAGCCCGTGGTTCTTCACCGCCGTCGCCGCGGTGGCCGCCGTCCCGACGCTGGTGGCCGAGCTGCTCGTCTTCGTCGCGGTGGAACGGACCGTCCCGACGTCCAGGAGCCTGCTGGTGCCGCACGCCGCGCTGACCGTCGCCTGGGCGCTCGCCGCGGCGATGCTCACGGCCCTGGCCGTCCACCTGGCACCGGTCTGAGCGGCGCGGCCCGTCCTTGCGCGCCCCGTCGCCCCGGGTGGATCATCGTGCGATGACGCGCGCGGTTCTCACCGATCGGCTGGCAGACCTCGTCACGACGGCCGCTCCGCGGGAGTCCAGAGCCGTCACCTCCCCCCTGGACGGGCAGGTGCTGGGGCACGTCCCGGTGTGCGAGGCGGACGACGTCGCCGCGGCCGCCCGGACGGCACGCGCGGCGCAGCGCGCCTGGGCGGCCAGGCCGCTGGGTCAGCGCTGCCGCATCGTCAACCGTTTCCGTGACCTGCTGCTGCGCCACGACGCCGAGATGCTCGACCTGGTCCACGCCGAGAACGGCAAGTCGCGTCTCAACGCCTTCGAAGAGTTCATGGACACCGTCCTGACCGCGGGCTACTACGCCCAGAACGCGCCCCGCCTGCTGGCACCGCGCAGCCGGGTCGGCGCGGTCCCGCTGCTGACCGGGGCCACCGAGCGGTACCGGCCCAAGGGCCTGGTCGGCATCATCGCGCCGTGGAACTATCCGCTGACCCTGGCGGTCTCCGACGCTGTCCCCGCCCTGCTGGCAGGCAACGCCGTGGTCCTCAAGCCCGACTCGCTCACGCCGCTGACGGCCTTGGCCGCGGTGCGGCTGCTGCACCAGGCGGGGGTGCCCGAGGACGTCCTCCAGGTCGTCACCGGCGCCGGGAGCCAGATCGGCACACCCCTGGTCGACGCCGTCGACTTCATGATGTTCACCGGGTCGACCGCGACCGGGCGGCATGTCGCAGCCCAGTGCGCCGCCCGGCTGATCGGCTGCTCGGCCGAGCTGGGTGGCAAGAACCCCCTGCTGGTGCTGTCGGACGCGTCCGTGCCCAAGACTGTCGAGGGCGCCGTCCAGGCGTGCTTCTCGACCACGGGCCAGCTGTGCGTCTCCGTCGAACGCATCTACGTCCACCGCAGCCTGTTCGACCGGTTCTGCGCGGCCTTCGCCGAGCGAGCGGGCCGCATCGTCCTGGGGGCGGGCAGCGGCTGGGACGTCGACCTGGGCCCCCTGATCAGCGAGCAGCAGCTGGCGACGGTGACCCAGCACGTCGACGACGCCGTGGCCAAGGGCGCCACGGTCCTGGCCGGTGGCAAGGCCCGCCCCGACCTGGGGCCGACCTTCTACGAGCCGACACTCCTGGTCGGTGTCACCGACGAGATGACGGTCGCCCGCCAGGAGACCTTCGGCCCGGTGGTGAGCATCTACCCCGTGGACAGCGACGACGAGGCTGTCGCCGCGGCCAACGACACCCCGTACGGCCTCAACGCCTCCGTCTGGTCCACCTCCTTGCCGCACGCCCGCCAGGTGGCGCGACGGCTGAACGCCGGCACGGTCAACATCAACGAAGGCTATGCCGCTGCCTGGGCCTCTCACGGTGCACCGATGGGCGGGGTGGGGATCTCCGGTCTCGGGCGGCGGCACGGCCGGGAGGGCATCGTCAAGTACACCGAGCCGCAGACCGTCGCCACCCAGCACGGCCTGCTGCTCGGGCCACCCGAGGGTGTGGCCCGCGAGACGTACGCCGCGGTCATGAAGGCCGCCGGGTACGTGCTGCACCGGGTTCCGGTCGGTCTGCCCGCCCAGGTCGTCACGGCACTGCGCGAACGCGTGCGGTGAACTCCGACCCCGATCATCAGGAGAGTGGCCATGCGCCGAGGAACATCCTTCACGGACTCGACGGTCCTCGTCACCGGTGCCGGTAGCGGCCTGGGTCGGATCATCGCCTGCGGTGCCGCCCAGCGCGGTGCCCGCGTGGTGGTGTGGGACATCTCCGCCGACCGTGCCGACGCGGTGCGCGACCTCATCACGGCGCACGGCTGCGAGGCGTCCAGCGCCGCCGTCGACGTGACCGACCCCCAGGCCGTGGAACGAGCCGCCGCCCAGACCGGCCCGGTGGACATCCTGGTCAACAACGCCGGCGTGGTCGGCGGCCGCCGGTTCCTCGACAGCCCGCCCGAGCAGGTCGAACGCGTCCTGGACGTCAACCTCCACAGCCTGTACCGGGTGACGCGGGCCTTCCTGCCGGGCATGGTCGAACGCCACCGCGGCACCGTCGTCAACGTCGCCAGCGCCGCCGCCCTCATCGGCTCGGCCAAGATGACCGACTACGCCGCCTCCAAGTTCGGCGCCCTCGGTTTCACCGACGCCCTGCGCAACGAGATGCGCCTGGACGCCACCGGCGTGAACGTCATGATCGTCTGCCCGTACTACATGAGCACCGGCATGTTCGACGGCGTGACGACCCGCACCTCCCTGCTCCTGCCCATCCTGCGGCCGCAGGCCGTGGCGGTGAAGGTCCTCAACGGCATCGAGCGCGGCGTCCAGCAGATCATCGAACCGCCGTTCGTCCGCACCGTCCCGCTGCTGCGCGTCCTGCCCCCGCGGGTCTTCGACGCCGTCGCCGACCTCTTCGGCGTCAACCGCACCATGGACGACTTCGTCGGCCGCGACGGCGACCGCGTCTGAGACCGGTACCCGAGCACACCAGGGCCGGGTCTCAGGGCGCTCCCCGCAGCCTGTGCCCTCCGCTACTCCTGCGAGGGTTCGTCCTCGGAGGCATCGTCGGCCTCTGGCGCTTCGGCCGGAGCGTCGTCGTCGTCCTTGGTCCCGGCGGACAGGCCTGAGAAGGTCTCGACCAGCATCTCGTGCTGGTGCAGGCGTCGGTGCTCGCGGTAGTCGAGCACGTCGACGAGGCGGATCCCCCTACGAGCCCCCGGCCCCTCGGTGGGCAGGTCGCCGTCGGTGGCCAGCCGTGTCACGGCCGAGCGGGACACCTGGAGGATGTCGGCCGTCTGCTGGGTGGTCAGCATCAGAGGCCGCGGCCGGACCACGACGGCCTGGCCGTCGCTCAGCGCGCTGACCGCCTGGGCCAGAATCTGGCTCAACGCCTCGGGCAGCTCGACGGAACCCTCCGTCCCCTCACGCGCCAGCACGAGAGGCGGCACGTCGTCGGCCGCGTCCTCCAGGCCGAGGAGGTCACCCAGCTCGGCGAGGTCCTGGTCTCCGTCCGGCAGGTAGTAGCGCTCCTCGGACTCGTTGGTGCCCATGCCGTCCACCCTCTCGCGCGACTGCTCTACCACCGGAGCGTAGGCACTTTCGGCGGGACTGCAAGAGCGCTCGGCGGTGAACGCCAAGACAGACCGCGATGACGGCGCTGGATCTCGCGCCGTGCAGGCTCCCATCTCTGAGGCCGGGTGAATCCCCACCGTTACCAGCACTGTTTTCCGTCACCGCCACAGGAGCTGGCGCGCCGAAACGACAAGGCCGCCTCTCGGTGCGCCGTCGCGAAACGGCCGAGACGCCGGGTGGTCAGCCGCGGGCTCGACCAGTGGAACGGGTCAGTGGTCTCGCGGTCGGCGCCACCGACGTGGTGCGGCTCCCTTGGACTCGATCCCGCGTCAGGCTGGCCGCCTGCCGACCGTCAGGGGCGACCCAGCGCCCGGTAGGTCCACCCGGCGGCGCGCCAGACGGCGGGGTCGAGGACGTTGCGGCCGTCGAGGATCCGGCGGTGGGCGACGACCTGGCCCAGGGCGTCCGGGTCCAGCTCGCGGTACTGGGTCCACTCGGTGGCCAGCAGGACGACGTCGGCGTCGCGGGCGGCTTCTTCGGGGGTGTCGGTGAAGCGCAGGTCTGACCACTTGGCGCGGGCGTTGGCGGTGGCCTGCGGGTCGGTGACGGTGACGTGGGCGCCCTGGAGCTGCATCTGGGCGGCGACGGACAGGGCCGGGGAGTCGCGGATGTCGTCGGAGTTGGGCTTGAACGCCGCGCCGAGCACGGCGATACGTCGACCGACGATCGAACCGTCGCACACCTCGCGGGCCAGGTCGACCATGCGCACACGGCGGCGCATGTTGACCGCGTCGACCTCCTGCAGGAACCGCAGCGCGTCGGACACCCCGAGCTCGCCGGCCCGGGCCATGAAGGCCCGGATGTCCTTGGGCAGGCAGCCGCCGCCGAAACCGAGCCCGGCGTTGAGGAACTTCCGGCCGATGCGCGCGTCGTGGCCGATGGCGTCGGCCAGGGAGGTGACGTCGGCACCGGTCGCCTCGCACAGCTCGGCCATGGCGTTGATGAAGGAGATCTTCGTGGCCAAGAACGAGTTGGCGGCGACCTTGACCAGCTGGGAGGTGGCGTAGTCCGTGACGACCAGGGGGATGCCCTCCGACAGCGGGGTGGCGTACACCTCGTCCAGCAGCACCCGGGCCCGCTCGCCGTCCGGGGTCGGCACGCCCTCGCCGGTGGTCGGCAGGCCGTAGACGATCCGGTCGGGGTGCAGCGTGTCCTGCACCGCGAAACCCTCGCGCAGGAACTCGGGGTTCCAGATCAAGGTCGTGCCGACCGCCTCCAGCTCGGCGGCGATGCGCTCCGCAGTGCCGACCGGCACCGTCGACTTGCCGACGACGACGTCCCCCGCCGCCAGGTACGGCTTGATCTCGGCCAGGGCCGCCTCGACGTACTGCAGGTCGGCGCGGAACTCGCCGTGCATCTGCGGGGTGCCGACGCACACGAAGTGGACCCGGGCCCCCGCGACGTGCGCCGGGTCGGTGGTCCAGGTCAGCAGGTCGGTGTCCACCGAGGCCAACAGCTCGGGCAGGCCCGGTTCGTAGAACGGGGCCCGCCCGTCGCGCAGCGCGTCGATCTTGGCGGCGTCGACGTCGAGACCGACCACCTCGTGCCCCAGGGACGCCATGCTCGCCGCATGCACGGCCCCCAGGTAGCCGCAACCGATGACGCTGATGCGCATGACCTCGTCCTCCACGACTTCGGGTTCGCCGCAACCCTAGGGCATCGGACCGTGCCACGCCCTGCTGTGCGGCAACGTCACCCAGGTCGCCCGGCCGGTGGGCGCACCTTTTCGTGCGGTGGGTGAACTTATCTCTTCGCCCTGGTCAGGAGACCCAACCCTGGATCGGCCCGCGCAGGAAGTAGACCACGAACATGACCGCGATGAGCCACATCAACGGATGGACCTTGCGGGCCTTGCCGGTGGCCACCTGGAGCACGACGTACATGATGACGCCGCCGCCGATACCTGCCGTGATCGAGTAGGTGAACGGCATGAGCACCATGGTCATGAACGCGGGGATCGCGATCTCGTACCGCTTCCAGTCGACGTCCAGCACCCCGGTGACCATGAGGAACCCGACGACCACCAGCGCCGGGGCTGCCGCCTCGGCGGGCACCACCGCGACCACCGGGGCCAGGAACGTCGCCAGCAAGAAGGCCACACCCGTGACCACCGAGGCCAGCCCGGTGCGCGCGCCGTCGCCGACACCGGAGGCCGACTCGATATAGCTGGTATTCGACGAAACCCCCGAAGCCCCGCCCGCCGCCGCGGCGATGGAGTCGACGAGCAGGATCTGCTGCGAACGCGGCGGGTTGCCCTGCTTGTCGTTGAGGCCCGCCTCGGCACCGACGGCGACCATCGTGCCCATGGTGTCGAAGAAGTCCGACAGCAGCAGGGAGAAGACCAGCACGACCGCCGTGACCACACCGATCTTGCCGAAGGCGCCGAACAGGCTGAAGTGCCCGATCAGAGAGAAGTCCGGGGTGTCGACCCACGTATCCGGCTTGGCCGGGACGGTGGACATCCAGCCGCCCGGGTCGTCGCTGGCCGACCCGACCTTGGCGATCGCCTCCACGACGATGGCCACGACCGTGGTGCCGAGGATCGCGATGAGGATCGCCCCGCGCACCTTCTTCACCATCATCACGACCATGGCCACCAGGCCGAGGACGAACACCAGCACCGGCCAGGTCCGCAACGACCCGTCCTGCCCCAGGTCGACCACGGTGCCCGCCCCGGGGCGCACGAACCCGGCGTTGACGAACCCGATGAAGGCGATGAACAGGCCGATGCCCACACCGATCGCGGTCTTCAGCCACGCCGGTACCGCGTTGAACACCGCCTGGCGGAACCCGGTGAGCACCAGCAGCGTGATGAGCAGACCCTCCAGGACCACCAGGCCCATGGCGTCGGCCCAGGTCATCCCCGCCAGGGTGGCGATCGAGTAGGCGACCACGGCGTTGATGCCCAGCCCGGCGGCCAGCGCCAGCGGGAACCTGGCCAGCACCCCCATGAGGATGGTCATCACACCGGCGACCAGCGCCGTCGTCGCGGCGATGGCGGCGCGCGAGCCCAGCTGGTGGCCGGTCGCGTCGTCGCCGCCGAGGATGATGGGGTTGAGCACGATGATGTAGGCCATCGTGAAGAAGGTGACCAGCCCGCCGCGCACCTCCGTGCCGACGGTCGAGCCGCGCTCGGTGATACCGAAGTAGCGGTCGAGAACGTTGCGCGGCGGCGCGGTCGCGACCGCGCCGCCCTTGTTGCTGGTCTCGTCGCCGCTCTCGTCCGGGCTGGGGGAACTGTGGGGTGTGGACATGAGACGATCTTGGCACTGGGACGACCCGCCGAACAGTGGCCTGTGGACCCAGGTTGACCGTAACGCCCATACCGCCCCGCACCACCGGTAGGATGCACAACCAGTCCAGTCGCCACGGGCCCGCCTCCAGGGCCCCGGCGACAACCTGGACGGTCTGGGCCGATCTCGTCGTGTCATGTCGCCACGCTGGATGCCGTCGACCAGGAAGATGGTGGTGTGAGCTCGATGCAGGTGCTGACCGTGTGTACCGGGAACCTCGCCCGGTCCCCGGCGATCGAACGACTGCTCGACGCCGCGCTGTCGCACCACGGGATCGTCACCGCGTCGGCCGGGACCGCCGCCGCGGTGGGCGAACCGATCGCCGGGCCGATGGCCGCGCTGCTGCACTCCGTCGGGGCGCGCTCCGGCGACTTCGCCGCCCGGCAGCTCACCGAGGAGATGGTCGCCGACGCCGACCTGGTCATCACCGCCACCCGTGCGCACCGCACCTCAGCGGTGTCGATGGTCCCTGCGGCAGTCCGGCGCACCTTCACGCTCATCGAGCTGGCCCGGCTCGCCCTGTTCGTCCCCCCGGGGCAGATCACCGGACAGACCCACGCCGAACGGCTGCTCTCTCTCGTCGCGGTCGCCCCGACCTACCGGTCCCGCGCCGGGCACGGCCCGTCGTCCATCGCCGACCCGTTCGGACGTTCGGAGATCGTCTACCGGCGGTGCTTCGACGCCATCTTCGCCAGCACCCTGGACATCATCGACGCCATCACCCGGTGACGTCGCCCCTGCTTTACCGCGACGAGACCTGGTCGTCCGACCCCGGGACGGGCTCGGACGGGTCGTTGCCCACGTCCACGATCCGGTTGTCGGCGCCGACGTGGACCACGCGAGGTTCGTGGACGGCCAGCTCGGTCTCGTCGACGACGACGTACGACATGATGATGACCAGATCACCTGGCTTGACCAGGTGCGCTGCGGCGCCGTTGATGCACACGCCGCGCGACCCGGCCGCCCCGACGATGACGTAGGTCTCCAGCCGGGCGCCGTTGGTGACGTCCACCACGTGCACCTTCTCGCCCTCGACGAACCCCGCGGCCCGCACCAGGTCTCCGTCGATCGTGATCGAGCCCACGTAGTCGAGGTTCGCCTGGGTCACGGTGGCGCGGTGGATCTTGCCTCCGAGAACGGTGCGCATCATCAGGCTCTCCTCCCTCGTCGCGCCGGCTGCACATCCCATTGTGAGCTACAGCACGACGAGAACGAACCTCGCAGCCGCCGCCGCTGTCGGCTCACGGCCGCCACGGTGCCACAGACCGACAACGGGCCGCGTCTGCCCTGGTGAGCGGCACCGATGTACTCGCCGCGGCGTCGCGTCGTCCCGTGAGGCGTCCGGTCAGCGCCGGTCGCGGACCCGTCTGCTCGCCCCCGTGGTCGGCGGCACCCCGGCCGCCCGGCCGCGCAGGTAACCCAGGGTCGTCGCGGTCAGGCACAGGCCGACGGCGACGACGTTCGCTGCGTGGTCGAGCCGTCGGTGCCGGCTGGTGACCACCCCCCACAGCCCGCGGCGGACCGCCCCGGGCAGCACCTTGGTGATGTAGGAACGCTCCTCAGACAGCGCGTCGTCGCTGCCGACCAGACCGGACACCACAGCCTTCGACTGCCCCTCGGCGAAACCGCGGCCGCGCAGGTAGCGCCAGGTCAGACGGTCCGCCGCGACCTCGTGCTCGACACAGGCCTCCGGTTCGAAGACGATGCGGGCCCCGGGGACCGACCGGGCGATCCGGATGCACAGCTCGGTCTCTTCGCAGGCCGACGGGGTCTTGCCGACCCGGCCCAGCTCCTCGGCGAAACCGCCGACCGCGAGCGCCTGGGCCCGGCGCAACGACATGTTGCAGCCCAGGAGGTCACGCACCGGACCTGGCTCCAGCGGCTGCCCGGCGAACGAGCAACCGACCACCCAGTCCAGCACGCCGAGCCCGTCCGGGTCGGCAGGCAGGGTGGCCGGCCGCGACGAGCCCCCCGGCCAGACCGGCCGCACCGGCCCGCCGACGCCGCTGACCTGCGGGTCGTCGTAGGGGGCGACCAGGCGGCCGAGCCACCGGTCGTCAGCGGGGCGGGCGTCGTCGTCGAGGAACACGACGATGTCGCCGCCGGCCCGTTCCAGCGCGGTGTTGCGCGCCCCGGACAGGCCCCGGGAGTGCTCGTTGGTCAGCACGACCAGCGCCGCCAGCTCGGGCACGAGCTCGGCCCGGGCCCGGGAAGCCAGCTCGTCGTCGTGGTCGGCGACCAGCACGATCTCGTCGGGCGGTCGCTGCTGCGCGGCCACCGAGCGCAGCGCGGCGACGACCTGCTCCCACCGCTGCACCGTGAAAGCGCAGACGACGACGGACACCGAGAGGGTGGCGGCCACAGCGAGGGCTCCTTGTCTTCTCCAGACCGAACCAGGGATACCGACTGGCACCGGATGGTACGGTCTATACGAATTGTCCCCTATGTCAGCCCGTGTCGGGCCAGCTGTCGAGCGTGAGCGGGACGGTCCGACGCGGTGGGCAACCGCGCGGACCGGGAAACGTCACCTCCTCCTGGACTGCGGCCGACGGTAGGCGCGCCAGCTCGACACCAGTTCGGCACGGGGGATCTGACGACCATGTCGGGCGAGGGAGCAGCCGTGACCGAGGACAACGCCGAGCGCCAGCGCGCTGCGGGATGGCCGGGACAGCCGTTCCCCGGACCGCCCGCCAGCCCGTACCCCTCCGGGCCGCCCGCCAGACCCTCGTCAGCCTCTCGACCACCCGTCAGGTCGTCGACGTCCGGGCCGCCCGCCGGCCCGTCGCCAGGCTCCAGGACACCCGCCGGACACCCGGCACCGGCGCCCTCGTCCCCGCCACCGGCAGGCCCGCCGTTCACCTACAGCCCGCCGACCGCCGACCAGATCTCGCGGGACCCGAGAGCCTTCTCGGCCCGGCCAGACCCTCGCCCGCCGGCGGGCTCACCTCCCGGACTGCCGCCCACGGTGCCGCTGCCCGAGGGGCCGGCCACCGCCGCGGCGCCGCCGCCGTCGTTCGGCGGCCCGATGCCGTCACCCGCTCCGCCGCGGCCTTCCGAGACACCCTTCTCCGCGCCGCCACGCCAGTCGTCCATGCCCGGACAGGCGGCGGCATCGGAGGTGCAGCAGACGATCCGTCTGCCCCAGCCCGACCTGGCCGCTCCCCTGCCGTGGGCCGCCGGGCCGGCAGACCCGTTCCCGCAGCCGGGCGGGGACGGTCAGCCGGTCGTCGACCCCTACGCTCCGGCAGCGGCAGAGGCCCGCGGCCCGGGGGCAGGCGTCCGGGTGGCCGGCGTCGTCGTGGGACTGCTGCTCGGCCTGGGGGGGTTCGTCGGCCTGCTGGTCGGCCAGGCTTCCACCGAGGGCAACCAGACCAGAGGGCTGTGGTTCGGCCTCGGCCTGCTGCTGCTGGCTGGCGCCGCGCTGCTGGGTTCGTGGACCGCCGCCACGCCGATCACCGCGGGCGTCGTCGGAGCAGCACCCGGGCTGTTCGGCGTCATCGCCCCGGTGACATGGAGCGACACCGTCGGCAGGCTGCCCGAGATCGACCTCGGGTTCGACCTGGCCGGGATCAGCGCGAGCGACGCGATCGCGGCGTTCGGCAGCTACTCCGCCGCGGCTGCCGGGGTGCTGCTCGTGGTCGGCGGCGTCACCACGGTCCTCGGGCGCCGCAAGGGTGCTGCACGACCAGTCTGAGGTCGTCCAGCGCAGCACCGACGCGGCTCGGCGCAGGTGGTGAGGCTGTTCAGCGCACGGCGATGGACAAGATGCCCTCGCCGTAGCCGTTGCTCACCGTGACCTTGAGGTTGTGCCGCGGCACGTAGGACGACACCAGCGAGGCCACCTCTTGGGGCAGCCGCTCACCGGGCAGGTACACCTCTTTGAGCAGCACGTGCGGGGCACCGTCGGCGTTGAGCAGCGAGCCGGCGACGTTGATCGCCTCGCGGACGTTGTCGCCCAGCACCGTGGTCAGGCCCAGCTCGGCCGCCTCGACCGCGGCCGAGGCGGGCAGCAGGCCGATGGCCGCGCCGATGGCCGCCGAGATCGGCAGGTCGCTGACCCACAGGGCGACGAGCTTGCGGTACGGGTCGGTCTCGAACACCCCGACCACCTGACCGCCCTCGGCGTTGAGCGAGGGCATGTCGGCACCGGTGGTGATCTCCACGTCCCGGCCGAGGAGCATCTCCAGCATCTCTCTGATGTCCTGCGGGGAGGGCAGCGGTGTGTCGTTCACTTCTTGTCCCTTTTCTCCAGTCCTGGGCGGCTCAGGCCAGCACAGGTTCGATGACTTCCCGGAACCCCTCCGGGGTGAACGGCTTGGCGATGAGGAACAGCGCCCCGGCAGCCTCGGCCTGCTCGCGCATCTGAGGCGAACCCTCGGAGGTGACGAAACCGAACGGGGTCTCGTATCCGTTGGCGCGCATGGTCTTGAGCAGCTCGATGCCGCTCATCTCTGGCATGTTCCAGTCGGACAGGACGACGTCCGGTTCTTCCTCCTGGATGGCGGCCATGGCCTCGACGCCGTTCCCGGCTTCCCGGACCTCCCAGTCGTAGCCGGCCTGGCGCAGCGTTCGGATGACGATCTGGCGCATGACGCGCGAGTCGTCGACGACCAATACTCTGATCATCGGCTTCCTCCTTCTTGTTCCGAGAGCCAGACTGCGATGTCCAGCGGTTTGCCGCGCCACGCCAGGCGCAGCGTCAGCACGAGCGGGTCCACCGTCGGCGGTAGCGACGTGGCGACCCGCGGCAGCCCGAGCGTGCCCTGGTCGGGCAGCAAGGACTTGACGTTCCCCCCGACGACGTTGGCGATCTCTCCGTAGGCGTCGACCAGGTCGTCGTCAGAGATCGGCACGTCGCCGAGCAGGGCACGCACCAGCTCGTGGGCGGTCTCGGTGCTGGTGGTCACCGCGGTGCGACCTGCGTAGGGTCCGTGGACGTCGACCCAGGCCACCAGCGGGTCGACGATGTCGTCAGTGTCGTCGGCGTCGTCACGGGGCACCAGCAGGCCCTCGTCGCCGTCGATCATCGCGGTGAACACGACCTGGACGATCTCGAACACCGACCCGAAGTCCACCATGGCCGTGGTCATACGTGCTCCCCTACCGGGACCAGCCCGAGCCACTCCAGCTTCTCGCGGATGGCGTCGGGTGTGAACGGTTTGATGAGGTACTCGTGCGCCCCGGCGGCCAGAGCCCGCACGATCTGGGACTGCTCAGACTCGGTGGTCACCATCATCAGCGTGATCTCCCGCAGCTCGGGGTCGGCGCGGACCTTGGTGACGAAGGTCAGCCCGTCCATCACGGGCATGTTCCAGTCGATGCAGGCCAGGTCGACCTGCTCGCCGGCAGCCAGCAGGTCGAGGGCCTCCTGGCCGTCCTGGGCCTCGCAGGTCTCGAAGCCCAGCGCGTGCAGGTTGCCCGCCACGATGCGGCGCATCACGCGCGAATCGTCTATGACCAGGGCTCTCATGACTTTCCTCCTCGGGGGGGGAAGAGCGGTGCGGTGGTGGCTGAACCGGTCTTGACCGGCTGGCTCGCCGGACCGGCCTGGGTGGGGACCCGTCCGGACAGTCCGGCAGCGCTCGGCGGCGCTGCGCACGGCGCGGACTTCGTGGTCAGCTTGCGGTAGGCAGACCCGGAACCGAGCTGGACCCGGTCCCAGGAGGTATCGACGCCGATAGTGGTCTCGGCAGCGCCGAGCAGGAGGACACCGTCGTCGGCCAGCACCCCTGACATCCGGCGCAGGATCGCCTGCTTGGTCGGCAGGTCGAAGTAGATGAGCACGTTGCGCAGCAGGATCACGTCGATCTTGCCGACGACGGGCGGGGAGTCGAGCAGGTTGTGCTGGCGGAAGT
>JAVBSR010000011.1:0-47790 GCA_031556715.1 Cellulomonas sp.
CCGCGACGACAAGTCCTGGAAGGTGGCCGGCCCCGGGCCGGGCTTCGAGGACCGTCGGGTGGAGATCACCGGACCGACCGACAAGAAGATGACGATCAACGCGCTGAACTCCGGCGCGAAGGTCTGGCTGGCCGACCACGAGGACGCCGGCTCGCCTGCCTGGCCGTACGTCATCGAGGGCCAGGCCAACCTGTACGACGCGATCCGCGGGCAGCTGGAGTACACCAGCCCCGAGGGCAAGGAGTACAAGGTCCGCGGCGAGACCCCCACCATCACCTTCCGTCCGCGGGGCTGGCACCTCGAAGAGCAGCACATGGTGTTCACCGACGCCGCTGGTGCTTCTGGGCCTGCCTCCGGCTCGTTGGTCGACGCCGGGCTCTTCCTGTTCCACAACGCCGCCACGCTGGTCGAGGTCGGCCGGGGTCCGTACCTGTACCTGCCGAAGCTGGAGTCTCACGTCGAGGCCCGGCTGTGGGACGACGTGCTCACGTTCACCGAGGAATACCTCGGGATCACGCACGGCACCATCAGGGTCACGGTGCTCATCGAGACCATCATGGCCGCGTTCGAGATGGAGGAGATCCTCTACGAGCTGCGCGACCACATGGCCGGTCTCAACGCGGGCCGCTGGGACTACATCTTCTCGGTCATCAAGAACTTCCGTGACCGCGGAGAGCAGTTCCGGATGCCCGACCGCGGTCGGGTCGGCATGGGCGTGCCGTTCATGCAGGCCTACGCCGAGCTGTTGGTGAAGACCTGCCACGCCCGTGGCGCCCAGGCCATCGGCGGGATGAGCGCCTTCATCCCGAACCGGCGCGAGCCGGAGGTCACCGAACGTGCCCTGGAACAGGTGCGGGCTGACAAGCTCCGCGAGTCGTCCCAGGGTTACGACGGCACCTGGGTGGCTCACCCGGACCTGGTCCCGGTCGCCATGGAGATCTTCGACGCCGCGTTCGGCGACCGGATCTCCAACCGCCACATGATGCGTGAGGACGTCAGCGTCAGCGCTGCCGACCTGCTGGACGTCGCGTCGGCCGGCGGTGCGGAACCGGGCTCGATCACCGACTTCGGGGTGCGCCAGAACGTGTCCATCGGGCTGCGCTACCTCGAGTCGTGGTTGCGCGGCTCGGGCGCCGTGGCCATCGACAACCTCATGGAGGACGCCGCCACCGCCGAGATCTCACGCTCGATGATCTGGCAGTGGGTCCACCAGCAGGTCGTCACGGCCGAAGGCAACAAGGTCGACCGGGCCTACGTCGAGCAGGTGATGGCCGACGTCCTCGCCGGCCTGCCCCGCTTCGACGGTGACCGTTACGACGACGTGCTCAACCTGTTCCGAGAGGTCGCCCTCAACGACGACTTCCCGACCTTCCTCACCATCCCCGCCTACGCCGAGTTCCTCGTCGACCGCTCCTGACGACGAGGTCTCACACGGCCCGGTCCGCCTCGGCGGACCGGGCCGTCGTGCTTCCGTCGTCGATGCCTTTCCCAGGGCGCCGTCGGTTCCAGCGAGCGGGCCGGGTGCAACGTCGGCCCCGAGCGCCGAGCGCACGCGCGAAGGCTCGGGAGGTACGCTGGAGTCATGGTGACACCAGCGCTTCAGGAGACCTTGGGCTCGCTCAGCCTCTCCGAACGGGTGGACGTCATCAACTTTCTCCAGCGCACGCTCGTGCCTGCTCCTGACGGGCTGACCGAGCAGCAGATGGCCACGGTCCGCCGCCGCGACGCGGAGATGGACGCCGATCCGTCGATCGGCCTGACCTGGGACGAGCTCGACTCACGGCTGCAGCACAAGTGGGGGTGACGCTCAGCTTCCACCCCCTGCTCGAAGGGGATATCACCGACGCCGCGGATTACTATTCCCAGTTCGACCCCGTGCTTCCCGGTCGTTTCCGTGCGGACCTCAAGGAGTCGCTGGACTCAATTGTTCAGTTTCCTTTCATGGGCGCTGTCGTCATGGACGGCTATCGTCGCATTTCGCTTCGCGTCTTCCCGTACATGGTGGTCTACCGAGCCTTCGACTCCACTGTTCGCGTGCTTGCTGTCGTTCACGCGCGTCGCGATCCTGCGTGGGCCGAGCACCTGGTGCGAGGCAGAGTTGCATAGCAGGTTCTGCCTCCGCCGGGCGTGACATCTCGGTCCAGCCCCAGGGCCGACGCCTCGCCGCCAAAGTCCCTGTGCTGGGCACGTCGAGGTCCTCGCGGATCGGTTGCATAGTTGCTGCTGATCTTCGGGGACCTCGACCCCGTACCAGGTCAGCCCGCCGCCGAGGCTGCGTCCTGGCATGATCGATGCATGAAGCGGATCACCATCAGCGTCCCGGATGCGGTGGCTGAGAAGGCCAGCGGGCGGTGGACGCCGGCCACGTCTCCACCGTCTCGGGCTACTTCACCCGGCTGGCTGAGCGTGAACCCGACTGGGCAGCCGCGGGCGCCGTCATCGCAGAGATGATCGAGGAGGCTGGCGGCGTGAGCGAGGAAGCCCGCGCCTGGGCCGGGGCCTCGCTGGGCCTGGACGAGGAACCTCGGCCGGGGCATGACGACGACACCCGTCCTCGACCCTGGGGCGCCCATCGGTCGTGAGCGTCGTGACGAGCGGATATGGCGCTGCTCGACGAGCTCGGGCGCCTGATGATCTCGGTGCACGGGCCAGCCGGGCAGGCGCCTCGATGTGGGTCAGCCGGGCTGCCCGGGGCGCCGCGAGCTTCGCGGGACCGTGCGTTGGCGAGCGTCTTGGGTGTGGCGGAACCCGGGTCAGGGCTGGGTGTCGTCGGGACGTGCCAGCTTGATGTCGGAGTCGGCAGCCCAGGCGGCGATGTCGTCGCGGCGCAGGGCGGCGGCCATGAGGTCGGGGAACTGGTCGGGGGTGCAGGCGAAGGTGGGGATGCCCAGGGCGGCGCAGCGGCTGGCGGCGTCGGTGTCGTAGCTGGCGCAGCCGCAGTCGTTCAAGGCCAGCAGGACGACGACGTTGACCCCGGACCGCACCAGCGCCGCCAGGTGCTGCAGCATCGGTTCGCGGTCGGAGTACAGGTCGGTGACCAGCACCAGGTGCGCCTTCGGCGGGCGTTCGATCATGCCGGTGCAGTAGGCCAGGGCCTTGGCGACGTCGGTGCCGCCGCCCAGCTGGATACCGAACAGCACGTCCACCGGGTCGGCCAGCTCGTCGGTCAGGTCCACGACGTTGTCGTCGAACACCACCAGCTTGGTGCTCACCACCGGCAGCGACGCCATGACCGCGGCGAACACCGAGGCGTAGATCACCGACGCGGCCATCGACCCGGACTGGTCGACGCACAGCACGACCTCGTCCAGGTCGACCAGGCGGCGCTGCTTGCGGCCGAACCCGACCAGCTTCTCCGGGACGACCGTGCGGTGCTCGCTCTGGTAGTGGCGCAGGTTCGCGGTGATGGTGCGCGGCCAGTCGATGTCGGCCGGTCGGGGACGGAAGGTGCGCTGGCGGCGATCCACCGCACCGCGCACCGCCTCGGCGGTCTTGGACTCCAGGCGGGCCACCAGGTCGGCGACGATGCTGGCGACGATCTCGCGAGCCAGCTGCTTGGACTTGTCCGGCATGACGTTCTTCAGCGACAGCAGGTCCGACATCAGGTTGAGGTCCCGCTCCACCCCGGCCAGGAACTCCGGCTCCATGAGCATCTGCTTCAGGCCGTGCCGGGCGAACGCGTCCTTCTGGACGATCTGCACCACGGGCGTGGGGAAGTAGCGGCGGACGTCACCTAGCCAGGTCGCCAGCGCCTTCGGGCTGGAACCACCCAGACCGGCGCGACGGCCGCGAGAGTCCTCGTCGGTCGGGGAGTACAGCACCGACAGGGCGCGCGACAGCTGCTGGTCGTCGGGGCTGAGCGCGTCGTCGTCCGCACCGAGCGCCAGGCGCCACCGGCGTCCCAGCCGGGCCTGAGGGTCGTCGGCGTCCGGCGCCCCGGCCCGGTCCGGCTCGGTCAGGTCCTGCTCTGCCGGGTCTTGCCGGGCTGGGTCTTGGTGGGCTGGGGTCGCGTCCGGTTGGTCCAGGGCCTGCTCATCCACGGTCTGTACCTCCTGCCTGGGACGTCAGCAGCCGTGCCACCACCGCGAGCTGGCGCTCCCAGCCTGCAGCGTCGTCAGCCAGCCTCATCCCGACGGCACGGCGCGCCTGGGTCCCCAGGGCGGCCGCCAGCAGCCGGTTCCGGTCGGGCCGACCCAACCCGGCGAACACCCGCCGCAGCAACGGCAACGACGCCACGAACTCGTCCTCGTCCAGCCCGATCAGCCAGCCGCTCACCGCCTCGCGCAGCCCGGCGTCGTAGACCAGACGGTCGGCCGCCCGCGCGAAGAAGCCCTCCAGGAAACCGGCGGCCACCACGGCCCGGGTGCCCGGGGACAGGCGGCGACGCACCAGGAGCACCACGTCGTCAGCCGCCAGGGTGCCGCTGGCGTACCGCAGCTGGGCGGCGCACCCGGCGACCTTGGCGCTGGCCTGCGCGTCGTCCACCACCGCGGCCAGCCCCTCGTCCCAGGCGGCGACCAGCTCGGCTGCGGCGTCGTCGCCCAGCAGCCGGACCGCCCGGTCCACCGCCACCACCAGCTCCACCAGGGCGTCAGCGGCGTCCTCGTCGGCCGGGCGTGCCGTGTAGTGCAGCGACAACGACGCCTCGACCACCAGGTGCTCGACCAGCTGGCCCAAGGCCTGGGCGTCGGTGCGACGGGCCTGCCCGTAGCGGAGCACGTCCACCAGCGGCGGCACCGCGGAGAGCATGTCAGCCGCGTCGGACGAGCGGGCCGCCCGGTCGGCCAGCAGCCTCAGCGCCGCTTCCACCGCCGTGGGCAGCCCAGCGGTCATGGCCCGTTCGCATCCCGCTGCCAGGGCGCCCAGGGTCGTCGCCTCGCCCAGCTGTTCGGCCAGCAGCCCCGAGGCGGCCTGCTCGACCGTCGCACCGTAGACCAGCTTGTCGACCAGGTTGACCGCGAAGGTCGGGTCCCAGGCCAGCACCCACCGTTCCCGGAAGGTGCCGCGGCTGCGACCGGCATCCGTCAGCCGCCCCCAGCCGACGTCGAGGATCCGCAGCCGGTGCAGCAGGGCCGACCGGGCCGCCCCGGAGTCGGAGCGCAGGTCCAAGGACAGCTCGCGCTCCAGCGCCTCCGGCTTGAGACGGGTCAGACGCTGCTGACGTTGCAGGTCGTCGATGAGCGGCGCCAGCGGCACACCCTCAGGGATGGCCCCGACGCGGGTCCCCACCAGCAGCCGCTCCTCGACCAGCCGCCACAGCATCGGGTCGCCGCCGAACAGGCAGGCCACCGCGGCCTCCCGCAGCTCTTCGAAACCGGGCTGCGGCCGGTCCCGCAGGGCGGCCAGGGCCACGGCCAGGCGTTCGGCCTCGATGAGCGAGGCCGTCGAGACCAGGTGGTCGGCGGCGCGCAGCTCGACGGCGATCCGGGCCAGCCAGCGGGTCGCCACGTCGGTGCGGCCCCGGGTCTGCCACAGGTGCTGGTTCCACCCCGGCGCGCTGACGCCCGCGCCGTACCCGGAGGCGTAGGCCAGCCGGGCGTTGGTCCACGGCGCCCAGGTGAGGTTGGCGCTCTTGCGCGGCAGACCGGTCAGCAGCGCCCGGTCGGCCGAGGCGGCGTGCTTGGCCTGCAGCGCCGGGACGTGCAGCGCACCGCACACCACGGCCACCGGGCCGTCGGTGCTCCTGGCGGCCTTGGTGACAGCCCGGCGCATGTGGGCCTCGCGCCGCAGGTCGTGCTCGTCGGTGCGGGTGTGCGCCCGGTACTCGGCCATGGCGCTGCCGACCGCGGCGAAAATCGGGCCAGGGGCGGGGTTCTGCTCGATGAGGTCGTTCCACCACGACTCGGGGTCCTCGTACCCGGCGGCGGCAGCCAGCGCGGAGATCGGGTCGCGCAGGTCGGCCTGGTCGTCGACCGGCTGCGGGTCGCCGGGCTGCCCGTGGTCGTCGCGTCCGTCAGCCGATCCGCTGATGTCTGGGACGTCCGTCGTGGCGCCGTCCCCAGGGCCGTCGTCGGCGGGGTCGGCGGGACAGACAGGGGTGCCGCCGTCGGCGCCGTCGATCTCGGCAGACCGGTCGGTCTCCGGCGGCAGGTCGGGCCTGGTCGTCGGTGCCTCGCCCGGCGGCTGGTCGGGCCCGGCCGTCGGTGCCTCGGCCGGCGTCTGGTCGTCCAGCTGGGCCAGCACCGGCAGGTCGATGAGCTCGACCGGGACACCGTGGTCCAGCGCCCAGCGCACCGCTTGGTACTCCGGGGAGAACTCGGCGAACGGCCAGAACGCGGCCCGGGTCGGGTCGTCGGCGGCGTAGCCGAGCAGGGCCACCGGGGGGCGCATCTGCGGGTCGGCCAGCAGCGGCAGCAGCACGGTGGCGTCGGCCGGGCCTTCGACGAGCACCACGGACGGGCGCAGCTCGTCCAGGGCGGCGACCAGGCTGGCCGCCGACCCAGGACCGTGGTGCCGCACACCGAGGTAGCTGATCATGGCGTTCTACAGGGCGTCGTTGAGGGCCGCGTAGTAACGGGCGAAGTCCTTGCGCTTCTTCACGACGGTCTCCAGGTACTCCGAGAGCACCTCCTTGTCCTGGACCGGGTCCTTGACGATCGCCCCGACCATGGTCTGGGCCAGCCCGTCGGCCGACAGCGTCCCGTCGGCGAACCAGGCGGCGTGCGACAGGCCGCCGATCATCGTGGCGATGGCCTCGGCCGTGGACAGGCTGCCCGACGGGGTCTTCAGCGTGGCCTTGCCGTCCTGCGTCGCGCCAGAGCGCAGCTCACGGAAGACCACCAGCACCCGGCGGATCTCGTCGTCGACGTTCTTCGGCACCGGCAGGTCCAGGCCGACCGCGGTCTCGGCCACCCGCCGCGAGACGATCGAGACCTCCTCCTCGAAGCTGTCGGGCACCGGCAGCACCACCACGTTGAACCGGCGCTTCAGGGCCGACGACAGCTCGTTGACGCCCTTGTCCCGGTTGTTGGCCGTGGCGATGACGTTGAAACCCCGCGCGGCGTACACGGCGGTGTCCAGCTCGGGGATCGGCAGGGTCTTCTCCGACAGGACGGTGATGAGCGTGTCCTGGACGTCCGAGCCCATGCGGGTCAGCTCTTCCAGGCGGCACAGCCTGCCCTGCTGCATGGCCCGGAACAGCGGGGTGGGCACCAGGGCGTCCTGCGACGGTCCGTGGGCCAGCAGCTGGGCGTAGTTCCAGCCGTACCGGATCTGGTTCTCGTCGGTCCCGGCCGTGCACTGGACCATCATGGTCGAGTCGTCGGTGATGGCGGCCGCCAGGTGCTCCGACACCCACGACTTCGCCGTCCCGGGCACCCCGAGCAGCAGCAGCGCCCGGTCCGTCGCCAGGGTCGCCACCGCGGTCTCAAGCAGGCGCCGGTTCCCGACGTACTTGGGCACGATGGTCGTCCCGTCAGGGGCCGTGCCGCCCAGCAGGTAGGTCAGCACCCGCCGCGGCGACAGGGCCCAGCCGACCGGGCGGGCCGAGTCGTCGTCGCGGCGCAGCGCGGCCAGCTCGGCGGCGTAGGTGATCTCGGCAGGCTGCCGCAAGATCTCAGGCATCAGGCTCCTTCGGGTGGGCGAAGCTCGGCGGACAGGACGAACAGGTCCAGGTACTGGGGCGCCACGCCCGCGGCCCGCAGGCGTTCGACCGCACGCGCGGCCACGTCGGGCGGGCACAGCAGGGCCAGGGTGTTGGCGGCGTGGACCTCGGCCGGGGTGGCGGAGTCCTTCTCGCACAGCTGGCTGAAGGCCGCGGAGCCCAGCGCCCCTGGAGCGATCTGGGCCGGGTCGGTGGCGTCGTGGCACCAGCTGTGGGTCGCACCGATGCCCTGGTCCAGCACCGTCGAGACCAGCTCTGCGACGGCGGCCGGCCGCATCCGGGGGCGCAGGGGCGCCGCCAGGCCAGGCTCCTCCTGGGCCACCAGGCGGGTGGCCAGCAGCTCGGCCTGGGGCTGCGTGCCGGTCGCGACGACCATGGTCACCAGCGCGCGGGTCGCGGCGTCCTGCGACGCGGTGCAGGTCCAGGCGGTGACCAGCTCGTCGGCGCTGATCCCCAGCCCGGTGGCGAGCTCCGCCAGCGACACCGTCTCGAACAGCTCGTCCCGACGCCGGCCCTGCGCGGCGGTCTTGACGGCGGGTGCGCTGACCGTGACCCGGCGCGACAGCTTCTTGCGGGAGACGGCGAGGAAGCCGCACAGCTCGGTCACGTCGTCCGGGTCGGCGCTGACCGCCCCCGTCCGGGCCAGCAGCCGGAGCGCCAGCCTCGTCACCGCCGCGGAACGGTCGCGGGCCAGCGACTGGAGGAAGGGCACGTCGTCGTCGCTGAGGTCGGTCTGCGCCACGACCTCCAGCAGCGCCGACCGTTCCGCTGCCGGCTCGCCCCGGAAGCGGTCGTCGAGGAGCTGTCGGGCCGCGGCCGGGTCGGTGGCCCTCAGGCGGCGCAGGAGCCGTCGGCGGGCCGGCCGGGTCAGCAGGTCCCAGTCGTCGACGCTGGTCCCGGGGTCCGGGTCCGCGCTGTTCGCCGTCCAGGCCTGCCACGGCCGGTAGACCTCGGGCACGTCAGCCCCGGCGGAGGGGAACCAGTCCACAGGGTTGACGGTGAAGCCGCGACGGTCCAGCAGCGCGACCACCCGGCGGGGCGAACCGCCGCTGCCGGGTGTGCGCTCGGCCTGGAGCACCCGGCGGACCAGCGGACGCAGCCGGGCCGGGACCGGGGGCCGGGCCAGCACCGGCAGGGGCGGCCGGGCGGTGTGCGGGCCCAGGTCGGGGCGCATCCCCACCTCGAACGCCTGCCCGGCCAGGGCGAGCAGGCGCCGCTCGGACTCGTCGGGGTCGGCGTCCAGCAGCGGCTGCCACTCCTCGGGGGCGACCTGGGCGGCCTGGCCACCGGCGATCCAGCAGTCGCGCAGCACCGGGTAGGTCTCGTCCAGCCTCATCCCAGGTCCACCCGTCCGAAGGGGGTCTGCGCGGCCAGCAGGGTCAGCCGGAACCCGTCCCACAGGCCGACGGTCTGGGTCAGGGCCAGGCCCTCCAGGACGGGGTTGCCCGCATGCTCACGGTTCAGGGGCAGACCGGCGCCGCCCGCGTCGGCCCGCCACCACAGCCCGCCGCCGTCGGCCTGCACCACCCGTCCGGCAGGCAGCAGCAGCGGGTGCTCCAGCTGCCAGGGCACGGCCGCCCAGGCGTCGGCGCACGGGGCGAGCGGGTCGTACCGGGTCGGGTCGGGGTCTGCCAGGGGCCACGACACCGGGGCGGGCTCGTCGCCCCGGGCTGCGACCACCGCCCGCAGCGGGTGAGCCGACGGGTAGAACACCACGGTCGCGTCGAGCAGGGCACCGGCACCGAAGGCCTGTTCGCGCCGGCCGGCCGACGCCGGGTAGAAGTCCAGCAGCAGCGCGAACCGCTGGGCGGCCTCGGTGTCCAGGCGCAGCAGCCAGGTGGCGTGGCTGACGAGGTTGTCCCGGCGGGTCCTGATCTGCTCGCCCACCACCTCCCACCGACCGGTGACCCGCAGCGCCTCCGGGTCGTCGAGCACCTGGGCGCGCTGCTCGGCGGTGCCCACGTCGCGGGCGGCCTGCGGGTCGGTCGGGTCGGCCCGCCACGCCTTGGTCAGCA
Source organism: Cellulomonas sp. (assembly GCA_031556715.1). Classification (GTDB taxonomy): domain Bacteria; phylum Actinomycetota; class Actinomycetes; order Actinomycetales; family Cellulomonadaceae; genus Cellulomonas. Next base: position 9,619 of record JAVBSR010000011.1, read on the forward strand.
GCACGATCTTCCCCAGCTCGCGCACGGCCAGGTCGGGACGTTCCTCGGTGGGCAGGGCCAGCAGCCGGGAGGGCATCTCGTCCAGGCGGGACGCCAGGTTCGCGGCCTTGGCGTCGACCAGGCGGGCGGCGATCTTGCGGCACCGGTCCAGGGCGTCGTCGGTGAACGCCGCCAGGCCGGTGCGGGTCTGGTCGACGATCCACCGGTCGAGCTCGTCCAGCCCGTCGGCGACGGTGGCCCGGGTGGCGGTGGCCCGTCGAGCCGCCGCAGCGGCGGCCTTGGCCTCAGCGGCAGGGTCGCGCGGCGGGGGCGGCTGCGCCGCCGTGGCCCGGGAGATCGACTTGTCGTCACTCTTGGTGGTCGGGGCGGTCGTGGTGGTGGTGCGCCGACGACCCATCCAGTCGCCCACCCAGTCGGGCCGGGTCCCCTCGACGAACGACGCCGGCGACGTGGCCTGGATCCACATGAGGGCCAGGGCGTGCTTGCACGGGAACTTCCGCGACGGGCACGAGCACTTGTACCCGCCGTCGCCCCCGTCCACGACCACCCGGTACGGGTTGGCCCCGGACCCCTGCGCCTCGCCCCACCACAGGTCGCCCTCGTGCGCCAGCCCCGACCACTTCGCCGGCTTGTTCAGCCTGGACGCGGCGGTGAGCGACGCCTGGTCGGGCGCCATCGCCTCGACGGCAGTCAGGTCGAACGGCACAGCATCCCCAAGGTGTGGTGGTCCGCGAAGGCAGGGCCCTCCCACCGAGGGCCGCCCTGGATACTACGTCGGTGAGCGTGGCGATGTGCTCCGTACGGTCACGGAGGGTGAGGGCGATGGCGAGTCCCGGAGCGGGCGACCCGGCGGCTCGGCTGGCCGCAGACGACCGTTCGTCCCCGCGGCGGGCGGTCCTTCGTGAGACGTGCGTGCGACGAGGCAACCTTGGGGCCGGCTGGCCGGTTAGGGGGGCGTGGACCCAGTGAGCACCGCAGCGCCATCTCGTGGGCGACCCCCGGTACAGGGGTCCCGTGACGACGAGTTCACCGAGTTCATGGCGACGGCGCTGCCGACGCTGACGCGGGCGGCGTGGTTCCTGTGCGGCGACGTGCACCAGGCATCCGACCTGGTGCAGCACGCGCTGCTGCGGACGTACACGGCGTGGCCGAGGTCGTCTCGGGCACCGCTGGCCTACGCCCGCAAGGTCATGACGAACAAGCAGGTCGACACGTGGCACGCCCGGCGCCGTGAGGTGCTGGTCTCCCCGCACGACCTCCCAGAGCACGCCGTGACCGACCCGGCGGCCGCGGTGGCCGAACGGGACCGTCTGGAGCGGGCTCTGCGTCGCCTCGGGGCCCAGCAGCGACGCGTCGTGGTGCTGCGGCACGTCCGGGGCCTCAGCGAGAAGGAGGTGGCCGAGCTCCTGGACATCTCGGTCGGAACGGTCAAGTCGACAGCCTCGCGCGGCCTGGAGCGCCTGCGAGGCATTCTCGGACAGGAGATCCCCATGAACGCTTCGCGCCCCGAGCCCCCCGAGGTCGAGATCGACACCGACCAGGTGATCCGTCGTGGGCACCGGCGCCGCGCGGCACGCGCCGCAGCGGTCGTCACGACCGCCCTGGCGCTGGTCGTCGGTGTCGGAGCAGGCGTCCTGGCCTTGCGCGACGACCACGAGCACGCACCGGTCTCGACCACACCGGCCCGCACGTCGACCCCGACCCCGACGCCGACGGCGACAGCCACCCCGGAGCCGCCCGCGCCCGAGACGACAGCACCCACGAAGAACCCGGACGGGGCCTCCGGTTGTCCTGTTCTGCCCGGAGGCACTGGCCTGTGCGACGGCATGTGGCTCAGTCTGGGATCAGGCCTGGGCCTGGTCCCATCGCCCGACGGCACGATGAACTGGGTGGAGTCGGATGTGACGGGACATGGGACATGGAAGTATGTCGCCGCCGACTCGCAGCCGGGGTGTCCTGACAACGCACCGCGGTACTGCCAGGAGGGGGTCTTGATCACCTTCGCACCGGACTCGGTGCCGCCGTCGTCGAGCGTGACAACCATGGCGCTGAACTTCGGGAGCACCCAGGACTTCGGGGGTTCTCAGGACTACGTGGACGCGCTCGTCGATCTCCACTGGCGGGAGAACAACATCAGCTACCAGCTGGTGCCCAAGATGACGCCATAGGCCACGGCCGGCGTCCCGCCTCGGGTCAGTCCCGGGCGGTGAGGACGATCGTGCCGGCGTCGGTGAGGGCGACGGTGTGCTCGAAGTGGGCGGCCAGGGAGCCGTCGGCGGAGCGGATGGTCCAGCCGTCGTCGTCGATGACGTAATCCTCGGTCTCGGCCATGAACCAGGGTTCGATGGCGATGACCAGGCCGTTCTTCAGGCGTTGACCCGAGCCGTGGCGGCCCCGGTTGGGCACGTGCGGGTCCTCGTGCATGGTGCGGCCGACCCCGTGACCGCCGAAGTCGGCGTTGACGCCGAACCCGGCGTCCAGGCCGACCTGGCCGATCGCGGCCGAGATGTCACCCATCCGGCCCCCTACCCGGGCCGCGGCGATGCCCGCCTCCAGGGCGGCCGCCGTCGTGGTGATCAGACGCTGGGCCTGCGGCGTGGTGGGCGGCAGCTGGAAGGTGATCGCCGAGTCGGCCACCCAGCCCTCGACCTCGGCGGCGAAGTCGATCGAGACCACGTCGCCGGGGGCGAGCACCCGGTCGGTCGGCAGGCCGTGCAGCGCCGCGTCGTTGACCGACGTGCACAGCACCCCCGGGTAGGGCATGGCACCGAACGACGGGTGATACCCCAGGTAGACGGACCGCGCCCCGGCGTCACGGATCATCTGGTGCGCGTGCGCGTCCAGGTCCCGCGTCGTCATGCCCGGTTCGGCCACCTGCTCCAACGACGTCAGCACCGACGCGATGAACCGCCCCGCCGGTCGCATCTGCTCGATCTCGGCTGCTTTCTTCACACCCACACCCCCACCTTGCCACACCGCCAGGAGGCGATCACCCACCGGCGCCTCGTGCGCTGCGCCACTCAGGGCGATCCGCGTCGAAGCCTCGCGCTGTGCAGCACCGTGCGTCGACCACGCGTGCAGGATCACCTCGCGGGTCCCGCCTGCCGTAGGATGAACGAGGGCTAGATTGCACAGTCCAATCACGGGAGGTCGCGGTGCCGTCGATCGCCGAGGAGCTGCGGGAGCTGCGTCGCGCCAAGGCCGCAGCCGACCGCTGCGCACGCTCGCTGGTCGCCCAGCGGCTGCGCGACGGTCGGACGCAGCGTCAGCTGGCGGACGAGGTCAGCCTGAGCCAGGGCGAGGTGAACCGTCTGGCACGTTCGTCGTCGGCCAAGGACTCCGTCGGGCGCCCGCGGTGCTGGATGACGGCACGAGATGCTGCCGACGCGCTGCGCCGAGCCCTGCCAGACGACCCGATATGGGCCTTGCGGATGCTGCTGCAGGCCCGCGACCACCTGCGCGCGCTGACCGACCCCGACGACGTGGCCGAGTGGGCGGTCACGCCCCCGCCGGTGCCCGACGCCGCCTTCGACGCGCTGCTGCTGGCGCTGACCCGCGACGAGTTCGTCCGCGCCGGGCGCGACGTGCCGGGATGGGCGGCGCCCAGGCGACTCGCCGATCCCTGGGTGCTCGCCGCCGGGCCCGAGCGCGAGGCCCGGGTCGTCGCCCGCACGCCGACGTTCCTGGCGGACCTGAACGTGTTCGTCAGCGCCGCCGACCTGGTGACCGCATGAGCCGGGTCAGGCGGGAGCTGAGCGCCGCTGAGGTCCCGACCTGACCGTGGAGTACGCCTCCGACGAGGTTCTGCTGGCGATGAAGATCCTGGCCGAGCGCGAGCGAGACGTCGGCGACCTCGTGCTGCTGGTCCGTCGGCTCGGGCTCACCGAGCCCGGCCAGGTCGTCGCGGTCGTCCACGAGGTCTACCCCGACGGCTGGGCGTTGCGCATGCCTTCCGACGACGAGCTGCTGATCGACGCCGCCGACATCCTGGCTCGCGCGCGACGTGACGCCGACCGGTAGCCCAGTACCTCGTCGTGCCGCTCCGGGTGGGGCAAGATCGGGGGGTGCTGGTGATGACGGTCTGTACCGGGAACATCTGTCGGTCGGCGATGGCCGAGGTGGTGCTGCGTGAGCGGTTGGCCGCGGCGGGGCTGGGCGAGGAGGTGACGGTCTGCTCGCGCGGTGTCAGCGACGAGGAGGCCGGGAACCGGATCGACCGGCGGGCCCGGGCGGTGCTGCTGGCGCACGGCTACCCCGGTGGGGAGGGGCACGTCGCCCGGCAGGTGACGGCGGACGAGCTGGACCGGTGCGACCTGGTGCTGGCGATGACGGCGGGCCACGCCAGGGTGCTGCGACGGATGGCGGGACGCTCCGGCGCGCAGCCGCCGGTCGTGATGTACCGCCGGCTCGACCCGGCAGCGCCGCAGGTCGGCGAGCACGACGAGCAGCGGCTGGACATCGACGACCCCTGGTACGGCGGGCCGCGCGACTTCGAGGTCTGCCTGGCCCAGGTCGAGGCCGGTGCGGACGGGGTGGTGGCGCGGGTGAAGGAGATGCTTCACGAACGTGCGTGACCACTGTGGGTAGATTGTCCTTGTTCATGCCGCACCGTCACAACGGGCGGTGCCGATCTCTCACCCGAGACGTGCGGGCGGTCGAGGACGACGATGACCACGAGGGCATGCCACAGCGACCCGCCGACGGCGGTGGGCGTGGCCTGCCCAGGGTGGCCCGGCGCGTCGGCCCACCCCTGTTCGCAAAACGTGCCGACCTGCCGATGGGACCAGGGACAGCCCGCCGCGCGCACTGACCGCACCCGAGCCCGCCGGGAGGAGCCTCCTTCCCCCGGACCGGTTGCCGCCGCGTGCAGCGAGGACCACCAGGCGGAACAAGGACCGGCATGATCATCGTGGGTGCGGTGGACGACCACCCGCTGGTCCAGCGCGGCCTGGCAGCGACCCTGGCCGCCGCCGACCCGCGGATCCGGCTGGTGGCGACCGCGTCCACCGTGGGCGATCTGCTCACCCGCTGGGTGACACCGCTGTCGGTGGTGCTGCTCGACCTTCACCTGGGCGACGGGTCGGACATCGGCGAGAACGTCCGCCGGCTGCGCGCCCAGGCCTCCGGGGTGCTCATCGTCACCTCGGACCACCGGCCGGCCGTCGTCGGGCAGGCGCTGGACGCCGGTGCTCTCGGCCTGGTGCTCAAGGAGGACCCCGAGGAGAGCCTGGTCGAGGCCATCTGGGACGCGGCCCGCGGTGCCTTCGCCGTGTCCAGCCGGCTGGCCCAGCAGCTGGTCACCGACCCGGCGCGCCGGGTGCGCCTGTCCCGCCAAGAGCTCGAGGTGCTGGGGCTGCTGGCCCGGGGGCTGCCCTGGTCGGCCATCGGCAAGGAGATGAACCTCATGCCGGACACCGCCCGCACCTACTGCTACCGGGTGGTGGAGAAGTACACCCAGGCCGGGGCGGACATCGCCCACGGCCCGCGCGAGGTGGCCTACCGGGTGTTCCGCGACGGGTACCTCGACATGCAGCCGGGCAGCCTCGCCGTGCCGTCCGAGACGTCCGCCGAGCCGACGGAGCTGTGGTCCGACTCCTACCTCGAGCCGGAACCGGTCGACCTCGACGCCAGGACAGGGGACTGAGGTGCCCGACGAGGCGGTCGACCTGGTCGAGACTCAGGCGGCCGAGCACGCCATGGGCGCCTGGCACAGCCTGCTGCACGACGAGGTCGCCGTGGCGCTGCGGGCCGCCGCCACCCCGGGGGTGGGACGCCTAGAGGTGCGCCGGTGCGCCCGCCAGGCGCTCGCCGCGATCGACGACCTCGCCGACCAGGTCGACGACGGCACGACCGACCTGATGCCCGCGCTGCGTGACGTCGCGACGACCCGGGGCGCGACGGCGGTCGCCGTCGACGGCCCGGCCGAGCGGATCGTCCCGGCCACGGCCGCCGCGGCGATCGTCGGCGCCGTCGCCGAGTCGGTACGCAACGTGGGGCGGCACGCGCCAGGGGCCAGCGCTTCGGTGCAGGTCCGCGGCGACGACGAGGCCACCACCGTGCGGGTCGTCGACGACGGCCCCGGGTTCGAGGGCACCCACCGGCCGGACGGGGGCCTGCGGGTGTCGGTGGCGGCCCGGATGGCCCGGGCCGGCGGTGCCTCGCAGGTGGTCAGCACCCCCGGCCAGGGCACCGTCGTGACCCTGACCTGGCCGGTGGCCGGCCTCGCCGCCCAGGGGCCGACGACCAGCGGACCGCAGGCCGAGACCTGGCGTGCCGTCAGCGCCGAGGTGCACACCCGCTGCCGGGCCCGGCTGGAGGAGATCGTGGCGCCGTTCCTGCGTCGCCTGGCCGACGCCGACACCCGTGTCGACGAGGCGGTGCGCCTCGACGCCGAGCTGGCCGAGCAGGCGGTGCGTGACGAGATGCACCTGCCGGAGGTGCTCGACGCGCCGACCCGGGAAGCCCTCCGCGACGCCCGGGCCCGAGGCTGCCGGGTGCGGGTGCAGTCCGACGCGGCCACCACCCTTCCCGCGGTGCGCGGCAGCGCCGCCGCCCAGGTCAACGCCGTGGTCCAGGTGGCGCTGTCGGTGCGGCCGGTGCCGCGCGAGCTGACCGTGTCGATCTACGTCCGGCCCTGCCAGCAGAGCCACCCGGCCGCTGCCGGGAGCCAGGCGGCCGACGGTGCTGCGGTGCGCCGTCCTGCGCTCGGCGACCTCGGCGGTGCGCGGGGGGCCGAAGCGCCTGCCTCCGCCGGGCAGGTGACGGTGGCGGTCGTCGCGCTGCCGGGCAGCCCGGCCCGGTGCGACGCGCTGCGCCGCGCCTTCGCCGACCGCACCGACACCCTGACCGACAGCGCGGACGCCACCTGGGCGGAGATCCGGGTCTCCGGCTGAGCCCAGGGCCGCAGGAGAACCGTCCTCGCCCGAGTCGCGGCCGCCCGAGGGCGCCTTGTGGGCGCCCAGGGCGCGACCGACGAGGACGGGCCGGTCGGGCGTTCTTCTGGCCCGCTGGTCTGGACCGCGCAGGGGCGGTGACCGGTACGCTGACGACGACCGCCCGGACCCCCGGGCACAGACCTGCGGAGTGCTCGTGACCCTCGAGAAGCATGTCGTGGACCGCCATGTCGGCCCGCGGCCTGACGACGTCACCACCATGCTCGCGGCGCTGGGGTACGACGACCTGGACGCCCTGGTCGCCGCCGCGGTGCCGGAGGCCATCCGGACCCGGCGTCCGCTGAACCTGCCGCCCGCGCTGACACCGGAGCAGGCGCAGGGGCGGCTGGGCGGCCTGTCCCGGCTCAACCAGGTGCGCCGGTCGATGATCGGCCAGGGGTACTACCGGACCGTCACCCCGGCGGTGATCCGGCGCAACGTGCTGGAGTCGCCCGCCTGGTACACCTCGTACACGCCCTACCAGGCGGAGATCTCCCAGGGGCGCCTGGAGGCGATGCTCGTCTTCCAGACCGTCGTCGCAGACCTCACCGGCCTGCCGGTGGCCAACGCCTCCCTGCTGGACGAGCCGACGGCCGTGGCCGAGGCGGTGGCGCTCATGCGCCGTGCTGCCAAGAAGAAGGACGACGGGGTGGTCGTCCTCGACCAGGACCTGTTCGCCCAGTCCCTCGACGTGGTCAAGGGCCGGGCCGCAGCCCTGGGGCAGCAGGTGGTCGTCGCCGACCTGACGCAGGGACTGCCCGAGCTGGACGTCCCGCTGCTGGGCATCGTCGTGCAGCAGAGCGGTGCCAGCGGACGGGTGGTCGACTGGGCACCGGTCGTCACGGCCGCCCACGACGCCGGCGCCCTGGTGACGGTCGCCACGGACCTGCTGGCCCTGACCCTGCTGCGCAGCCCGGCAGAGCTCGGTGCCGACGTCGCCGTGGGCTCGGCCCAGCGCTTCGGGGTGCCGCTGTTCTGCGGCGGGCCGCACGCGGCCTTCATGGCGGTGCGCACCGGCCTGGAGCGCAACCTGCCCGGGCGGCTGGTCGGGGTGAGCGTCGACGCCGACGGGGCCCCCGCCTACCGGCTGGCCCTGTCGACCCGCGAGCAGCACATCCGCCGCGAGAAGGCCACCAGCAACATCTGCACCGCGCAGGCGCTGCTGGCCGTGGTGGCCGGGATGTACGCGGTGTACCACGGCCCGGAGGGCCTGCGGGAGATCGCCCGGCGGGTGCACGGCAAGGCGGTGGCCATCACCGTGTCGCTGCGCCAGGCCGGGGTGGTCGTGGAGCACGACGCCTTCTTCGACACCGTGCGGGCCAAGGTCCCCGGCCGGGCCAACGACGTGCTGGTGCGGGCCGCCAAGGCGGGCATCGACCTGTGGGCACCGGACCGCGACCACGTCCAGATCAGCTGTGACGAGACCACCACCGACGGTGACGTCTCGGCGGTCGTCGGGGCGTTCGTCCTGGCCGGGGCCACCCAGAAACGGCCCGACGAGAACGGTCGCTACTCGTTCCAGGTGCTCACCGGCGACCAGGCGAACCTGCCCGGGGTGCTCATGCGCACCACCGCGTACCTGACCCAGCCGGTGTTCGGCACCCACCGGTCCGAGACGGGGCTGATGCGCTACCTGCGCGAGCTGTCCGACAAGGACCTGGCGCTGGACCGCACGATGATCCCGCTGGGCTCGTGCACCATGAAGCTCAACCCGGCCGCGGCCATGGAGCCGATCAGCTGGCCCGGGTTCGCCGAGGTCCACCCCTACGGCCCGGTCGAGTCGCACCGCGGCTACGCCGCGCTGACCGCCGACCTGGAGCACTGGCTGGCCGAGATCACCGGGTACGCCGCGGTCAGCCTCCAGCCCAACGCCGGGTCGGCCGGAGAGCTGGCGGGGCTGCTGGCGATCCGCCGCTACCAGCGCGCCAAGGGCGAGGACGGGCGCGACGTCTGCCTGATCCCGGCGTCGGCGCACGGCACCAACGCGGCCTCGGCGGCGATGGCGGGGCTGCGGGTCGTCGTCGTGGGCACGGCCGCCGACGGGTCGGTCGACCTGGACGACCTGAAGGCCAAGCTGGCCGACCACGACGGTGCGGTCGCCGCGATCATGATCACCTACCCCTCGACCCACGGGGTGTACGAGGCCGGGGTGCGTGAGGTGGCCGACCTGGTGCACGCCGCCGGCGGGCAGGTGTACATCGACGGGGCGAACCTCAACGCCCTGGTCGGCCTGGCCCGGCCCGGCGAGATGGGCGGCGACGTCTCCCACCTCAACCTGCACAAGACGTTCGCCATCCCGCACGGCGGCGGCGGGCCCGGTGTCGGGCCGGTCGCGGTGGCCGAGCACCTGGCACCGTACCTGCCCGGCGACCCGACCCCCGGGGTGCCGGCGGCCAACCCGCCGGTGGCCGGGGCCCGCTGGGGCTCGGCCGGGGTGCTGCCCATCCCGTGGACCTACCTGGCGACGATGGGCGGCGACGGGCTGACCCGGGCGACGAAGGTCGCCGTGCTGGCCGCGAACTACCTGGCCGCCCGGCTGCGCGAGGCCTTCCCGGTGCTGTACACCGGCCAGAGCGGGCTGGTCGCCCACGAGTGCATCCTCGACCTGCGCCCGATCACCAAGGAGACCGGCGTCACGGCCGAGGACGTCGCCAAGCGCCTGGCCGACTACGGTTTCCACGCCCCGACCCTGGCCTTCCCGGTGCCCGGGACGCTCATGGTCGAACCCACCGAGTCTGAGGACCTGGCCGAGCTGGACCGGTTCGTCGCCGCGATGCTGGCGATCCGGGCCGAGATCGACCAGGTGGCCGACGGGACCTGGCCGGTGGCCGACTCGCCGCTGCGCCAGGCCCCGCACACCGCGGCCTGCGTCGTCGCCGACGACTGGGACCACCCGTACTCCCGCCAGCTGGCGGCCTTCCCGGCCGGACCCGGCCGGACCGTCAAGTACTGGCCTCCGGTGCGTCGCATCGACGGCGCCTTCGGCGACCGGAACCTCGTCTGCGTCGTCGAGGCCCAGACCGAACCTGGCCTCCTGGCCGATCTGGTCGAGGAGCCGACCGCCCCGGCCGTGGTGCCGGACGGGCCGTCGGGCGCAGCCGCGGCCGACAGCGAGGCACCCGCGACGGCGGCCGTCGTGACGACGGTCCAGGCCGACCCGGCGGCCGACAGCACCGCGCCGGCCGCCGACGCGGCGTCTGCTGACGACGGAGCGCCAGCAGACAATGCGGCGCCGCCCGACAACGCCGCACCTGCCGACAACGCCGCACCTGCCGACAGCACGGCACCTGCCAACAGCACGGCACCTGCCGACAGCACGGCACCTGCCGACAGCACGGCGGAGGCCGACGCGGCGTCCGCCGACTCCCCGGCCAGCCCTCAGGTCGGCGCCCCGGACGACCCGGCGTCCGCTCCGGCTCCCGCCAAGAAGGTCTCGAGCCGGGCCAAGCGGATGAAAGCCATCAAGACCAAGCGCAGCCCCCGAACGACGACGGAGCCGACCGGTGCAGCACCGGCCGATCCGGGACAGGACACGCCATGACCGTCGCCCGCTCTACCCCTCTGCACGACGAGCACGTCGCCCTGGGCGCCTCGCTGGTGCCGTTCGCGGGCTGGTCGATGCCGCTGCGGTACTCCTCGGACGTGGCCGAGCATGCCGCGGTGCGGGCCGCCGCGGGGTTGTTCGACCTGTCCCACATGGGCGAGATCGGCGTCGAGGGTCCCGACGCCGGGGCGTTCCTCGACTACGCGCTGGTCGGTGCGTTGACGACGCTGCGGGTGCTGGGTGCCCGGTACACCATGATCTGCGCCGAGGACGGCGGGGTGCTCGACGACCTCATCGTCTACCGCCTGGCCGACGAGAAGTACCTGGTGGTGGCCAACGCCGCCAACTACGACGTGGTCCTGGGCGCGCTGCGCGAGCGCACCGGCGGGTTCGACGTCACCCTGGGTGACGACTCGGCGGCGACCGCTCTGGTCGCGGTGCAGGGGCCGGCGGCCCTGGCCATCGTCGAGGCGCTGGACGGCCTGGAGGTCACCAGCCCTGAGGCCACACCTGCGACGCTGAAGTACTACGCCTGCCTGCCGGCGCGCTTCGGCGGCACCGACGCGCTCCTGGCCCGCACCGGGTACACCGGCGAGGACGGGTTCGAGTTCTTCGTCCCCGCCGGCACGGCCGTCGACCTGTGGCGCGCCCTGCTCGCGGCGGGCGCCGCCCACGGCCTGGTCCCGGCGGGCCTGGCCGCCCGGGACTCGTTGCGGCTGGAGGCGGGCATGCCGCTGTACGGGCACGAGCTGGACCGGACGACCAACCCGCAGGACGCCGGGCTGGGCCGGGTCGTCAAGCTGGACAAGACCGGCGCGCAGGGCGAGCCGCTGCCGTTCGTCGGACGCCAGGCCTTGGAGTCCCGGGCCCACGCACCCGGCGCGCGACGCCTGGTCGGCCTCCAGGGCCTGGGCCGACGTGCCGCCCGCGCCGGCTACCCGGTGCTGGCCAGCACCGAGCCCGGCGCCCCCCCGATCGGCCAGGTCACCTCCGGTGCCCCGTCACCGACCCTGGGCTACCCGATCGCCATGGCCTACGTCACCCCGGAGCGTTCCGCCGAGGGCACCGAGCTGGCCGTCGACGTCCGTGGCCGTCCCGAACCCTTCCGCATCGTCGCCCTGCCGTTCTACCGCCGCTCCACGTAGCCCCGGTTCGATACTTCAGCCGCCGGTTCGAGGTCTTGACTCTCGAGCTGACGACCGGAGTATCGAATCGGTGGCCATGCCGCCCGCCAGGGATGTGGTGGGCGACGGCCGGGAGCGGCTACCGTCGTGCCTGAGCCGAACCAGAGCCGGAACCCGCCTTCCCGAGGAGAGACCGTGACCAACCTTCCCGCCGACCTCAAGTACACCGCCGAGCACGAGTGGCTGCGCGAGGGCAGCCCCGCCACGGTAGGCATCACCGACGTGGCAGCCCAGGCGCTGGGCGACGTCGTGTACCTGGAGCTGCCCGAGGTCGGCGCCGAGATCGCGGCCGGTGCGGTGGTCGGCGAGATCGAGTCGACGAAGTCGGTCTCCGAGCTGTACTCCCCGGTGTCCGGCACGGTGACGGAGGTCAACACGGCGGCGGTCGACGACCCGTCGCTGGTGAACGCCGCGCCCTACGGCGACGGCTGGCTGTTCCGTGTCGAGGTCACCGGTACTGGCGCGCTGCTCGACGCCGAGGCCTACGCCGCTCTGGGCTGACCTGACCTTCAGGACGCAGCGACGGCCCCCGGACTGGTCCGGGGGCCGTCGTCGTGTCGGGGTCGGGAGCCGGTTCGCCCGTCGGCCGTGGTTGCGGTCCTGTCGGACCACGAGCGGAGGTTCGCACCGACGGCGGTGAGCAGGAGACCGTTCCTGCGCGGAGCGGGAATCACCAGGCAGTATCGGGCCCGCTGGTGGTCCGGCGGCCGCGAGGGACGGTGCTCAGGGTGCGGGTGGGGCCAGGTCCACCCGTTGCGTCCTACCGACCCGGAGCGTCGGGGGAGAGCAGCGCCTGGACGATGCGGACGTCGGCGTCGAGCCACGGGACGGACAGCCACTGGCCGGGGCCGAGCAGGCGCACCTCGTCGTGCTCGGCCTTGACGGTCGGGGTGCCGGCGGCCAGCTGTGCCCACCACAGCCGCAGGACGATCCGGTCTGAGACGCGCCAGGCGCCGTGGTCGTCGTCGGGGCCGACGATCGGTGCACCCAGGTGCACGCGGATGCCGAGCTCTTCGTCCAGCTCGCGGTGCAGCGCTTCTTCGGGTGTCTCGCCAGGTTCGACCTTGCCGCCGGGGAACTCCCACCGGCCGGCAGGTCGCCTGCGGCGGGCGGTCAGCAGGGTGCGCGGACGGTCCAGGTCGTCGACCACGGCGGCGGCGACGACCAGCACCGGTTCTGGCTGCGGTGGTCCCGCAGCCTGGGTCACTGGATGCCGTGGGCGCGGGCCCAGGCCACGGCCTCGGCCCGGGTGGACACGCCGATCTTGCGGTAGACGGAGCGGACCTGCGACTTGACGGTGTTGCGGGTGACGAACAGCCGCCCGGCGATCTCTTCGAGCGTGACGTCCTCGGCGAGCTCGCCCAGGACGACCCGTTCCCTCCGTGTCAGCGCGTGCCCGAGGATGCTCGCTGGTTCACGCGTCTCGACCATGTTCATGCCTACCTCCGGTGAAGTGTGACGCCGGTTCTCGTCGCCACCTGGCCTTCGTGCCGGATGAGAGGGGGTGACGTCCTCGGCATGACGCCACTTTTCTTCGCGATTCTCCACCGCTCCACCGCCGGGTAGTGCCGCTGTTACCGTGACCTGCTCTGCAGGTGGTCGCCCACGGAGCACAAGCCCCGGCGCAACAGAATATCACCCGCACTTCCACCCCGGCCTGGGCCGAGGTGCTCGAGCCTGGCCGGTCAGTACACGACCGGGGGCAGGATCTCCAGGTCGGAGGCGTGCTCGGTCACGTAGGTCGCGACGGTGTCGGACGCCACGGCCTTCATCAGGGGGTCCAGGCGTTCCCGGTCGAGCACGACGATGGACTGCCCGTCGGCGGACCGGCCGGTGCCCGAGCACGGCACGGTGAAGAACGAGATGTCGGTCGACGCCAGGCCGCGCACCCGGTCGAGCAGATCCTTCTGGGCCGACTCGTCGAGCGCGTCGTCGGTGGCCACGGACCGGCTGACGGTCGCCAGGAAGCGGGTGGAGGTCGCCGGGTTCTTCAGGGTCCCGTCGTTGCGCACCTTGGCCGCGATGGCCCGGATCCAGGCCTGCTGCCGTTGCACCCGGTCGAAGTCGCCGCGGGCCAGGGTCTTGCGCTCGCGGACGAAGGCCAGCGCCTGGTCGCCGGTGAGCAGCTGCTGCTTGCCGGCCGGGAGCACGGTGTCGCCGACCTTGAGGTCCTTCGACAGGCTCATCCGCACCCCGCCCAGCGCGTCGGTCATCGTGACGAACGACTCGAAGTCCGTGACCACGAAGTGGTCGACCCGCACGCCGGTCAGCTGCTCGACGGTCTGGATCAGCAGGGACGGGCCGCCGAAGGAGAACGCGGCGTTGACCTTGGCCTGGCCGTGCCCGGGGATGTCCACCCAGGCGTCGCGGGGGATCGACATGACCTGGGCGCTGGACCGGTCGGCGGGCAGGTGCACCAGCATGATCGCGTCGGTGCGCTGCGCCCCGGCGGACCACTTGGTCGGGTCGCCGGCGGAGATCCGCGAGTCCGACCCGAGGACCAGGAGGTTCATCGCCGACTTCCCGTCGACGGACGGGGTGGCGTCCGGACGGTCGTCGAGGCCGGCGAACGGGTCGCCGAGCGACTCGACGTTGCTGGCCAGCCAGTGCTGGACACCCTTGACGGCGACGGCTCCTCCGACCACCAGCACGGTGACCGCCATCGCCAGACCGAACAGTGCCTTGCGGTTGCGTGACCATTTTCTCACTCTCACGAGCCTAGGTCGGGTCTGTCTGATATGCGCGTCGAGCGGTCACCCGCCTGGTGGCGGTGCGCAGCGGCTTGCGGCCCGCGGTCACGTACCGTGTACCTCGTCCGGCGAACCAACTGAGGAGTCCCCGTGCTGCGCAAGCTCTCCGTGCCGTCCTTCCTGGGCGTGCTGGGTCTGGTCGGCGTCCTGGTCCTGTCCGGGTGCGGCGGCCAGGACGAGGCGACCGGCCTGGAAGGGGTCAAGGTCACCGACCGTTCCGGGAAGGCACCGCAGATCACCTTGCCCACGACGCCGTTCGTCGTCGACGACGTCGAGGTCCGCCTGGTCACCGAGGGTGACGGGGCGGCGCTGAAGACCGGTCAGGGTCTGCTCATCCACCAGGAGGCGGTCTCCGGGACCACCGGCGAGGTGCTGTACGACGGCTGGGGCGACGCGCCGCAGACCGGGCTGGTGATCGGCAGCAACCCCAACGCCGGCGACCTCGACAAGGTGCTCGCCGGGGCCAAGGTCGGCGCCCAGGTGCTGGTGGCCATCCCGTCCTCGGACGGTTCGACCACCGCTCCCAGCGCTTCCGCCCAGGCGGCGGACGTCTTCCTCATCGAGGTGGTCGACACCTACGAGATGCAGGCCACCGGCACCCCGGCGACCCCGGACCCGGCGCTGCCCACGGTCGCCGTCGACGCCGACGGCAAGCCGACCGGCATCACGGTCACGGGCGAGCCGCCCACCTCGTTGGTGGTGCAGCCGCTGATCGTCGGCACCGGACCTGCGGTCACCGAGGGGCAGACCGTCACGGTCCAGTACACCGGCTGGCTGTGGGACGGCACCCAGTTCGACTCGTCGTGGGACCGCGGTGAGCCGGCGACCTTCCAGCTGGTCTCCTCCGGCCTGATCGACGGGTGGGTCGAAGGGCTGGCCGGGCAGCCGGTCGGCAGCCGGGTGCTGCTCGTCGTCCCGCCCGACAAGGGCTACGGCGACAAGGACCAGGGGACGATCCCCCCGGGGTCGACGCTGGTCTTCGTCGTGGACATCCTCGCCGCCTCCTAGGAGGCTCAGGCGTCGAGCGTGGTGACCTGGACCGTGAGGGTCCGGGTCGCCGTCGGTGGCTGTCCCGTCGGTCGTGGTCGACCAGACCAGACCACATCATGAGCGGCGCGCGGACGCCAGGGACGCTCGTCCTGACGTGATGCGGTCGTCTTCACTAGGGTGGGACGAACGTCACCGGAGAGAGGTCACCGATGGACCAGACGACGACGGCACGCACCCGGACCGTGGCAGTGCTCGGCGCTGGTGGCGCCGGCAAGACCACGCTGGTCGAGGCGCTCGCGCTGCGCGCGGGGCTGACCACCCGGGCCGGCACGATCGAGGACGGCACGACGCTGTCCGACCACGAGCCCGAGGAGATCGCCCGGAAGATCTCGCTGGGCCTCGGTGTGGTGCCGATCACCTGGACCGCCGCTGACGGGCAGCCCTACGACCTGACGTTCCTGGACACACCGGGCTACCTCGACTTCGTCGGGGCGGTCGACGACGCGCTGGCCGCCGCCGACGTGGCGGTGGTCGTGGTCAGCGCCACCGGCGGGGTGCAGACCGGGACCTACCTGGCGATGGAGGCCACCGCCGCGGCCGACGTGCCGACGCTGGTCGTGGTGACCAAGGAGGACAAGCAGCGGGCCGACTTCCGCCGGGTGGCAGCCGAGCTGCGGGCGGCCTTCGGCGAACCGCACATGGTGCCGCTGCAGCTGCCGGTGGCCGAGGAAGACGCCTTCTCCACCGTGATCGGCGTGCTGTCCCACCAGGGGCTCACGTACGCCGCCCAGGGCACCAGCACCAGCCCGGTGCCCGATGCGCTCAGCGACGAGGTGGCCGACATGCGCGAGCAGGCCACCGAGGAGATCGTCTCCGGCGACGACGACCAGCTGGAGCGCTACCTGGCCGGCGACGTGCCGACCGCCGGCGAGCTGCGTGCCACCCTGGCCCACGCGGTGCGCGCCCGCCATGCCGTCCCGGTGCTCGTCGCCTCCGGCACCACCGGGGTGGGTGTGGACCGGGTGGCCGACCTGATCTGCGAGCTGAGCCCGTCGATCGAGGACCGTAACGCCAAGGTCTACGCCGGGGACGTCGAGGTGGAGGTCGCCCCGGACCCGTCGGGGACGACCCTGGTGCACGCCTTCCGCACCATGGCCGACCCGTTCGTCGGGCAGGTCACGCTGCTGCGGGTGCTGTCGGGCACGCTCAAGCCCGGTGACCGGCTGGTCAACGCGACCACCCACGCCGAGGAGCGGCTGCCGGGCCTGTTCCGGCTCAAGGGCAAGGAGCACGTGCCGGTGAACGCCGCGGTGCCCGGTCAGGTCGTGGCCGCCGCCAAGCTGACCAGCACCCCGCCCGGGTCGCTGCTGTCGCCCAAGGGCGGGGCGGGCAAGGACATGCGTGCCCGGCCGCTGCCCGCCCGGCAGGGCGTGTACGCGCTGTCCCTGGAACCGGTCACCCAGTCCGACGACGACCGGCTGGGGGGTGCGCTGGCCCGGCTGGTGGCGGAGGACCGCACCCTGACGGTCGACCGGGTGGGCGACCGCACGGTGCTGCGCGGGCTGGGCGACACCCACCTGGCGGTGGCGCTGGAGCGGCTGGCCCGGGTGTTCACGGTGCACGTCACCACCTCGGGTGTGCCGATCGGCTACAAGGAGACCATCGCCCGGCTGGCCACGGCCGAGGGCAAGGTCAAGAAGCAGTCGGGCGGGCACGGGCAGTACGCCGTGGTCAACATGCGGGTCTCGCCGCTGCCGCGCGGCGAGGGCTTCAAGTTCGTCGACTCGGTGGTCGGCGGGGCCATCCCGCGCAACTACATGTCGGCGGTGCACAAGGGCATCACCGAGGCGATGGCCGGCGGCGGGGTGCACGGGTACGAGATCGTCGACCTCCAGGTGGAGGTGTTCGACGGCAAGGCCCACTCGGTCGACTCCTCCGACATGGCGTTCCGCACCGCGGCGGCGCTCGGCGTCAAGGAGGCTCTGGCCGCCGGTGGCTCGGTGGTGCTGGAGCCGGTGTCGAAGGTGCTGGTCACCGTGCCCAACGGCGCCCAGGGCGACGTCATGGGCGACCTGTCGACCCGGCGCGGCCGGATCAACGACACCGTCACGCTGGACGGCGGCAAGGTCCAGATCGAGGCGTCGGTGCCCGAGTCCGAGCTGACCCGGTACATCCTGGAGCTGCGCGGGCTGACCGGCGGCCGGGTGGCCCTGGAGATCCATCCCGACCGGTTCGAGGTCTGCCCCGACCACCTGGTGCCGTCCTCAGACCACCACTGACCAACCCCGGCGCCTTCGACGCCACGACGATGAGGTGATCACATGACTGCTCCCGCCCCTGGAACGTCCTTCCGGCTGATGATCGTCGGTGGGTCGTCGGCCGCCGTCGGCGTCCTCATCCATCTCATCCTGCCGCTGACCTACGGCAGCCTCGACTCCGACCGCGACTACGACAGCCAGCCGTGGGAGGCCAAGCGGTTCGGCTTCGCCGTGACCCGCTTCTTCGGCACCTCGCTCACCGGGGGCGGTCTGGGTCTGGCCGACTTCGCGGTGATCCTCGGCGCGGTGGCGATCGCGCTGGCGATCGCGATCCGCGGGTTCGAGCCCAAGGTGCCCCGGCCGGTCGCCCCCCAGGGCTACCCGCAGGGGGCGTACGCAGGCCAGTACGCCCAGCCGCAGGCCGCCTACGCCCAGCCGCAGCCCGGCCAGTACGCCCAGCCGCCGGCCGCCTACGCCCAGCCGCAGCCCGGTCAGTACGCCCAGCCGCAGCCCGGTCAGGTCCCGACGGGTCAGGCCCAGCCCGGCCAGGTCGGTCAGGACCAGGCGGGTCAGGCAGAGACCGGTCAGCCTCCGGCGCCCGAGCAGGGCGCCCCGCAGCAGCCCTGGGGCGGGGCCGGTTCCTGACCGGACCTCCTCGACCGCTCGTCGACCAGGTGTCGACGAGCCGTCCCTGGACACAGCGCGGGGTACGGGCCGGCGGCCCGCACCCCGCGGGTGTCTGATGGCAGACGGGCTCACGGCGGGTAGCCTGGCTCAATGGCCCGCTACCTGGACGTGCACCCTGCCGATCCGCAGCCCCGGGCGATCGCGCAGACCGTCGACGCGCTGCGGGCCGACGCGGTGATCGCCTACCCCACCGACTCGATGTACGCGCTGGGTACCCGGATGGACAACCATGCCGGGGTGGAGCGCATCCGACGGCTGCGCGGCCTGGACGACAAGCACCACCTCACCCTCGTCGTCGCCGAGTTCGCCCAGCTGGGACCGCTGGTCACGCTGAGCAACCGGGCCTTCCGGGCCATCAAGGCTGTCACCCCCGGCCCGTACACCTTCGTCCTGCCCGCCACCAGCGAGGTGCCGCGCCGTCTGGCCCACCCGAAGAAACGCTCCGTGGGCGTGCGGATCCCCGACGACGCCGTCACCCGGGCGATCCTGCGCGAGCTGGGCGAACCGTTGCTGTCGTCGTCGCTGATCGTGCCGCAGACCGGGAAAGACGAGCAGTGGCCGATGACCGAGGGCTGGCAGATCAAAGAAGAGCTGGACGACGTGCTCGACATCGTCGTGGACGCCGGTGACCGGGGCACCACCCCCACCACCGTGGTGGACTGGACCTCCGGCGAGCCCGAGGTGCTGCGGGTCGGCCGCGGCGACCCGAGCCTGTTCCAGACCGGCTGAAAACGCCCACCAGGGGGCTGGCGTCGTCGGCACCGGCCGGCCGCGGGGCCACAATGGTGGGGACGTCCCGTGCGGGACGAGACGGAGGTAGCCACGATGGTGGACTTGGGTGATCTGGCGGGCAAGGCCAAGGACGTCCTGGACGACCACGGCGACTCGGTCGCCGACGCGGTCGAGAAGGTCGGCGACGTCGTCAAGGACAAGACCTCCCTGCCCGACGACAAGGTCGACGCCGTCGTCGACAAGGTCGAAGGGTTGCTGAGGGACAAGAAGTAGCACGGGGCGGGCAGACCTGCCCGCTACCATGCGGGCATGAGCCAGACAGGCCAGGCCTCGACGCTGCGCATCGGGGCCTGGGCCTCGTGGGACTGGGCGGCGGCCGCGTTCAACTCCGTCGTCACCACGTTCGTGTTCGTACCGTGGCTGACCTCGGGCGACGCGTTCGCCGTCGCCGGGGCGTCGGAGAAGGTGATCGACCAGACCACCGCGCTGCACAGCCAGTGGCTGGGCTGGGCCGGTGCTGCCGCCGGGCTGGTCGTGGCGGGCACCGCCCCGGCGCTGGGCACGTTCGCCGACGCGGCCGGACGCCGACGGCCGATGCTCGCGGTCTGCTCGGCCGTGGTCGGGGTGTCGATCCTGGCCATGTCGCTGGTCCGGCCGGTGCCGGGCCAGCTGTCGCAGATGGTCGTCCTGGGGCTGGTGCTCGTCGCGGTGGGCACCGTGGCCTTCGAGATCGGTTCGGCCGCCTACAACGCCCTGCTGCTGACCATCACCACGCCCCGCACCCTCGGGCGGGTCAGCGGCATCGGCTGGGGTGCCGGGTACATCGGCGGGATCGTGCTGCTGGTCGGGCTGTTCGTCGCCCTCCTGTCCGGCGAGCCGCGACCAGAAGACTTCCAGCGGGCGTTCGTGGTGTCCGGGATCTGGTTCGTGGTGTTCGCGCTCCCGGTGCTGCTGCTCGTGCCCGACCGCCGCGACGACCTCGGGAACCCGGCTGACGGGCCCGACCTCCGGCCCCCGGTCGTCCGGGCGCAGGTCGCGGCGCTCCGGGTGGCCGACGCCTACCGCACGGTGGTCCGTGACCTGGTGCGGCTGTGGCGCACCGACCGGGCCACCTGCATGTTCCTCGTGGCCAGCGCCGTGTTCCGCGACGGCCTGACCGGGGTGTTCGTCTACGGGGCGGTGCTGGCCAAGGGCACGTTCGGGTTCACCACCCAGCAGGTCATGATCTTCGCCATCGCGGCCAACCTCGTCGCCGGGGTGGCGACCATCGCCTCGGGCTGGCTGGACGACCGGTTCGGGCCGCGGCGGGTCATCGTCTGGGCGCTGGTGGTGCTCGTCGTCGCCGGGACCGCCCTGTTCGCGCTGCACGGTCTGGGTGCCCCGGCCTTCTGGGTCTGCGGCCTGCTGCTGGCGGTGTGCGTCGGGCCGGTCCAGGCCTCGTCGCGTGCCCTGCTCGCCCGGCTGACCGAGCCGGGGCACGAGACGCAGATGTTCGGGCTGTACGCCACGACCGGCAAGGCCGGGATGTGGATGGCTGCGGTCGCCTGGTCGGTGGCGATCGCCGTCGGCGGGGCGCAGTACTGGGGGATCCTCGGGGTGGTGGCGGTGCTGCTGGTCGGGCTGGTGCTGTTCGTGACGGTGCGGCTCCCGCGGGGTCGGGGAGTCGAGGGTCACCGCGACCTGGCGCTGGAGCAGGCGGCGGTGTGAAGTCGCCACCCGGGCGATGTGAACGCCCAGAACGAGCAGCCGACCCGCTACTGTGACACCGTAGTTTCCACCTGCCGCCGACCAAGGGGCCACCATGCGTCGTCCAGTTGTCTTCGTCTTCCTCACCGTCTCAGCGCTGGCGCTGATGGGGTGCGACAGCGGTTCGTCAGGCAGCTGGGGTAAGAGCGGGGAGTCGAGCGGCGGCTCCGAGCGCACCACCACCTCCGACGACCTCGCCGGCTGCCTGGAAGGCACGTGGGAGCTGGACGAGGCCGTTCTCACCTCGGTGTTCAAGGCGGGGTTCGTCGAGGGCATGTCAGAGACCGACGGTGTCCAGGCCGACATCGACACCCTGACGGCCAGCCAGACCGTCACCTTCGACAGTGACGAGACCTTCACCTCGGCGACCACGATGAACGGCAGCCTCACGGCCACCGCCCAGGGCCAGCAGCTGCCGATCGACATGGTGATCGAGGCGACCTCCAGCGGCACCTGGGAGACCGACGGCGACAAGTTGGCCATCACGACGCTCGAGGGCGGCGGCACCTGGACCATCACGCTCATGGACCAGACACAGACCGACGACCTCGGCCAGGACGCCGGCGACGTCGTCATGCTGCCGTCCACGGCGGAAGCGGTCACCTGCGCCGGCGACAAGCTCACCCTCGACGCCACCGGCATGTCCATGCTGGTCCCGGACGCACCCGACGAGATCGTCTTCACCCGGCAGTAGCGCAGCGGGCGGTGCCGGCCCACCAAGGGCTGGCACCGCTGGTCGGTGACCTGGCACCGCTGGTCGGCGACGCCGTCCGGCACGGTGCTGGTGCTCGGCGGGCTACCCCGCGGTTGCTCGGCGGCTGCCCGCAGCCCGGGGTGCCGCAGCGTCAGACGCCTGCGATGTCAGACGCCTGCGATCCAGGCGGTCTCGCGCGAGCGGGACAGCGCCAGGCCGATGAGCCGGCGACGCTGGCGCTGGTCCCAGCGCAGACCGCCGACGGGGACGACGTCACGGTGCCGGGCGTCGGGCACCAGGACATGGTCGAACTCCACACCGCGGGAGTCGCGGGCCCGGCCCAGCGCCACCGCGGGCACGTCGAGCGCGTCCAGGCCGCGCACCATGACCCCGGCGCGGACCAGCTCGGCGACCAGCTCGGGCTCAGGCTCGTCCTCGATGTGCAGCAGGGCGATCGACTCCGGCGGCACACCCTCGCCGACCAGCTCGGCCACCCGCTCCACCAGCCGGTCCCGGCGCAGGCGGATGGCCTGCGAGCGCAGGTAGGCCGGCCCTTCGCCGTCGTCCAGCCGGCCGGCCAGGCGCGGCCGGTCGGTCGCACCGACGATGTCGCGCCCGGCGTCGGACTGCAGCAGCCGGATCAGCGACGTCCAGGCCGGCCCGGTGAGCCGGAACTCGTGCGCCAGGTCGACCTGTCGCTGGGCGACGTCGATGCCTGCCTCGCTCAGCGTGGCACCGACCGGGAGCAGCCCCGGCAGCCCGTCGTCGACGAGGGTCAGGGCGTCGGTGCCGGTGCCGACCGCCTCGCGCAGCATCGTCAGCTGGTTGAGGGTGAGGTCGTTGGCGTCGTCGACCACCACGGCCGACAGCTCGGAGGGCATCCCGGCGCGCAGCGCGGCCCGGGCCATCCGGACCAGGTCGTGCTCGTCCGGCAGGTTCCTCTGGCGCAGCTCGGCCAGGTAGGCCTCGTGCAGCACCCACACCTGGTGGCGCAGGCCGGAGGGCATCTCCTGGCGCAGCTGCTCGTAGCGGCTCTCGTCGTCCAGCCCGCGGCCACGGATCAGCGCCACCTCGTCGAGCAGCAGCCCGATGCTCCGGCCCTGCGCGGCACCCAGGCCCGTCGAGCGCTGCGCGACCGACCAGGCCCGGGCCACCGACTCCGGAGCCAGGTTCACCTCGGTGCCGAACTCTGCGAGCAGGGTCCGGGCGATCCCCGCAGGCACGTCCACGACGATCCGCTCGAGCACCTCGGCCTCGGCAACGGCGGCCAGGCGGCGGTGCATCGGCTCGATCTGGGCGGCGGCGGGCACGACGATCGCCACCGGCCCCGGTCGGGTCTGGGCCAGGTGCACCGCCCGGTAGGCGACCGCGACCGACCGGCCGGTGCCGAACGCCCCCCGCAGGCGCACCGGGCCGGCGAAGCGCCCTTCGACCACGGCGGCCTGCGCCGGGCTGAGGTTCCACGGACCGGTGCGCTCGGCGTGAGGTCGGGGCGGGTGCCGACGTGCGGTCGGCCTGACCGGCTGGGCCGGCTGGGTCGGCTGGGCCGGTCCGCCGCGGCGGTCACCGGGTGCCGGGCTGGGGACGGACTCGCGCGCCGCCGCCGGTCTGGTCGTCTGCATTCCCGACCGGTAGCGCGCAGGGCGTTCGGCCGGCTGGTCAGGACGTTCGGTGTGCTCGACCGGTCGG
Organism: Cellulomonas sp.; assembly: GCA_031556715.1. Lineage (GTDB taxonomy): Bacteria > Actinomycetota > Actinomycetes > Actinomycetales > Cellulomonadaceae > Cellulomonas. The sequence continues at coordinate 32,825 of JAVBSR010000011.1, forward strand.
TGGTCGGCGGGCGGTCGCGGCCCGGCCACCACCGAGCGACGCTCGGGACGCTGCGCCTCGGGCTCGGGGGGTGCCGCGCCCGGAGCCGGGTCGTCCCAGGCCACCGTGGGGCGCTCGCCGCGCCGCGGTTCCTGGGGAGGATCCCACGCCACCTGCGGACGCGACCCGTCGGAGGGCGGCAGCGGGTCGTCGTCCCAGGCCACCGGGAGCCGGGCCGCCGGACGGGACGACGGGGCCGGGTGCCGTCCACGCCGCTCGGCGGACCCGGGGACCTTGTCCGTCGTGTCCTCGTCGGGCACCTGCGGGAAGGCCGTGACCGGGTCGTCGCCAGCCCCGGAGAAGAAGGCGCGGCGGGCCTCGGCCAGCGACTGGCTGGCCGCCGGACGGTCCGGGGGCCGGATCCGGGTCAGCTCGACGTCGTCGTCCAGAGGTTCGTAGACCTCGACCTGGTCGGGCTCGTCGTGCGACGCGGGCGCCTCGCCCCCGCGGACGTCCAGAAGGCCCGACGGGGAGGGGTGGTCGTCGGTCCGGTCGGGGAGGAGCGAGCCGACGGTCGGCAGGTCGCCCAGCTCCGTGCCCCCGGGTGCGCCCACCCGGTCGTCTGGTTCGACCTGGTCGGGCATGAGGTTCCGGTCGATCAGGCGCGCCGCGATCAGGTCGGCCAGCAGGTCGGGGCCGACCAGGCCCGCCTCGACCAGCTCGGTGAGCATCTCGCGGTCGATCGGCTCGGGTTCGGCTGGTGCCGGGCCGACCGGCTCCGCGTCGGACGGTGCCGTGTCGACCGGCTCGTGGGCGACCGGTTCGGGGGCGACGTGCCCGAGGTCGGAGGGGCTGCGGTCGACGACGCTACGGTCGGCCGGCTTGTGGCCGTGCCCGAGGTCGTCGACGTGCCCGAGGTCGAAGGGCTTGCGGTCGAAGAGGTCGCGGTCGGCCGGCTGGGGGTTGACGTGCCCGAGGCCGGAGGGCTTGCGGTCGAAGAGGTTGTGGTCGGCCGGCTGGGGGTCGACGTGGTCGTCGAGGTGCCCGAGGTCGGAGGGCTTGCGGTCGAAGAGGTCGCGGTCGGCTGGGTGCGGGTCGACCGGCTCGTGGCTGACCGGTCCGGAGTCGAGGTGCCCGAGGTTGCGGTCGGAGATGTTGCGGTCGAAGAGGGGGTGGTCGGCTGGTTCCGGGTCGGTCGGCTGGGGGTCGACGTGGTCGACGTGCCCGAGGTCGAAGGGCTTGCGGCCGAAGAGGCCGCGGTCGGCTGGTTCGGCGTCGGTCGGCCGGGGGTCGGCTGGTTCGTAGTCGAGCCCGAGGTCGAAGGGTCTGCGGCCGAAGGGGCCGACCTCGTCAGGTTCGTGGTCGAGGTCGGTCAGCCGGCCTGCCGTGGTCGGATCCAGCGGGTCGAACCAGGTCTTCTCAGGCCATGCGCGCTCGGTGGCGGGTTCGACCAGCCGGGGCAGCCCACGGTCGGAGGCGAGGTGCTCCTGGTCGGCCGAGGAACCAATCCGTGTCTGGTCGGTCTCGGGCTCGTCGTCCACCTCGGGGACGGTGGACGACGCCTCCACCACGCGGGTGCGCTCCAGGTCGGACTCGCCGTCGTCAGGCTCGGGCTGGTCTGTGTCGATGTCGGCCACCAGCTGGGCCAGCTCGGGCTCGGGTTCCGGGGCGGGCCGCAGACCGGGCGGTGGCGCGATCGGCCAGATCGGGTCGACCGACGCCCCGTGGTGCTGCGCCGAGGGCTCCAGCAGGGCCGGTGGAAGGCCCATCTCTTCGGGCGTCGGCAGCGGCGGCGGCGGTTCGTCGTGGTGCTCGGTCGGTGCTGGGGTCGACGGCAGGAGCTCAGGCTTGGTGGCACGTACCGGCACCGTGGGGACCGAGGGGTCGGGCTCGGGTGCTGGTGCCTGCGCCGCGGCTGCGTCGGTCTCGCGCGCCGCATGCGACGCCTCGGACAGCTCGGGCACCGGCACCGTCGGCGGGAGCGGTGTCGGCCGGCTGTCGCGCGGTTGGTCGACGGGCTGCGACGGTGCCGAGCGGGCGCTGGGCACGCGGTTGAACGCCGACGCGGACCGTCCTGCCGCATCGGGTGCCACGCCGGTGCCGGTCGTCTCGGGCAGGGCCTGGGGCGGGGCAGGAGCCGCGTGGCCCAGCACCTTGGCGGTGCGCCGGGCGAGCACGTCGAGCTGGGTGGGTGTCAGGCGCCGTCCGGGGCTGAGGATGATCTGCCGGACCAGCCGCTGGCCGACGATGACCACGCCTTCCAGGCGCAGCGCGGGCACCTCTTCGGGCACGACCACCAGGGCGTGCGCCTCGACGGGGGTCAGGCCGAGGTCGCGCGCCACCCGCACCCGCACCTGGTCCAGGTGCTGCACGTCTACGGTGACGTCGGCGTCGGTGGTGATGACGCGGCCCCGGGCGACGGCGATGTCCTGCCACGGCCGGTGCTCGACGATCCACAGCCCCGACGGTGCGGCGACCACCTCGTCGAGCGGTCGGGTCAGGCCCGGCCAGGCCACCCGGTGCAGGACACGGACGTCGTCGTTGGGCTCGATGAGCGCTGGATGGGTGGCAGCCTGGGGACGCGCACGGTCCGACCCGGAGCGTGCGCGACCTGAACCGTCCAACCCGGACGTCCCCACGTCGACTCCAATCGGCAACCGCACACCTGAGGTGAGGAGGCCCTGGCCGACCCTACTTTGCCTCACAGCCCAGTGCGCCAGATGCTCGGGTGAAGAAACAGAGCGTCACACACCTGACGGTATCAGGCGGTGGGGTCCGTCCGTCGGGTCGGACCGGTGGTCGGAGCTGGTGCTCGCCTCATCGGGCGGTCTCGCCACTTCCGAACTAGGGTCGTCCTTATGACAAATGTAACGCTTCCCGACGAGCTGGCCGACCAGGTCTCGTCCGTCACGACCCAAGAGCTCTCGGCGTTCGTCGAGGCCGCAGTCCGCCAGGTGCTGGTCAGCCGGCGGACACGGGGCCTGGAGCGGGCCGCGCGCGTCGCCCCGTTCGGCGGTGCGGGCGTCCTGCCTGACATCGACCTGACTCGCTTGGCCGAGGCGCTTGACCTGCCGGCGGCGCACCCGGCCGGGCTCACGGCCTGACCGAGTCAGGTCGGGCATCGCCACGACGACCGGTCGTGGCGCGCCGGCCCGCGCGCTGGTGATTCAGCGGCCGTCGCGAGAACCCGCCCTGGCCGGTGCCGAGCCCGGCTAGGCTCGCCCTGTGACGTATGCGATCGGCGACCAGGTCGACGGCTACGTGCTGACCGACCGGGGCTGGGTGCCTCGGCTCGAGCTCGACACGAGCCCGTTCCGGCCTGGGCACGTGGTGAACGACGCGATCCTCACCGGGGCGCTGGAGTGGCAGCCGCTGCGCACCGCCCCGAGCGCGCCGTACCGGGTCGGCGACGTCGTCGACGGGTACGTCCTGGTCCCGTCCGGTGACTGGCTGCCGCTGGCCGGGCAGGTCCGCGACCGCGCCGGCGCCGTTCTCCAGGCCACGCCCGCCAAGGCCGAACCGGCACCGCGCACCGCGAGCGTCCGCACCAGCACCGCCGGCGCCCAGGCCCAACCCCGCCCCCAGGCCCAACCACGTGCCCAGACCCCACGGCCGCGCACCCAGACCAGCCAGCCGCAGCAGGTGTCCTCTCAGGCCCAGCCGCAGTACCGGGTCGGCCAGGTCGTCAACGGGCAGGTGCTCACCGCCGACCGGGGATGGGTGCCGCTGCCGCAGGTCCGGCGTCCAGCGCCCCGGCCCGTTCCCGGCAGCCACACCGCCAAGAAGAACAACGACGCGACCGGCCGGGTGCTGTTCGGCGTGGTCGCGATCATCGTCGTGGCCCTCCTGCGCGCCTGCGGCTGAAGCCGTGCGCACGCCACGGCCTGGCGGTTACCGTCCGACGGCCGGGCAGGGTTCAATGGTCCGGTGCGTACCACACCGGTCTACTACTACTCTTCCACGTCGGGCCTGGTCCGGTCGTTCGCCGAACGGCTCGACCGGCCGGTGTTCAACCTGGCTGAGCGCGAGCACCGGACGGTCGAGGTGGACGGGGCCTGGGTGCTGCTCACCCCGTCGTACAAGACCGGGTCGGACCGCAACGACACCATCCCCGAGGCGGTGCGCCGGTTCCTGCGCTCGGCCACCAACCGGCGGCTCATGGTCGGGGTGATGGGCTCGGGCAACCGCAACTTCGGCCGTCACTACCAGATGGCCGCCCGGGAGATCGCCCGCCGCTCGAACCGACCGGTCCTGTTCGAGTTCGAGCTGGCGGGCACCCCGTGGGACGTCGAGGAGTGCCAGCGGATCCTGACCGATCTCGACGCCGCTCTCGACGCCAAGCACGCCGCCGCCTGAGGCCTGTTCCGGTCCCGGTGCTGGCCTGCGGGCGCTGCCGGACGGGCGGTCCGTCGCCGCAGCCCGAGGACGTCCGGTTCGCGGGCGGCAGCGGAGGGGTCGAGGCCGTCGGACGTGGTCGGGTGAGGCGAGCCGTCCCCAGCCCGTGGCGGTGGGTGCGGGCGTCACGGCCTGTCCTGGCGGTGCTGGTGGGCGCGGCAGGCTGGTCGGGTGCGTCGGTGGTGGCCGTGGGTGGTGCTGGTGGTCTGTGTGGTCGTGGGGTTCGGGGTGCCGCGGTGGGTCGCGGTGCGCACCGCGGCGCAGTACCCCGTGTCGGTCGTGGACCTGGCCGACGGGCGGGCCGCGCTGGCCGCGCTGGACCTGACCGCGCCGGCACTGGACGGGCCCGCTGGGCACTCGGCCAGCACCTACGACCGGGCGCAGTTCGGGCCTGCCTGGGCCGATACCGACCACAACGGCTGCGACACCCGCAACGACGTGCTGGTCCGTGACCTCACCGGTACCGAGACCGACGGCTGCCAGGTGCTGCGCGGCACGCTGGACGACCCGTACACCGGCAGGCACGTCGCGTTCGAGCGGGGCCCGCGGTCCGGTGACGTGCAGATCGACCACGTCGTCGCCCTGGCCGACGCCTGGAGCACGGGCGCCGACCGGTGGGAACCGTCGCGACGGCTCGCCTTCGCCAACGACCCGGCGAACCTCATGGCCGTCACCGCGAAGGCCAACCGGGACAAAGGAGCCTCCGACGCGGCGGCGTGGCTGCCACGGCCCGGCTACCAGTGCGTCTACGTGCTGGTCCAGGTCCGGGTCAAAGCCGCCTACGGCCTGTCGGTCACTGCCGCCGAGAAGGCCGCGATGTCTCGGGCCCTCGACGGCTGCCGCACCGTCGCCCGCGACCCTCCGGCAACGTCGCGGCCCGACGAGCCGCGCGGCGCCTCAGGCCCTCGTTGCCGGGCCCTCGGGAAGCGTGGGCCGAGAGGGCGGAACCGCGTCGGAGGTGTGCCCGGCGCACCACCGGGACATGAGCCCAAGGACACGCCCGGACCACCAGGCTGACGCGACGCGAAGGTCGCGAGGTGCCTGCTCACGAGGTTCGCCGCGACCGCCGTGGTCCGCGACGGTCGACAGCGCCGGTCAGCGGGTCAGCGGTACGTCGGTGCCGGAGGCTGTGAACCGCACCCCGTCGGGCACCACCGTGGCGCCGGTCAGGTGGACGCCTTCCGGCAGGCCGGAGACGGGGATCGTCAGGTCGTCCAGCTGGGAACGCACGCCGGACGGCAGGCTGCCCAGGTCGGTCGCCACGCCAGCGAGAGTCGCGGTGTCCAGGTCGACCCGCACGACGTCGGTGCTGGCCGAGAGCGTGCCGGACAGCGCCAGCTCGCGACCGTACACGTGCGTGGTCACGATCACATGGTCGCCGTCGACGCGGACGCCCAGGTCGTCCAGGCCGGAGCGGGTGCGCAGCAGGTCTTCGGCGGTCTGGGGGCTGATGGTCGCGCTGATCGTGGCCGTGCCGGCGCGTGCGGGGCTCATGGTGACGTCGTGCGCCTCGACGGTCACGTCGTCGGCGGCCACCCCGTCGAACAGCACCCGGTCGGTGGTGCCGGTGACATGGCCGAACTTGCCCCCCAGCAGCTGGGTGACGAACGGGAAACCATGGATGGTGACCGCCGGGTTGTCCATCTCGTCGAGCACGGCGGCCACCTGGGTGGCGACCTCCTGCTCGGTCTGGCCGCGGGCGTACTGGTCACCGGCGTAGGCACCACCAGCCAGCAGCCCGAGGACGACGACCATGACGACCCAGCCACGCGCCGAGCCGGCGTCGTCGGCGGAGCGGCACCTACCGTGGGTCGCAGCTATCACGCCGCCACAGTACGCGGTCGGCTGAGGTCTCCCGGGCATGCCTGGTGAAGATCTGGCGCAGGCTGGGTGGCCTTGGTGCCGTCGACGAGCGTCTGGTCGACGAGGCGCTGGTCGGACGTGTCGTGCCCGAGCGGGTCGGGCCGCTGCGGTGTGCGCCACCACCGCCTGCCCTGGCCGGCGTCGTGCCCGAGCGGGTCGGGCCGCATGGCGGCCCGGTCGGCCTCGGTCAGCGCCTCGCCGACGGGAGCCGCTCACTGCCGGACGCGACTCCTTCGGCCGACGCCACAGCGGGGCTGAGCGCGGCGACGACGGGCAGGTCGTGCCCGGGGCGTGCCGCAGGACCGCTGGTCGTCGCCGTGCGACCAGGCCGAGGTCAGACGACGACGCGCAGCGTGCTGGGCCCCTCGGGGGTGATGCGGACCTCGACCCGGTCGGAGATGGCCTGCTTCAGGGTCTCGACGTGAGACACGATGCCGACGGTGCGCCCCCCCGCGCGCAGCCGGGACAGCTCGGCCAGCACCTGGTCCAGCACCTGGTCGTCCAGGGAGCCGAAGCCCTCGTCGACGAACAGCGTGCCCAGGCCGATCCCGCCCGACTCGGCACCGACCGTGTCGGCCAGGCCCAGGGCCAGGCATAACGACACGTAGAACGCCTCCCCGCCCGACAGGGTGCGCGGGTCGCGCTGGGTGCCGGTCCAGTGGTCGACCACCCGCATGGCCAGACCGGTGGTGCGGGCCGCCACGTCCTCCTTGACCTGCGACGGGACCAGGGCGTAGCGGCCGTCGGACATGGCCGCCAGCCGGTCGTTGGCGGCCGCGGTGACGTCGGCGAACCGGCGTTGCAGCACGTAGGTGGCCAACGACAGGTGACGGGCGTTGTCGGCGCCGTGACCCGAGACCAGCCCGGCCATGCGCACCACGGGCGCGTTGTCGCTCACCGCAGCAGCCACGGTGCGGGCGGCGGCCAGCACCTGGTCCGCCGCGACGGCCACGTCGGGGTGCACCTGGAGGGCGACGGCCGCCCGGCCCTCCGCCGCGTCGGCGTCGGTGCGGGCCGCCTCGGCACCGGTGCGGGCGGCCCGGGTGCGAGCGGCCTGGGCGTCGGCCGTGACGTCCTCCGGCAGTTCGGCCAGCTGTTCCTCCGCCGCGGTGAGAGCGGCCGCGACCTGGGCACGAGCCACGTCGTGGTCGACGACGGCGCGTTCCAGGTCGGCCAGGTCGGTGGAGGACAGCAGCGCGGCCCGGGCCGCCTCGGCCGACGGCAGGTCCCGGGCGGCCAGGGCCTCGGCCAGGTCGGCGGCCGACTGGTCCGCCTGCGCCCAGGCCGAGGCCAGGTCGCGCAGGGCGTCGGCCAGGGCCATGGCCGACGCGGCGGTGAGGCTCGCCGCCTCCTGACGGGCGGCGACGGTCGGATGGTCACCGCGGGCCTGGGCGACGGTCGTCTCGTCGCGGGCCAGACGGTCGGCGGCGACCTCCGCGGCGGCGGCGAGGCTGTGGTGCTGGTCGGCCAGCGTCCGGCGCCGGTTCTCGGCCTCGACCGTCTCGGCGTCGAAGGTGACCAGCGTCGACTCGCCCTGCGCGGCCCGGTCGGCTGCCGCGCGGCACAGGGCCAGGTCGGTCGTCGCGCGGGTCAGGGCATCGGCGGCCGTCTCGGGTGTCTGGTCGGCCACCCGGGCGGCCAGCGTCGTGACCTGCCCGTCGAGCCGGGCGACGGCCTGGGCCTGGTCGGCCGCTGCCTGCTCGCGGGCCCGGCGGGTCGCCTCGGCCCGGTCCACCCGGGCGGCGTCGACGTGGTCGTGGGCCAGGGCCGCCGGCGCCGGGTGCTCGACCGCACCGCACACCGGGCAGGGAACGTCGTCGGTCAGCCCGGCCGCCAGCTCGCCGGCCAGACCGGCGATCCGGGCCTGCCGCAACCTCGTCTCGTCGGCCACCGCCTCGAGCGCCTGCTGCTGGGCCGTCGTCAGCGCCTCCTGGGCGCCGGTCCGCTCGGCGCGTGCCGACGTCAGGTCGTCCAGCGCCGTGACCAGCGCTTGAGCCTCAGTCAGGGCCTGCTCGGCTGCCGCGGTGCCCGCTGCCGTCGTGCGGGCCTGGGCGACCTGGTCCGCCAGCGTGGCCCGTGCTGCCGGGCGGGCCGCGGCCAGCGCGTCGGCCGCTGACAGCGCGGCGAGGGCGTCGGTCACCGCACCGGTCAGGGCCTCAGCGGCGACGTGGGCGTCGTGCAGACCGGCCTCGCACCGCACGGCGACGTCCAGGGCCGCCACCTGCCCGACGGCGGTGGTGTGCGCCGCCACCAGCTGGTCGACGGCCCGCTCCAGCCGGTCGGGTCGTGCTGGGTCGTCGTCGCGCACCAGCAGCGTCTGGGCGAACACCTCGTGGGGCTCAGGCAAGCTGGCAGGACCGGCCCCCAGGCCCGGTGCTGCGCCGCCGACACCCTGGAGCAGGCTGCCCGCAGCGCCGCGCCCTGCGGCGGCCGCAGCGTGCGCGGCGCCCTGGTCAGGGACGGCGCAGGCCAGGAGCGCGCCAGGCGCGGCGTCGCAGGCGGCGATCGCCGTGCCGGTCGCGGACCCGACCCGCGACCGGGCCGTGTCGAGGCGGGTCAGCAGCGGTGCGACCGCCTGGGCCGACCGCGCCGCCGCCAGACGCACCATCCGCCCGGCCTGGACCTCGGCGTCGGCCTCCAGCGCGACGGCCCGCGCCCGCAGCTGGTCGCGCTGGAGCAGCCGGGCCTCCAGCTGTTCCTGTGCGGCCAGCCCGGCCGTCGCCTGCTCTGCGGCCGTCCGGGCCTGGTCTGCCTGCTCCCGGGTGGTCGTCGCGGCCTGCGCGCAGGCGACCGCGACCGGCTCGACGAGCGCCTGCACGTCGCCCACCAGGCTCGAGGCTTCACGCACCCCCGTCGGCACCAGCCCGGCGACGGTCGCGACCAGGTCCCCGCCGGACCGGAGGTCAGCCTCCGGTCCGGCCGGCACGACGTCGGGTGACGTCGGACCTCCCCGGGCGACGGGCTCACCCGATGCCTCGTGACCAGGCACGACGCTGTCGGCTGTCGGCCCGGGCGTGGGCGGCCCACCCGACGGGACCGGACCGGCGGCGGCCGTCCCCAGCCGGGCGGCACCGACCAGGTGGGCCGCGGCTTCCAGGAGGGTCGCGCGGGCGGCGGCCACCGACCGGTCGCCGTCACGACGCAGCTCGGCCAGCCGGTCGGCCAGCCGTTCGTAGACCTGAGTGCCGAAGATGCGTTGCAGCAGCACCCGTCGCTCTTCGGGCTTGGCGCGCAAGAACCGGGCGAACTCGCCCTGCGGCAGCACGACGGTCTGCACGAACTGGGTGCGTTCCAGCCCGACGAGACTGACGATCCGGTGCCCGACCTCGTCGATCCTCGTCGCCAGCGGCTCCCCGACCTGGTCGAGGACGGTCAGAGGGTCCACCTCGGTCCCGCTCGCGGCGTCCGGCCCAGCGCTCGACCCAGCGCTCGACCCGGTGCCCGACCCGCTGCCCGACTCACCTGCGTCGCCGCCCGGGACTGCGCAGGCTGCGGCCCAGTCTGCGGGCAGCCGCCACAGCCGGGCGGTCGCCTGGGCGGTGGTCGTGCCGGGGCCGCGTTGCTTGGGCCGGGTGTAGGTCGGGGTGCGGCGCACCCGGAAGACCCCGGCGCCGACCTCGAACACCAGGTCGACGAAGGTCTCGTCGCAGGCGGCGGCGAAGGCCGACCGCAACCGGTCGTCGGAGGTCGCGTCCGACGCCACCTTGCCGTACAGCCCGAACACGACCGCGTCGATGAGCGTGGACTTGCCCGCCCCGGTCGGCCCCTCCAGCAGGAACAGCCCGTCCGCCCCCAGCGCCGCCACGTCCACGGTGAACCGGCCCGCGAACGGGCCGAGGGCCTGGACGGTCATCGAGTGCAGCTGCATCAGCGTCCGCCCGGGCCGTGGTCGGCGCTGCTGCTCGCCCCGTGACGTCGGCGCATCGTGTCGGCCGGCATGACCTACCCGATCCTCTGGGCGGCCAGGACGTCCTCGTAGGCGCGGCGCAGCACCGCCAGCTCGTCGTCGGTCGGCACCGCCCCGGTGACGTGGGCCACGAAGTCACCGGCCACCCGCACGGGGTCGGCACCGGGCCGGTCGGCCGGCGGTACCGCCGACAGCACGGGGGCGTCCGTCTCGTCCTGGGGCTGGTGCTGCACGACGAGCAGGTGCGCGAAACGGCGCCGCAGCCGCGGCACCAGGTCCGGGGGTCGGGCCGGGTCGGTCACCCGGACCTTGAGCCAGTCGTCGACGAACGGATCTCCGGCCCCGCCCAGCAGGTCGTCCAGACGCCCCGTGACCTGCGACATGCGACGCGGCACCGGGGTGGGCACCAGGGTCGTACCTGCCCGGCCGGTGCCTCCGAGCTCGACCAGGACGGACGACTTCGGCTCGGTCTCGGCGAACGAGTACGCCAGCGGCGACCCGCTGTAGCGCAGCACCGTGCCGGCCGGGCCGGGCACCGCCTGGGGGGAGTGCAGGTGCCCCAGCGCCACGTAGTCGACCCCGGCGAACACCTGGGCCGGGGCGCAGTCGGTCCCGCCCACCTGGATGTCGCGCTCGGATTCTGAGGGCTCGGCACCCACGACGAAGGCGTGCGCCGCCACGACCGACCGCACCGCCCCCCGGCGCGCCAGGTCGGCCCGCACCCGGTCCATGGCCGCGCCGAGCACCGCCTCGTGGGACCGGTCGGGCATCTGGTCACCGTCGGCCAGCTGGTGGCGGGCCGTGGTCGGGTCGAGGTACGGCAGGCCGTAGACCACCACGTCACCGGCGCCGTCGCCGAGCACCACGGGTTCGTCCGACCCGGCGACCCGGGTCCGCAGCCGGACCCGTTCGCGCATCAGCGCCGCACCGAACCCCAGCCGGGTAGCCGAGTCGTGGTTGCCGGACGTGACCACGACCGTCGTGCTCTCCGACAGCCGGGCCAGGATGTCAGAGAGCAGGTCGACAGCCTCCACCGGGGGGATCGCCCGGTCGTACACGTCACCGGCCACGACCACCGCGTCCACCTGGGTGTCGCGCGCCAGCTCGACCAGGTGCTCGCCGAACGCGGCCTGGTGCTCGAGCAGGTCCACCCCGTGCAGGCACCGACCGAGGTGCCAGTCAGAGGTGTGCAGCAGCCGCATGCCCTGACGGTAGGGGCAACCGCCCACACCGCCGTGCCGCGACACCCGCGCCGAGGCACCCGGACGAGGCGGAAGACGGCTGGTCGCGCGCCTACGGCACGGCCACGGGTGAGGCCAGGACGGGCTCCACCACCAGTTGCGGGTCGGTGGCGCCTGTGGGACTGCGCTCGACGACCGCCCCGGGAAGAGGCCGTCTACTCGTCGGCGATCTTCACCATCCCGGCCAGCCCGACGAGGCCCAGCGTGCTGCGCAGGACACCCTCGGGGTCGTACAGGCTCAGGTCGACGCCGGCTTCCTGCATGGCACGGGCCAGCTGGATGACGAACGCCACCCCGGAGGAGTCGACGAAGGTGGCTTCCGAGGCGTCGAGCACCACAGGTCGCCCGCCCATGAGCGCCAGGCCCATCGAGTCGCTGGCCTGCTGACGCAGCGCCGAGTCGATCGCTCCGACCAGGCACACCCGGGTGTCGGCCTGACGGTGGGTGACCAGGATCGCTCCGGACATGGCCCGGTCTCTCAGCTCCGTCATCTCACCACTCCGTTCGAGCCGCCCTGCTGGTTCGCGGTGTCGCATCGCGTCGTGCCGGTGTCCACTCTGCCATTGATCTGCCGTCGAAGGCAGGGCCCAAAGTGTGTGAACACCGTGAATGCCGCTGTTCATCTCCAGGTTGCCTGGTCCAGGCTGTGCCGAGTCATGTCGCCCGGCGTGCCGCGCGGCGTGTCGCGCATGGCTGTCCGGTTCGAAACGGGGACGAACCAGGGCAGCCCCACCGGAGGTGCGGCCGGTACGGCCGCCTCGGTGTGCCCCGAACGGACGACGAACAATACCCGTCCGGCGCACGGTCTCGCGCCCGGCGCGCGGGCCCCTGCCGCAACCGGCATCATGCCGCCCGCCGGCCGTGCCCCGGGTCACGCGCCACGCTCTCTCCACGGCGCACCGTCCACCTCTTCCGGCCGGCGGACGGGCGATCGGCGAGCGCGCATCGCAGCACCCCGCCCGCCCGGCCGCCTCACTGCGGCAGAGGCGCCGGCCGTCGGGTGGTCGGCTCTGACCAGCGCAGCAGCAGCACCCCGGTCACCGACCCGGCCGCCATGATGGCGGCCAGCACCACGACCTGGAACCGACCGGCCTCCAGCGGCGAGACGCCACCGAAGATGGCGCCCACGAACGCCCCAGGCAGGGTGACCAGGCCGGTGGTGCGGGTCTGGTCCAGGCTCGGGATCATCGCCGACCGCACCGACTCTCGTGCGATCTGCCGGGTCGCCTGGGCGGGCGTCGCACCGAGCGCCAACCAGCCCTCGATCTCGTCCCACCGGTCGACGACGGCACCGGTGAACCGTCGCCCGGTCAGCGTGGCGAAGGTCATGGCGTTGCCGATCACGATGCCACCGAGCGCCAGCACGTAGCGCGACGTCGGTTCCAGGGCGCCGGTGGCGAAGACCGCACCGAGCGCCACCGCCACCCCGACCCCCGTGGCCCCGACCACCGCCACGGTGCGCCGGGCGCCCCCACCCAGGCGCCGGCTGGCGGTCAGCGTCGCCACGACGAACATCACGGCCAGCACTGCCGCCACCAGCCGGGCATCAGCGACGGCCTGGTTCAGCACCAGCGCCACCAGCGCCAGCTGGAGCGCGCCACGGGCCACGGCCGTCGCCGGCGCCCAGCAGACCGGGACTCGGGCCGCGCCCAGCACCGCCACCGCGATCCCGACCAGCACCGACACACCCAGCAGCAGGTGCCAGACCTCCGCCGATGTCATCCGCGGGCCTCCGGCACTGTCGTCGTCGGGCCCGCCCCGGGCGAGCCTGTGCGCTCGGCACGGTACCCGAGACCGACCGTCGCGGGCAGCATGCTCGGCGGGCTCCGATGCGTTCGTCGATACCTCCGCCACGAACGCGCGGTCGACCACCAGGCCGATATCGCAGGCGGCTCCCGACCATCACGACCCGGTGCCGACACCGGAGCGAAGAGTGGATGCCTGTTCTGCCTCCGGCGTCGGACAATAGGCCCGTGTCTGCGCGTCGTCGTCCCTCGCGTCGTGACGAGAGCCTGGTCCGGCTCGCCGCGGCGCGGGCTGCTGTCACCCTGGGGCCGGTCGTCTATCCCGAGCAGCTGCCGGTCAGCGCGCGACGGGCGGAGATCGCGGCGGCGATCGCGGCCCACCAGGTGGTGGTGGTGTCGGGGGAGACCGGGTCGGGCAAGACGACCCAGCTGCCGAAGATCTGCCTGGAGCTGGGGCGGGGCCGGGCCGGGCAGATCGGCCACACCCAGCCGCGGCGGATCGCGGCCCGGGCCGTGGCCGAGCGGGTCGCCGAGGAGCTCGGCACGACGCTCGGGCAGGCCGTGGGCTACCAGGTGCGGTTCACCGACACCTCGTCGGACGGCACCCTGGCCAAGGTCATGACCGACGGGATCCTGCTGGCCCAGGTGCAGCGGGACCCCTTGCTGCGCGCCTACGACACGATCATCGTCGACGAGGCCCACGAGCGGTCGCTCAACATCGACTTCCTGCTCGGCTACCTCACCGACCTGCTGCCGCGGCGACCCGACCTCAAGGTCGTCATCACCTCCGCCACCATCGACTCGGCAAAGTTCGCGGCCCACTTCGGCGTCGACGGGCCGGACGGGCGTGTCCCGGCGCCGGTGATCGAGGTCACCGGGCGGACCTTTCCTGTCGAGGTCCGGTACCGACCGTTGACGCCGGACGCGCCCTCGGACGACCCGGACGAGACCCTGCCCGACAGCCCCCGCGGGAGCCGGAGCGGTGGTGCCAGGCGAGGCGCCCGGCCGGCGGACCGCGACCTCATGACCGGGATCTGCGAGGCCGTGGACGAGCTGGTCGCGGCCGGTCCCGGCGACATCCTCGTGTTCACCAGCGGCGAGCGGGAGATCCGGGACGCCACCGACGCCCTGCGCGCCTCGCTCGGGCAGCGCGCCACCGACCCGCGCCACCCGGCTGCTGTCGAGCTGCTGCCGTTGTACTCGCGGCTGTCGGCCGCCGAGCAGCACCGGGTGTTCGAGGCCCACTCCACCCGGCGGGTCGTCCTGGCGACCAACGTCGCCGAGACGTCGTTGACGGTGCCGGGGGTGCGGTACGTCGTCGACCCCGGCACGGCGCGCATCTCCCGCTACTCCAAGACCACCAAGGTCCAGCGTCTGCCCATCGAGGCGGTGTCTCGGGCCAGCGCCGACCAGCGGTCGGGGCGGTGCGGGCGGGTCGCCGACGGGATAGCGATCCGGCTGTACTCGCGCGAGGACTACGACGGGCGCCCGCAGTTCACCGAGCCGGAGATCTTGCGCACCTCGCTGGCGTCGGTGATCTTGCAGATGATCGCCGTCGGCGTGGTCTCTCACCCGGACGAGGTGGCGCAGTTCCCGTTCGTCGACCCGCCGGACGTCCGGGCGGTGCGCGACGGGGTGGCGCTGCGGACCGAGCTGGGGGCGCGGGCGCCCGCCCGCTCTGCGGTGGTTGCTCGTGAAACACCTGTTAGCAGGGCTGAGGCAGCCGAAACCGCAGGTCGGAGACCGGGCCGGGACCGGCAGACGGCACTGACCGAGATCGGCCGGGCATTAGCTCGACTGCCGATCGATCCACGGCTGGCTCGGATGATCGTCGAG
>JAVBSR010000116.1:0-10103 GCA_031556715.1 Cellulomonas sp.
GACCCGCTGGCGTCTGACCTGCTCCGCGGGCACACCGACACCATCGTGCTCAGCGTGCTGCAGCGTGCAGACCGCTACGGCTTCGAGATCTTCAAGGCGATCCGGGACGCGACCGGGGGAGCCCACGAGATCAAGGAGGCCACGCTCTACGCGACGTACCGCCGTCTGGAGAAAGACGGTCTCGTCGAGTCCTACTGGGGCGACGAGACCCAGGGCGGACGCCGCAAGTACTACCGCGTCACCGACGCCGGCCGGGCGGTGTTCCGGCGCAACGTCGTCGCCTGGCGCACCACCCGAGACATCATCGACAGCCTCCTGAAGACCGAGGAACGACCATGACCAGCAACGTCAGCATCCACCGCCTCCTGGACGAGGCGTTCGCCACCGCCAGCCCGACCGAGACCACCCAGGACCTCAAGGAGGAGCTGCGGGCCAACCTCATGGCGCGGGTGGCCGAGCTCGAGTCCGACGGCCTCGACGCCTCCGCTGCCGCCCGCCAGGCGTTCGACGAGCTCGGAGACATCTCTGGGCTCCTCACCGACCCGGTCCCGGACGCGAGGCCTGGGCGTCCGTCCAAGGTCCGTCCCTCGGCAGCCTTCGTCGCCCGGGTCACGGTTGTGCCGATCGTGGCGAGCGCCGCGCTGGGCGTCGCCGTCCTGGCCGCGCTGGACGTCGTCGGCGGTGGCCCGTACCTGGCGCGAGGTCTCGTCGCCGTGGTGGCGGTCCTGGTCGGCTTCGTCACCGCCGACGCGCTGCTGCGCGAGACCACGGGGCACTACGGCATGCCGCGCGGCAGGGCGACCGGGTACGGGGTCGGCACCGGCCTGGTGCTGCTCGGCGCCGGCCTGGTCGCGCTGTGCCGCACCGACGGGCTGATGTGGTGGTGGGTCACGCTCGGCGGGCTGCTGGCGGTCGCCGGTATCGGTGTGCTGGCGGGCCTCGGTGCGACGCAGACCAACCGCACGAAACCGTGGATGCTCGCCTCCGCGAGCGCGTTCGAGGCGGACAACCGTTTCGAGACCGACCCGGCCGCCGCCGCACGGTTCGGCATCTACACCCTCGTGACCTGGGTCGCGGCGGCCGCAGCCTCCGTCGTGGTCGGCTTCACGGTCGGCTGGTGGTGGGCGGTGCTCCCGTGGGTCGTGGCGGCGGTCGTGACGATGCTCCTGCTGACACGGATGCTGTTCACGCCGGTCCAGCGCTGAGGCCTCGGCCTCGCCCACCCCGGTCCGTTCGCGGCGGAGTGGGCGAGGCTGGTGAGTGGTTCGTGTTTAACCCCCTGCCACTGCTCCGGACCGTTCTCGGGGCGACGTTGGCACAAGGCGTCAGCAACTATCGACGACGCGCCGTCAGATCGCTGGAGATGTTGCTTCAGCGCAGGTCAGGGGCGCATCGGGGATGTGAGGGATCGGACAGGCTGCCTAGGACCTAAGGCCTTGGCGGGGCCGTAAGGGTTTACTAGGGTCTCAATTGTAAAAACCAGCCACCGCAGCAAGGTGAGGACGATGGCAGAGCAGCCAGGTTCGCGCAGTTGGTCCCCACGTCGGGTCGCGGCCGTGACGGCGGCGGCGCTGGTCGGGGTGGCAGTCGGCCTGGGCGGCTTCACGGTCGCCTACTCCGACGCGCCGTCCTATCTGGGCACAGACCCGGAGACGTGCGTCAACTGCCATGTGATGCAGCCGCAGTACGACGCATGGGAGAAGGGTTCGCACGCGGAGGTGGCGACCTGCACCGACTGCCACCTTCCGCACGGCAACGTGATCCAGAAGTACCTGGTCAAGGCGGAGGACGGGGTACTGCACACCACGAAGTTCACCACCGGTAACTATCCGGCGAACATCGAGATCCGCGACCGTTCCCTGGAGGTCGTCAACGGGGCATGCCTGTCGTGCCACGCCGGCGTCACCTCGCAGATGAACACAGATCCCGTCACCGGCGACACGATCGCGTGCTCCCGGTGCCACGCCGGCGTCGGCCACGACGACTAGAAGAAGGAGATCGCGATGAGCGAGACCGACAAGGCACCCGACCCGACCGTCCCCAAGAGACGTATCTGGCCGTTCGTCGCCGTGGCCGTGGTGGCGGCCGTCGTCACCGCGGGCCTGGCGTTCCTCATCAGCAACATCGGTGACCGCAAGGCCGAGGCCAACGTGGGCACGTACGACCGCGTCGTCGAGCTCACCGACACTTCGTACGCCGCGAGCGAGTGGGGCAAGAACTACCCCTCCCAGTACGACATGTTCAAGAAGACGGCGACCATCACGCCGACCTCCCACGTGCCGGCCTGGCAGGCGATCTCCGAGGAAGAGCGCACCACGACGCCAGCGGTCGCCCCTGGGCAGCCGGTGCCGGACCCGGTGACCTACCCCGACTCCCGGGCTGGGCTTCCTGACTCGACCAACCCGACCCTGTCGAACCTGGTCACTCCGTCGAAGCTGGTCGAGGACCCGCGGCTGAAGACCCTGTGGGCCGGGTACGCCTTCGCCAAGGACTACCGCCACCTGCGCGGCCACGAGTACGGCCTGATCGACCAGCAGCAGACGCTGCGTGTCCTGGCACTCGCGGACGGTCCTAGCCCGCAGCCCGGCGCCTGCGCCAACTGCCACGCGTCCCTCCCGCCGATCATCGACCAGCTGGGCAACGGCGACGACGCGGCAGGCTGGGCGGCGATGAACAAGATGCCGTACACCGAGCTGGCCCAGACGATCGACGCCAACCACATGTCGTCGGTCTCCTGCATCGACTGCCACGACCCCGAGACGATGAACCTGCGGATCACCCGCCCGGCGCTCGTCCAGGCCATGAAGGACCTCAAGGGCGACCAGAGCTACGACGTCAACACTCAGGCGACCAACCAGGAGATGCGTTCCCTGGTCTGCGCCCAGTGCCACGTCGAGTACTACTTCTCTGGCCCCGAGAAGACCCTGACCTTCCCGTGGGAGAACGGCACGGACATCAACGACGAGTGGGAGTACTACTCCAACCTCGAGGTCACTGCGGCTGACGGTACAGTCACCACCGGTTTCACCGACTTCACCAGTGCCATCTCGGGCGCGAAGGTCGTCAAGGCCCAGCACCCCGAGTACGAGGTCTGGACGCAGAGCGTGCACGCCGAGAACGGCGTGACCTGTGCGGACTGCCACATGTACTACACGCGTGATGGTGGGCAGAAGGTCTCCAACCACCAGATCGCCTCTCCGCTGGCCGACGTCAACGCCTCGTGCGGGACGTGCCACCCCGGTTCGTCCGACGAGATCGTGTCTCGGGTCGAGGCGATCCAGGCGACGTTCACCGACTCCCGTGACCGCACGATGGACGCGGTCGCCGGTGACAACGGCCTGATCAAGTCGATCAAGGCAGCTCAGGACAACGGGGTCGACGCCGACCGGATCGCGCTGGCGCAGCAGTACGCGAACTTCGCGAACTTCTACGTCGACTACGCGTACTCGGAGAACTCGTTCGGGTTCCACGCGCCGGACTACTTCCAGCGGATGCTCCTCCAGTCGCTGGATGCCGCGCGCAATGGTCAGCTGGCCCTGCTCGGGGTACCGGCCGACCAGCTCGTCCCGGTCGACCAGCTGAACCAGGCTGCGACCCACGGATCGACGGAAGGTTAGCAAGGTGTCCGACTCCCCTGAGCTCTTCGAGCTCGATTCGGAGGAGGACGACGACATCGTCACACAGCGCCTGCGCCGGGCCGGCAAGGCCCGGCGCAGTGCGCGCAAGGCGGACAGTGCCCCGCCTGAGACCGAGGTCTCGGAGCGGGGCACTGTCGCCCCCTCAGACGACGATGACGCCGCCTTCGAGATCGACCCCCCGGACGACGACATCTTTGCGCGACGTCGTCGGCCCAAGGCCAAGGCTGCGGCTCCGGCGGGCACCGGGCGGTGGTTTCTCGTGGCGATCATCGTCGGCGTCGTCGCCGGGGCGGTCCTCGGCGCCGCGCTGCTGTCGGACGACGACAAGAGCGCCCACGGTGCGATGGGCACCGGCGAGACGTCCAGCGTCGACCTGGAGCAGGTCATGGCCGACATCTCTGCGCTCAAGGCGCAGCTGGCAGACAACCCGGACGACTACCAGGCCCAGGTAGACCTGGGCGGGCTGCTGTGCCGGGTCGGCGATCCGGACGGGGCTTTCGAGCACCTCACGACCGCCACCGGGCTCGAGCCCGAGCGTCCGGAGGCGTGGCTCCTGACCGGGATGTGCTACGCGTCGCAGGACCCGCCCGACACCGCCAAGGCACAGGGCGCTCTGACGAAGGTGATCGAGCTGGAGCCGGGCTCTGAGTACGGGCAGACCGCCCAGAGCCTTCTCGACCAGTTGAGCAGCGGTTCGACAGCACCGGCGGACGGTGAGTCGCCGTGACTGAGCAGACGGTGACGATCCCGCTGGCGCTGCTGGCCGGGCTCGTGACCTTTGCTTCTCCGTGCTTCCTGCCGGTGGTTCCGGTCTTCGTGGGATACGTGTCCGGGACGACCCAGACCTTCCGCGGCCGGGGCGCCGCCGCCGCCCAGGCCTCGGTCTTCGTGGCCGCGTTCGCGACGGTGTTCATCGCTCTGTACGGGCTGATCGGGCTGATCGGCTACGTGATCAGCGACCACCAGGGTGTGCTGCGGGTGATCGGCGGGTCGGTGCTGGTCGTGATCGGCCTCAACCTCGTCGGTCTGCTCCGGCTGCCGTTCCTGGACCGCACCCTGCGGGTGGACTACCGCGACGACATGGACAGGCCACCCTCGGTCAGGCGGTCGCTGCTGCTCGGGCTGGCCTTCGGGGCGGGATGGACCCCGTGCGTCGGGCCGATGCTCGGGGCGGTGCTGACCTTGGCCGAGGTCCGGCAGTCGGCCTGGTCGGGGCTCGGCCTCATGGTCGCGTTCTCTCTGGGTCTCGGGCTGCCGTTCGTCGCTATCTGTGCCGGGGCCAGCGGGCTGGCCGGCCGGTTGCGGTGGTTCATGGTTCACCGGCGCGGCGTGGAGATCGTCACCGGTGGGCTGCTCATTCTGATGGGTTTTCTCATCATTTCCGACCTAACGGGACAACTGGCAGGTATGCTGCCAGCTCCGGTCTGAGAGGACGACAATGGCTGTCGACATCATCACCCCGAAGGCCACGGTGCCTGAGCCTCCCGAACCGGAGCGGGTTTCCGGCTGGGAGTTCTTCCGCTGGATCTACCGGTTCTTCTACTCCAAGACCGTCGGTCTGGTGCTCATTCTCGCGATGGCGGTGCTGGTCCTCATCGGCACGCTGGCCCAGCCTCAGGCCACGGCGCGCATCAAGGCAGACCCTGAGCTGTACCAGCAGTTCCTCGACCAGCACCACGACAAGCTCGGTCTGTTCGGCGGGCTGACGGGGCTGTTCGACGGTCTCGGGCTGTTCGACGTGTACCGCTCGCCGTTGTTCATCGTCGTGTCGGGACTGCTGGCTGCCAGCATCCTGGCCTGCACGGCGCACCGGCTGCCGTTGCTGTGGCGGAACTGGCGCCACCCCCGGCTCGTCGTGCCGGCACGGGCCTACGAGGCGGCCCGGTACCGCGCGTCCGTCCCGGTGGACGGCGGCGACGTCGCGGTCATGTCCCAGGTGCGCGAGGTGCTGGCCAAGCAGCGGTACCGGGTGCTGAGCGACCCCGACCACCCCAAGGCCCTGTACGCCGACCGGTTCGCGTGGGGCGGGATGGGTGCGGCGGTGTCGCACCTCAGCTTCGTCATCATCATCGCTGCCGTCGTCATCAGCATGAACGGCGGCATCGACAAGACGCTGCTCGTGCCCACCACCGGCGCCCCGGTCGCGGTCGGCGAGGGGACGTCGCTCAGCGTGGCGGCGACGTCGTACGAGTCGTCGCACACGGCCGAGGGCAGGCCGACGGACTTCGTCTCCCACCTGATGGTGACGAAGAACGGCAAGCAGGTCGCCGAGAAGGACGTACGGGTCAACTCGCCGCTGCGGGTCGGCAACGTCAGCTTCTACCAGAGCAGCTGGGTCGACGGGGTCGCCGTCACCATCAAGCCGTCGGCGTCCGCCAGCGCTGCTGTGGTCGAGGCCGCCGATGCTGACGGCGTGCTGTTCGACGACTTCGCGATGCTCCAGCGGGCCTCCGGGTCGACGTTCGTCGGTCATCCGGACGGGTACAACCTGACCTACGCCGTCGTCGGGCTGGACCAGGCTCAGGGTCTGAGCCTCCTGGTCGCGGTGCACCCGCCCCAGTCCTGGGACCCGGTCGAGGTCACCAACGCCCAGGGAACTGTCGTCGTCCAGCCAGGTCAGGCGCTGCTCGAGCTGCGCAAGGACGGGCTGGACGCCCCGCTGGACACGCACCTGGTCGACCGGGGCGGTGAGTGGACCGTCGGCGACTACGTCTTCACCTTCGACGGGAGCACGGCGTACCCGTACATCCAGGTCCGGCAGGACCCGGGCGAGCCGCTGATGTGGGTGGGCTCGATCCTGCTGGTGGTCGGCCTGGTGGTGGTCTTCGCCTGCCGTCACCGGCGCCTGTGGGTGACCTGGGACTCCGAGTCGAGCCGTCTCCGGTTCGCCTCGACCGACAAGAGCGACACGGCGTGGGCCCGCCGCTTCCACGCCACCGTCGAGACGGTGGCGCAGGCGGTGGACTCCGCAGCGCAGCACGGCCCGTCGCTCGGCCGGAGCGCCGTCGACGACGGCCAGGCCGACGAGCAGGGCGCAGCAACCGACCCGGACGGAACGAAGGAGAAGACCGATGAGTGACATCTCGCGGCTCGCCAGCCTGCTGCTGATCACGGCGACGGTGTTCGTCGTCCTCGGCCTGGTGGCCAACATCGCCCTGCTGTCCAGCCAACGGCGGGTCAACGCCGTGGCGGCCCGGCGCAGGGTCCCGGCGCGGGTGGGTGCCGACGGCGACGAGGTCGCCGACGCCGCGAGCCAGGAGGCGCCCACGGTGCGCCGCAGGTCCGGCGGGCTGGCCACCTATGCCACCGGGTTCGTCGTCATCGCCCTCGTCGCCGTGACGGCCTACCTGGCGGTGCGCTGGGTGAAGGCCGGCCACGGGCCCTTCGCGAGCGGTCACGAGTTCGTCGTGGCGTTCGTCTGGGGAATCCTCGTGGCCTACCTGGTGGCCGAGTGGCGGTTCAAGCTCCGCGTGGTGTCGTTCGCGATCCTGCCTGTCGTGGCGGTGGCGCTGCCGTACTCGTTGTACGGCCACAACATGGAGACAGCGATCGAACCGCTGATGCCCGCGCTGCAGAACCCGTTGCTGCTGCTCCTGCACGTCGGGTTCGCGGTCGTCTCCTACGGTGCCGCCGCCGTCTCGTTCGGTGCCGCCGTGGCCTACCTGTGGCACCCGTCGTGGCTGAAGATCGACCGCGGTCGGCTCGACGAGCTGGGCTACAAGGCAGCGACGATCACCTTCCCGACGCTGACCGTCATGATCCTGGTGGGAGCGGTGTGGGGGCAGATCGCCTGGGGCCGGTACTGGGCCTGGGACCCCAAGGAGACGGCCGCTCTGATCACCTGGCTGCTCTACGGCGCCTACCTGCACGCCCGGGTGTCGCGGGGCTGGCAGGGCAAGGGCGCCGCCTGGCTGCTGATCATCGGCTTCGCGCTCATCATCTTCACCTACCTGTCCAGCGTCCTGCTGGACCTGGGCGGGAACCACTCCTATGCCTCCTGAGGACACGGCGCCGGGCGGCGCGTCGTCGGAGGCGCCACCGTGGCACCGCCGGTTGCGTGACTCGCCGCTCGGCAACGTGCTGGTGCTGGCCGCCGCCGCGGTGGTCGTGCTGGGAGGGGTCTGGCTGGTCGACGTGCTGCGCGGGGACGACGGCACGTCGACGGTCGAGCTGGCCTTCGACGCCGATCCGGTCGAGGTCGGCCAGCCCGCCCCCGGGTTCACCGCGACGACGGTCGACGGCCAGCCGGTCAGCCTCGACGACCTGCGTGGCCGGACGGTGTGGCTGCTGTTCGGTGCGACCTGGTGCACGAACTGCCAGGACGAGGCCCCCCACGTCCAGGCGGTCCACGAGGCCCGCGACGACGTGGTGATCGTCGCGGTCTACGTCGGTGAGGACGCCAAGACCGTGTCTCGCTACGCCGACAAGGAGGGCCTGACGTACCTGCAGGTCGCCGACCCGGACAAGAGGCTGGGTTCGACCTACCGGGCGCAGGCCATCCCTCGCCACGTCCTCGTCGACGCCGACGGGATCGTGC
Organism: Cellulomonas sp.; assembly: GCA_031556715.1. Taxonomy (GTDB): domain Bacteria; phylum Actinomycetota; class Actinomycetes; order Actinomycetales; family Cellulomonadaceae; genus Cellulomonas. The sequence goes on from JAVBSR010000116.1 coordinate 8,176, forward strand.
GTCGCATCGACGTGGGGGCTGTCGACGAGGCGACCGCCGACGCGCGGCTGGACGAGCTGTCGGCTCGATGACGCGCCGCCGTGGGGTTTCCACGGCCTGAACGGCCAGGACGGTCGGCGCGGGCGCAGCCCTGCGCCGACCGTGCGGGCGCGCCTGAGAGGGGTCGGCGACCCTGCCGGGTCCTGTCGTCGGCCGGACCGCAGCGGCGCCAAGAACTAGGGACGTTGTTGTTCTCATATCCACCCCCGTGGAGTCCGATGAACGGACTAGGGGACCGACAACATGTGGGTGGGGAGACGGCGTGCACTGGTTCATGGATCGACCTCTGATGGTCAAGCTGATGTCGCTGGTTGGCGTGATGCTGGTCGTCGCGGTGACCATCACCATCGTCGCGGCCCAGGCGATGAGCGGCCTCGCAGGTCGCGAGCAGGAGCTCTACGACGAGTCGGTGGAACCGACCATCACGCTCACCGGCGTCGCCCTCGACTTTGCGAGCGCCCGCGCGACGGCGCAAGCCTCGAACCGGCTGGACCCCGGCGAGGTCGACGCTGCGGTCGCCACGATGAGCGGCTACCAGAAAGACATCGACGACGGGCTGGCCGAGTACAAGCCGAACTCGAGCTCGCCTGAGGGGTTCGCCGAGCTCCAGTCAGCCTTCGACGGCTACTTCACGGTGTTCCAGCAGCAGGTCGTCCCGGCCCTGCGCGCCGGTGACACCGCCGCGGCCGTCGCCGTCCTGGACGGCGCGCTCATCGATGCTGGCACCGCCGCGCAGGACAAGCTGTCCTTCGAGACGTCCGACCAAGGGACGCAGGGCCAGACCCTCAACCACGAGAGCGAGCAGCTGGCCCAGCGGAGCACGCTGACGCTGTGGCTGGTGGCAGGGCTCGGGTCGTTGGTCGCCGTCGTCCTGTGCTTCGTGGTCCTGCGTGTGCTCACCAGGTCGGTGGCCGCCGTGGCAGACGCGGCGAAGGCGCTGTCCAGGGGCGACCTGACGGTCCACCCCGAGGTGAAGTACCGCGACGAGATCGGTGTCATGGCGCAGGCCTACTCCGAGGGCGTGACCTCCCTGTCCGAGACCCTGCGCGGCGTCAAGGACGTCGCCCTGACGTCGGCGACGACCGCGACACAGCTGGCCACCATGGCGTCGAACGTGGCCAGGGAGTCGGACGAGGCCTCGGCGCAGGCCGGGGTCGTCGCAGCGGCCGCCGAAGAGGTGTCGCAGAACGTGGCGACAGTGGCCGCAGGTGCCGAGGAGATGGGTTCGTCGATCGCCGAGATCGCGGGCAACGCCTCGTCGGCCGCCCGGGTCGCCGGTGAGGCCACCGTGGTCGCAGCGACCACCAACGAGAGGGTGGCCAGGCTCGGTGTGTCGAGCCAGGAGATCGGTGCGGTCGTCAAGACCATCACCTCGATCGCCGAGCAGACGAACCTGCTGGCCCTCAACGCCACCATCGAGGCGGCGCGGGCCGGGGACGCCGGCAAGGGCTTCGCGGTCGTCGCCGGCGAGGTCAAGGACCTGGCGCAGGAGACCGCCAAGGCGACCGAGGACATCGCCCGCCGTATCGAGGCCATCCAGTCCGACACCAGCGGTGCGGTCGAGGCGATCGGTCAGATCTCGACGATCATCGACCAGATCAACGACTACTCCGCGACCATCGCCGCAGCGGTGGAGGAGCAGACCGTCACCAGCTCGGAGATGAGCCGCAACGTCGCCGAGGCGGCCGCGGGCGCCTCCCAGATCGCGGAGAACATCACCACCGTCGCGAACATCGCCGCATCGTCCACCAGGTCGGCGGGAGAGGTCGCCACCGGGTCGGCCGCCATCACCCAGAGCACGACCCAGGCGGCCGACGAGCTGAGCACGTTCACCGTCTGACCGGCGGGACGACCACCCAGACGCACGACGGCGCCGACCCGCCAGGGTC
>JAVBSR010000128.1:0-29617 GCA_031556715.1 Cellulomonas sp.
CATCGTCGACGCCGCGCCGTGGGTCGACGTGGTGTTCGGCACCCACAACATCGACGCGCTGCCGGTGCTGCTGGCCCGCGCGGCGCACAACGCGCAGGCCCAGGTGGAGATCGCCGAGTCGTTGCAGGTGTTCCCCTCGACGCTGCCCACCCGTCGCGAGCAGGTCTACGCCGCGTGGGTGTCGATCTCGGTGGGCTGCAACAACAGCTGCACGTGCTGCATCGTGCCCGCCCTGCGCGGCAAGGAGCGCGACCGTGCGCCCGCCGAGGTGCTGGCCGAGGTCGAGGCGCTGGTCGCGGACGGGGTGGTGGAGGTCACCCTGCTCGGGCAGAACGTCAACACCTACGGGAGCGAGCTCGGTGACCGGGGCGCGTTCGCGGCGCTCCTGCGGTCGGTGGGCCGGGTCGAGGGCATCGAACGGGTCCGGTTCACCTCCCCGCACCCCAGCGGGTTCGGCGACGACGTCATCGCCGCGATGGCCGACACCCCGACGGTGATGCCGTCGCTGCACATGCCGCTGCAGTCTGGCTCGGACCGGGTGCTGCGGGCGATGCGCCGCTCCTACCGGGCCGAGCGTTTTCTGGGCATCCTCGACCGGGTGCGCCAGGCGATCCCCGACGCGGCGATCACCACCGACGTCATCGTCGGGTTCCCCGGCGAGACCGAAGCCGACTTCGCCGCCACCCTCGAGGTCGTCGGAGCGGCCCGGTTCGCCTCGGCGTTCACCTTCCAGTACTCCCCGCGCCCAGGAACACCGGCCGCGGACCTGCCCGACCAGGTACCGCCGGACGTCGTCGCCGAGCGTTACGCCCGCCTGGTCGAGCTGACCGAGCGGGAGGCGCTGGCGCACAACCAGGCGCTCGTCGGGCGCACCGTCGAGGTGCTGCTCGGGCAGCAGGGCCGCAAGGACGCCGAGACCGACCGGGTGTCCGGCCGGGCGGCGGACAACCGGCTGGTCCACCTGCGGCTGCCGGACCAGGCCGGCGGCGAGGGCGCCGACACCGACCGACCACGCCCCGGCGACCTGGTGCGGGCCAAGATCACCCACGCCGCCCCGCACCACCTCGTGGCCGACTCCGGCGTCTCAGGTGGGCTGTTCGAGGTACGCCGGACCAGGGCCGGAGACGCCTGGGAAGGGCTGGTCAGCCCGGTCGCGCAGCTCCACCCGGCCACCGGGCGTGCCTCGGTGAGCCTCGGGCTGCCGCTCATGAGAGCCTGAACAGGTCCTCGGTCCCTTGCGTTCCAGGCCGAGGCGCCGATCAGACCACCGTACCGGGACGACCCGGACGGTCGTAGATGAAGGTCGCGCCTACCGCGGCCTCGTGCAGCGGAGGCTGAGATGGACCCGATTGTCGCGGGGATCCTCTACCTGTTCTTCATCGTGGGGGCCGGTTCGGTGATCGGCCACATCAAGATCAAGAGCATCGGGCTGGGTGCCGCGGCGGTGCTGTTCCTGGCCATCGCGTCGTCTGCGGCCTTCGAGGCGGCTGACTATCCCGACCCGCCGGTGATCCCGGTGGCGCTGGGGACGTTCGGCCTGGCGCTGTTCACCTTCACGGTCGGGCTGCAGTCCGGGCCGACCTTCTTCGCCTCGCTGCGCCGCAACTGGGCGGTGATCCTGTCCGTGGTGGTGATGGTGGGCCTGGCTGCTGGCGTGGCCGTCGGTGGCGGTCACCTCCTCGGTCTCGACCCGCCGACCTCGGCCGGGGCCTTCGCCGGGTCGTTGACCAACACCCCCGCGCTGGCAGCAGCGCGCGAGGCCGCCGGTCCGGACGCCGCCCAGAGCGCGACCGTCGGTTACGCCGTGGCGTATCTCGGAGGCGTGCTGGGGATCCTCACCACCGTCCAGCTGGCGCTACGACGCAGGACTGCCGACACCGACACGCCGCCCGAGCTGGTGACGCGGACCGTGCGGGTCGAAGAGTCGCAGGGCCGCTCGATCGCCGAAGAGGAAGCCCGGTACTCCGGCCGGATCAGCTTCACCCGGATCCGTCACGGCGAGCAGAACCCGATCGAGGCAGCCGACACCGACGACACCCTGCACCGCAACGACCTGGTGACGATCGTCGGCCCCATGGCCGACGTCGAGACCGTCACCGAAGACCTCGGCCACATGTCGTCGCACCGCCTGGAGGCCGACCGCGAGCCGGTCGACATGCGCCGCATCATCGTGTCGCGCTCCCGCGCCGCGGGGCGGACCGTCGGCGACCTGGACCTGGCTGCCCGGTTCGGCGCCACCGTGTCCCGCATCCGCCGCGGCGACGTGGACCGGGTGGCGTCCGACGACGACATGCTCCAGCTGGGCGACCGGGTGCGGGTCGTCGCCCCCGCCGACCAGATGACCAAGGTCTCGGCCTTCTTCGGAGACTCCGCCCGGGGCATGTCAGACATCACCCCGATCCTGCTCGGGCTGGGCATGGTCGTCGGGATCCTGCTCGGTGCGATCGACTTCCCGGTGCCCGGCGGGACGTTCGCCATCGGCTCGGCAGCGGGCACCCTGCTCGTCGGTCTGGTGCTGGGGCGGCTCGGTCGCCTCGGCCCCATCGTCACCGCCATGCCGTTCACCGCGTCCCAGGCGCTGTCCGAGCTGGGGCTGCTGGTGTTCCTCGCCCAGGCCGGCTCGGCCGCCGGGTCGTCCATCGTCACGGCCTTCGAGTCGGGCGAGTGGGTGAAGATCCTGGTGCTCGGGATCCTGGTGACCGGGACGTTCTGCGTCGGCCTGTACGTCGTGATGCGTCGGGTGTTCCACGTCGGCGGGACCAAGCTGTCCGGCGTCGTCGCCGGTTCGCAGACCCAGCCGGCGGCGCTGGCCTTCGCCAACGACCGGACCGGCTACGACCCTCGCGTCGCGCTGGGGTACGCGTTGGTCTACCCCGGGGCGATGATCGCCAAGATCCTCCTGGGCCAGATCCTCGGCGGCCTGTGAGGGGACGAGGCGGTGGCCCGGCGCCGACCGTCGCGGCCGCCGCAGGGCGACCGTCTCATCCCTGGTCGTCGTCGGCGGGTACCTGGTTGTCGAGGGACTTGAACAGCTGCACGCTGGTGCCCAGGCCGCAGGTGAGGATCTGGTCGAGCTGGTCGTCGGTGGCGCCCGCCTCGAGGTCGACCGAGACCTCGGCGTAGACGGCCAGGCGGCCTTCTTCCTCGCGCAGGTACGACTTGGGCCAGATCCGGTCCCGGTTCCAGTCGTTGAGCGCCAGCAGGGCGGGGCGGCGCTGACCTGGTGCCAGGGTCCGGGACCAGCGGCCGCGCACCTGGACGACGTCGTGGTCGTCGCCGAGCAGCAGGAACCAGAAGCGGTGGGCGTTCCAGGTGCCGGTCAGGTCGCCGTCAGGGTCGACGGCGTACCGGTACCCCCGGGCGGTCAGGCAGTGTCCGATCCGGTCGCGGTCCACCGGCTCGGGAGGGCTCAGGGGCGGCGACGGCGGCGCGGTGCGGCCGGGCCGACGTGGCCACCAGCGTGGTGCGCTCATGGTGCCTGTCGCACCGGGTCGGGGTAGTGCTGGTCCAGCGCGTCGAACAGCATGGTGCCGGTGGCCAGGCCGCAGCGCAGGCTCTGGCTGAGCTGGTCGTCGGTGGCGCCGTGCTCGAAGTCCACGGCCACCTCGCCGACGACGTGCACGTGGCCGTCGTCACGCACCCGGACGTAGGCCTTGGGCCAGATCCGCTCGGTGTTCCAGGTGTTGCAGAACTCCAGGACCTCGAGCAGACGTTCGATGGCGCCCTCGCGCTGCCAGTGGCCGCGTACCTGGAGGATCTCCCGGTGCTGGCCGAACAGGAAGAAGTAGAAGACCCGACCGCGCCACAGCCCGCCTACGTCGCCGTCGTTGTCGACGAAGTAGCTGAACGAGCTGTCGGTGAGCCACTGCACCAGCCGGTCGTCAGACAGCGGGGCGGCGCGACCGGGCAGCGCCGGCGCGGCCACGGGGGAGGTGCCCCCGGCAGGGACGTCGGGCCGGGTGCCCGGAGCCGCAGCACCGCCCGGCGCCCGCAGGTCGCGCGCCGACCACCAGCGCCTCATCCGGGACGACCACCGCATGATGGCAGGGTACCTGTCGCAGGCGTGCCTATTTCTGGCACGTCTGACGAGCAGAGCCGGTATCCTCGCCAGGTCGGTACCCACTACGAGTCGGGAGCGTGCATGTCGTACTTCGCCAAGTCCATCGGCGGCGGTTCGTCGCTGGCGCCGGTCTCTGTGGACCGGTTGGCGCAGGTGCTCGAGGCCGAGGGACTGAACTTCGGCTACAGCGAGGACCGGTCTCGGCTGGGCGGATACTGGGGCGAGCACCTCGTGGAGTTCATCTTCTACGGCGAGACCTCCGAGGTGCTCCAGGTGCGGGCGCACTGGGGCCGCCCGCTGTCTCCTGACAGCTGGATCGACGTGCTGGAGCGGCTGAACTCCAACAACTCCGAACGGATCTGGCCCAAGCTGTATGTCGACCGGGAGGACGAAGGCCTGGCCGTGATGGCCGAGCACGCCGTCGACTACGAACCGGGCGTCTCCGACGAACAGCTGGCGCAGCACGTGCAGTGTGCGATCTCCACGTCGCTGGGCGCATTCGAGCGGCTGGACGAGGCCTACCCGCAGGCTGTCGCCGCCTGGCGGGACGAGCACCCGGACTGGTCCGACGAGTGAACGACCCTCAGGCGTTCCAGGTCGACCTGCGGGGCGTCGTCGACCTGTTCGCCCGGCACCTGTACTCCGGTCCCCGCGTCTACGTGCGCGAGCTGCTGCAGAACGCTGTCGACGCGATCACCGCGCGCCGGGCCTTCGACCCGGGCACCGACGCCCGGGTGCGGTTCACCTTCCCGGCCGAGGGCACCCTGGAGATCACCGACACCGGCATCGGGCTGACCGCCGCCGAGGCGGCCGACGTGCTGGCGACCATCGGGCGGTCGTCCAAGCGTGACGTCGAGCTGGGCCTGGGCCGCACCGAGTTCCTCGGCCAGTTCGGCATCGGCCTGCTCTCGGCCTTCATGGTGGCCGAGTCGGTGGAGGTCGTGTCCCGGTCGGCGCAGGAACCGGCGGCCCCGGCGGTGCGGTGGTGCGGTTTCGACGACGGTCGGTACACCCTCGACGAGCTGGACGACGGCGCGGACCTCGAACCGGGGACCACCATCCGCCTGGTGGCCCGCCAGGACGCCGAGCACTGGCTGGCCCCTGAGACCGTGGTGTCGTTGGCCGAGGAGTTCGGTGGCCTGCTGCCCGTGGACGTGGCCGCCGAGGTGACCAGCCCCGCCGGTGAACGGCTGTGGCGCCGCACATCCCGGCCCGACCTGCCGTGGGAGCGCCCCGACGGTCTGAACGACTACTGCCGCGACGTCCTGGGCTTCGCCCCGCTGACCCGGTTCGAGCTGTCGGTGCCGCTGGCCGGCCTGACGGGGGTGGCGTTCGTGCTGCCTGCCGCCCCGCCGCCGGGACCGGGCGCCCACAGGGTGTACCTCAAGCGGATGCTGCTCGGCACCCGGGTGGAGTCGTTGCTGCCCGAGTGGGCGTTCTTCGTGCGGTGCGTCATCGACGCCGACGGGCTGCGGCCCACGGCCTCCCGGGAGGCGCTGTACGAGGACGAGGTGCTGCTGGCGGTGCGCGACGCCCTGGCCGCCCAGATCAAGGCCTGGGTGCTCGACACCGTCCAGGCGGGCGAGGTGGCCGGTACCACCGTGGGCCGTCGCTTCGTCGAGGTGCACCACCTGGCGCTGCGCGCCATGGCGCGTTCCGACGACGAGATGCTGAGCCTGGTCTCCCAGGTGCTGCCGTTCGAGACCACGGACGGTCTGCGCACCCTGGCCGAGGTCCACGACGAGCACGGCCAGGTGCTGCACGCCGACACGGTCGAGGAGTTCCGCCGGGTGGCGCCGGTCGCCCGGGCCCAGGGCCTGGCCGTCGTCAACGCCGGGTACGTGTACGACGCGGAGATCCTGGCCCGGCTGGCCGCCCGGCGGCCTGGCTGGACGGTGCGACCGCTGCTGACCTCCGACGTCTCGGCGGTGCTGGCCGAGCTCGACCTGGACGACGCGCTGCGCCGGGAGGACGCCCGTCGCGACGCGGTCCGGCTGCTGGCCGAGCAGGACTGCGACGTGCTGCTGCGGACCTTCGAACCTGACATCCTGCCGGCGATCCTGCTGACCGACCGGGAGGCGGCGCACCAGCGGTCTGCCCGCCAGACCCAGGCCGAGGCCGACGACGTGTGGTCCCAGGCCCTGGGCGACCTGACCGACAGCCCGGTCGGGCCGTCCCGCCGGCTGGTGCTCAACTGTGCCAACGACGCGGTGGAGTCCCTGCTGGCCGCTCCGCCGGGGCCTCGTCGTGAAGCCGGGCTGCACGCCCTGTACGTCAGCGCCGTCCTGCTGTCCGGGGAGCCGGTGCGGGCCGCGGAGTCGACGTTGCTGTCCACCGCGCTGGCCCGCCTGCTCGACGGCACCGGCTGACTGCTGCACCGCCGGACCGGTTCCGGCCGAGGGGAGACACGATGAGGGACAAGACGAGCGTCGACAGCCAGCTGGTGGCGGTCCGCGAGATCCCGTACGGCACCACCCGCACGGTCGCGGCCGAACGGCTCGTGGCGCAGATCGAGGCCGAGGGGCCCCAGGCCTGCCTGCCGTTCGCCTACCTGGTGCTGGTCGAGGCCTACGCCCACGGCGGCGAGGGCAGCAAGGTCCTCGTCCCCTACACCAAGGTGCTGCGCCTGGCCGACCAGCAGCCTGACCTGCTGGACAGCTACGACGCGCACACCCTGCTGTGGGCAGCCAAGTGGGTGGTCAACGAGGTCATCGAGACCCCGGAGGTCCCCGTCGCGCGGGTCGACGCCCTGCTGGCCGACATGGAACGACGGTTCGCGCTGGCAGGGGCCGGGATGGACGCCATCTGGTACCTGCGCACGGTGTGGGCCGACGAACGTGACGCCCCCGACGTGCAGGCCACCTACGACACCTGGGTGGCGACCCCTCGCGACGACTTCTCCCAGTGCTCGGTGTGCGACCCGGGTGACCGCGCGGGATACCTGTACGGCTGGGGTCGTACGGCCGAGGCGGTGCGGCTCATCGAAGAGACGCTGGTCACCGGCGAGCGCTGCCTGTCCGAACCGGCCGACATGCTGTCCCGGGTGGCCCTGGCCTACCTCGACCTGGGTCGTACGGCCGAGGCAGTCGTCGCCCACCGGCGCACGCTGGCCGAGCTGGACCGGGCCGAGGTGCCTCTGGTCGGGGTGCGGGGCAAGGTGCTGCGGTTCCTCGCCCGGGTCGGCGCGCACGACGCCGTGCTGCGGCGCATCGGCGACGACGAGCCGATGATGCTGGCACCGGGGGAGTCGGCCGGGTACAGGATGGGGGCGCTCATCGCGCTGGGCAGCGCCGCGACCTGTGTGGCCGACGTCGACCCGGACCGTGAGCTGCGCTCGATGGCTGCCGGCACGACGACCGTGGCCCAGTACGCCGCCTGGTGCCGGGCCCAGGCCGACCAGATCGCCGCGTCGTTCGACGCCCGGTACGGCGACGACCACGTCACCCGGCGGGTCGCGATGGCCTGGCGCCTGGAGACCACCCCGGTAGACCTGTCGGTGCTGACCACGACCGCGTCACCGTCTGACACCGACGAACCGCTGGTCGACGTCGTCGACCAGAGTCGCGCCGCGGTGCCGTGGTACGACCCGGCCGAGATCGCGCACGTCGTGCCCGATTCCCCGGCGAGCCTGGTCGACGCCGCCGAGGCGGCGGTGCGGCAGGGCCACCTGGCCGAGGCCGCACCCCAGTACCTGGAGGCCGGCAACCGGCTGGTGGCCGACGGGATGCTCACCGACGCCGGGTTCGTCTTCGCCGAGGCCGCGCACTGCGCCCAGGTGCTGGAAGACCACGAGGGCGCCCACACCGCGTTCGCCCGGTCCGTGGACCTGCTGCGGGCCGGCGGCGCCGAACCGGCGCTGGTCGCCGCGGTGGTACGGGCATGGACGGCCAGCGCGTGCGCCGTCGGCGACGGTGAGGCCGCCCTGGACCGCCTGGCGCAGACCACCACCGAGCTGGAGACCGACGGCGTCTCGGTGCCGGTGGCCTGCGCCCGCAAGCGTGAGGCCGCGGCCGTCGCGGACGTCCGGGCCCGGGCGCTGGCCACCCTGGGCCGCTGGGACGAAGCGGTGACCACCGGCGGCCAGGCCGCCGACGCCCTGGCCGAGCTCGGCGCGTGGGCCGCGGCCGGGCAGGCGTCGTGGCTGGTCGGCCGCCTGCTGGCCCGGGGCGGCCAGGTCGACGACGCAGCCGACCGCTACCGCACCGCTGCCGACCAGCTGGCTCGGGCCCACGACCGTGACCAGCAGGTCAAGGTGCTCGACGGCCTGGTCGGGCTGCTGCGCGACGCCGGTCGGGACGACGACGCCGACGAGGTCGTCACCCGGCTGATCGGCTAGCCGGGTCGTCGGGTGAACGTCGTCGCCGTCGTCGGCCCCACCGCGACGGGCAAGTCCGGGCTGGCGGTGGCGCTGGCGCTCGCTCTGGACGGCGAGGTCGTCAACGCCGATGCGTTCGCGCTGTACCGGGGGATGGACGTCGGTACCGCCAAGACGCCGCTCGACCAGCGGCGAGGGGTTCCGCACCACCTGCTGGACGTCGTCGACCCGGACGCCACCGCCTCGGTGGCCTGGTACCGCGACGCCGGGAGGGCCGTGCTGGCCGACCTGGCGGCACGGGGGCGTCGGGCCGTCGTCGTGGGCGGGTCCGGCCTGTACGTGCGGGCGCTGCTGGACCCGATGGACTTCCCAGGGACCGACCCTGACCTGCGCCGGGCCCTGGAGCGCCGGGCCGAGCAGGACGGTCCGGCAGCGCTCCACACCGAGCTCGGGACGGTCGCCCCGCAGACCGCGGCCACGATCGACCCGCGCAACGTCCGCCGGGTGGTCCGGGCCCTGGAGGTGTACGCGCTGACCGGTCGGGCGCCGACCGCCGACCTGCCCTGGTACACCTACGAGCTGCCCGCGGTCCAGGTCGGCCTGGAGCTGGACCGCCAGGCGCTGGACGGGGCCATCACAGCCCGGGTCGACGCGATGTGGGCGGCCGGGCTGGTCGAGGAGGTACGGGCCCTGCGTGCCGCCGGCATGTCGCCGACCGCCCGCCGCGCCGTCGGGTACGCCCAGGTGCTGACGATGCTCGACGGCGGGTGCGACGAGGCGACGGCGCGGGAGCAGACGGTGACCGCGACCCGCCGGCTGGCCCGCAAGCAGATGGGCTGGTTCGGCCGTGACCCGCGGGTGCACTGGCTGCCCGCCGACGCCCCGGACCTGGAGGACCGGGCCCTGGCCCTGGTCGCCCAGGCGGACGCCGGGCAGCTGGCCGAACCGGTCGCCCCGACGCGTCGCCCGCTGCCCGGCTGAGCTGGCGCCGCGGCCGCCCCGCGATGGTGCGGGCCACGGTCTGCTACCCGGTGCGCTTCCCCCTGGCCCGGCCGGGTGCTGGCCGGCCGCCTGGTGCGTGACCCCGTCCGCCCGGGTTGCTGGCGACACGGATCGGTGCGGTGGACGATGGTCCTTGGGGTCGCAGCCTGGGCGAAGAGCTGCTGGGACCGGCCCGGGCGGTCGCCGGGGAGCGCACCTGCCTGCGGACCAGGTCCTACGCTGGTGGGATGGGCGCTGCACCGAGACACCTGGACGTCGTCAAAGGCCACGGCACGCGCAACGACTTCGTGCTGGTCGACGACAGGGCCGGCGTGCTCGACCTCACCGAGGATCTTGTGCGCGCCCTGGCCGACCGGCATGGTGGGGTCGGCTGCGACGGTGTGATCCGCCTGGTGGCGTCGGCCGCCCTGGCCGAGGGCCGGCTGGCGCTGGCCGACGACCCGGCCGCCACCTGGTTCATGGACTACCGCAACGCTGACGGGTCCGTCGCGCAGATGTGCGGCAACGGGGTGCGGGTGCTGGCCGCCCTGTGCGCCCGCCTCGGGCTGTGGACCGACGAGACGCTGGTGCTCGGCACACGGGCCGGGGTGCGCCGGGTGCGCGCGGTCGCCGCCGAGGGAGCTGCCGCCCAGGACGGGGGCGAGCAGTGGTACGAGGTCACGATGGGCCCGGTGACCGTCACCGGCGGTGCCCGGGCAGTGGCGACCGGGGGCGAGAGCCAGGTGGTCGTGGCCGGGCTGCACGTGCCGCGGCCCGGGCTCGGGGTCGACGTCGGCAACCCCCACACTGTCGTCGCGCTGCCCGACACCGACACCCTGGCCCGCGCCGACCTGCGGACCGCGCCGCAGGTCGCGCCCGCACCGTCGGGCGGGGTCAACGTCGAGCTGGTGGTGCCACTGGGGGAGCAGCACCGCGGAGCTGACCTGGTCGGGCGGGTGGCGGTGCGGGTGCACGAGCGCGGTGTTTGCGAGACCGAGTCGTGCGGCACCGGTGCGGTGGCCGCTGCGGCGGCGGTACGGGCCTGGGCCGGGGACGGTGCGCCGACGACGTGGCTGGTCGAGGTGCCCGGCGGTCTGCTGCGTGTCTCGTTCGACCCTGACGGGACCGCCCGGCTGGCCGGCCCTGCGGTCCTCGTCGCCGACGCCACTGTCGACCTGGCGACCCTGGCCCGGGCCTGACGGCGGCCGCCCTGCCGGTGACAGCCAGGCTGGCTGGTCGTCGCACCGCTGGGTGAAGACGCGGGTCTGGTCGTCCGTGCACTCGCAGCGGCGGCACCCGCGGAGCCCGGGCAAGGCGGCACCGAGCCGCCGCCCTGAGCGGCTGTGTCAGGCGGGACCGACCCGCAGCACCCGGAAGCCTTTGGCGGAGGCGACCCGGTCCACCGGTCGTTCGAGGGTGTCGGCCAACCAGCGGTGCAGGGAGTCGGCACCGAGGTTACGGGCGACGACCAGCCAGGCCGTCCCGTCGTCGGTCAACCTGGGCAACCAGCTGCGCAACAGGTGGTGCAGGGCGGGTTTGCCGATCCTGACCGGCGGGTTGGACCAGATCGTCGTGAACCGCAGGTCGGCGGGCACCTGGTCGGCGGTGACCGCCCGGACCCAGTCGAGGCCCAGCGCGCTGGCGTTGTCGGCGGTGAGGTCGAGGGCCCGGGCGTTGACGTCCAGGGCCCAGACCTCCAGCGGCTCGCTCAGCCGCTGGGCCCGCAGCGCAGCCTCGATGGTCAGAGGTCCCCAGCCGCAGCCGAGGTCCAGCAGGTCGCCGGGCGCCGGGTCGGGCAGGTGGTCGAGCAGCACCCGGGTGCCGAGGTCGACGTGCCCGGCCGAGAACACCCCGCCCGAGGTGGTCACGGTGACGTCCCGGCCACCGAGGTGCACGACGACCTGACGGCGGACGTCCGGCCCGGCTGGCGTCGCGGAGAAGTAGTGCTCACCCACCGTGCCGACCCTACCGGCTTCGCATCACTGCCTTCGCATCACGGCCTGGACCTTGCGCATGGTGGAGATGTTGCGGCTGGTGAACCGCGACCGCAGGCGCGGATCGCCGAGGGCCTTCGAGAACCCGGCGTCGAGGGTCGAGCCTTTCGGTACCTGCCAGAAGAAACAGCCAGAGCTGACGGCCGCCGCCTCTCCGACCACCGGGACGACGGTCGTGAACCTGTCCAGCAGGGCGTCGGCAAGACCGTCGTCGCAGACGAAGACGTAGACGTGCCGGTCCGGGTCGTCCTCGAACGGCACCGCACCGACCGTCTCGTCCACCTGCGCTGAGTCCCGGACGAACAAGAACACCGGATCGCCATAGCGCTCCCGCAGCGCGTCGGCCAGCAGTGCGCTCACGGTCTCGGCTGACTCGTCGCTGGTGAAGACGACGTTGCCCGTCGCCAGCACCGTGACGACATCATGCAGCCCTGCCTGCTCGGCCACCTCCTTGACGTCCTTCATGAGCATCTTCCGCCCGTTGACGTTCACCCCGCGGAGAAAAGCGCAGTATCTGGTCATGGTCTGTCGTTCTCCTGGACCGGGCCGGTGACCGGCGGGTTCTGCTGGGTGACCGGGACGCTGACATGGCAGTCCTCGACCGTCGTGCGCCTGAGACGCAGCTGGACAGAGAACGTCTTCACGACGTCAGCCTACTGATCTCCGCCGTGGACCGACCGGCAGAGCCCGACGGCGGAGGTCGAGCGCCGTAGCGCGGGCGCCCGGCGTGGAATTCGGTCGCCTCGCGCAGGCAGGACGTGGGAGGCTGGTGGTGACCAGGGAGGATCGGCGTGACTGGAACCAGACGCGAACGTACGGCGCAGGAGGTGGCTGACGACGTCGTCGCTCGGGTGCTCAGCCGGGTCGGGACGGCGGTGCAGGCGACCGACGCCGAGCACACCGCGGCCGACGGCGACCAGCTGGACCTGGCCGAGCGGGCGTCGCTGCGGCGGGTGGCGGGGCTGTCCACCGAGCTCGAGGACGTCACCGAGGTCGAGTACCGCGAGCTGCGGCTGGAGAAGGTGGTGCTGGTCGGGCTGTGGAGCACCGGCACGGCCGAGGCGGCCGAGACCAGCCTGCGCGAGCTGGCGGCGCTGGCCGAGACTGCCGGGTCGCAGGTGCTCGACGGCCTGCTCCAGCGTCGGAGCAACCCGGACCCGGCCACCTACCTCGGGTCCGGCAAGGCGGCCGAGCTGGCCGACCTGGTCCAGACCGTCGGTGCCGACACCGTCGTGGCCGACTGCGAGCTGGCGCCGTCCCAGCGCCGTGGGCTGGAGGACGTCGTCAAGGTCAAGGTCGTCGACCGGACCGCGCTGATCCTGGACATCTTCGCCCAGCACGCCAAGTCCAAGGAGGGCAAGGCCCAGGTCGAGCTGGCCCAGCTGGAGTACCTGCTGCCACGGTTGCGCGGGTGGGGCGAGTCGATGTCCCGGCAGGCCGGGGGACAGGTCGGCGGGGCGGCGCAGGGCATGGGTTCGCGCGGCCCGGGTGAGACCAAGATCGAGCTGGACCGACGGCGCATCCGTACCCGGATGGCCAGGCTGCGGCGCGAGATCGCCGCCATGGCGCCGTCCAGGGAGGCGAAACGACGTTCCCGGGGCCGTCACGGCGTCCCGTCGGTGGCCATCGTCGGCTACACCAACGCGGGCAAGTCGTCGCTGCTCAACCAGCTGACCGGTGCCGGGGTGCTGGTGGAGAACGCGCTGTTCGCCACCCTCGACCCCACGGTGCGCCGGGCGACGACACCCGACGGGCGGGTCTACACCCTGACCGACACGGTCGGGTTCGTCCGGGCGCTGCCGCACCAGCTGGTGGAGGCCTTCCGCTCCACGCTGGAGGAGGTCGGCGAGGCCGATGTGGTGCTGCACGTCGTGGACGCCGCCCACCCCGACCCGGAAGGGCAGATGGCGGCGGTCCGCACCGTGCTGGCGGACATCGAGGGCGCTCTGGACCTGCCGGAGCTCGTCGTGCTGAACAAGGCCGACCTGGCCGCTCCCGACCAGATCGCCCGGCTGCGCACCAAGGAGCGCGCCGTCGTCGTCTCGGCCCGTACCGGGGCCGGCCTGGACGAGCTGCGCCAGGTGATCGCCGACGTGCTGCCCCGCCCCGACGTCCTGGTCGACGTCGTGGTGCCCTACGACCGTGGCGACCTGGTGCACCAGGTCCACGAACGTGGCGAGGTCGAGCATTCCGAGCACCGCCCCGACGGCACCGCGCTGCGCGCCCGGGTCGACCCGGCCCTCGCCCAGCGGCTGCACGAGGCGGCCGGTCAGCAGTAGGCATTCCCCGCCCTATTTCTCGGGCTTGACGGGGTGTTGGGCTCTCAGCACGCGTTCAGGTGGCACATGGCACAGTTCAGAGCATGACAACCACTTCTGGGCGCACCTGGTGGCGCCACACCGGAAACCTTCTCGTCGCCGCCGGCATGCTCCATATCGTGGTGTTCGTCGCTGCGTCGCTCGACGGTGCCACCGATATCGTCAAGGCTGGCCTGATCAACACGATCGGGACGCACGAAGACCGCGCCGTGTTCTGGTACGGCGGAATCATGGCAGGCGTCGCGCTGGTGCTCCTCGGCCTGCTCGCCAAGAGCTGGATCCGCGTCGCCGCCCGTCCGTTGCCCCGGTACTTCGGCTGGGTCCTCGTCGTCCTGGGTCTGTGCACGGCGGTGCTCGATCCGCTGTCCGGCGGCGTGCTGGTGCTCGCGATCGGTATTCTCGCCCTTTCTGGTCCACGCACCTAGGCCGCACCGGCGGTCGATCGCGGGAGGCGACGAAACGTCGTCGCGACAGGCTTGTCGAAACAGGCGAGGTCCGTTCCCACGGTCGAGACCGACATTGTCGATCGACCCCGACGAGCCGCCGCCCGGTCTCCCTGGCCGGGGGAGTGGAGACGCATTCTTCCTGTCGCATCGTCGACGCCGCGAGCCGATCGAGTGCGCTCCCGTGGATCTCCTCGTCGTGCACCGTCAAGGA
Organism: Cellulomonas sp.; assembly: GCA_031556715.1. Lineage (GTDB taxonomy): Bacteria > Actinomycetota > Actinomycetes > Actinomycetales > Cellulomonadaceae > Cellulomonas. The sequence continues at coordinate 14,326 of JAVBSR010000128.1, forward strand.
CGCCACCGGTGACGTCGTCGGCGCCGGGCGGGACATCCCAGCCCGACCTGCCCAGGTGCACCATGGCCCGTCAGGCAACGCCGCCTGAGGGAGCTCGACCCACCAGGGCGAGGCGCGGTCGCCCTGGTGGGTCAGAGCACGGCGCAGAGCAGCCGACGAGGGCAGGCCGGTACAGTCGCCCCGTGGAACGGGTGGGCATATCGGTGCGCCGGTCGATCGTCAAGGCCGCAGTCCAGGGGTTGACGGCACTGGGCGGCGCGGCGGCAGTGGTCGCCACCGGGGACCCGGGCCTGGGGGTGATCGCCGCGACCCTGGGTGGCGTGACGGCGTCGGTCGGGGAGGACGCGGTCGACCAGGTCTTCCGCACCACCGACCGGGCGGCTCTGGACGCGCGCGTCAGGTCGGCGGTGTCGACCCGGTTCCCCGACCTCGGCCGAGGCGAGCTCAAGGCCGGACTGAGCTCGGCTTTCGACGTGCTGTCGGCCCACGCCCTGACGATGGACGAATGGGCCGGGCTGGACTTCGACCCCCGGCGGGCCGCACAGACGGTCGCGGAGCGTGCCCACGGGCGGTCCGGGAGCGGTGAGGTGCTCGTCCAGGCCGTCATCGAGGAGACCTACCGGGCGACAGTGCCGTTCCTGGAGTCCATCGTCGAGGCGCTGACCCGGTTGGGACGGGTCGAGACCGCGACCGGCCGCATCGACGCCAAGACCGACCGGCTCCTCCTGACCGCCGAGCGCCAGACCGCGCTGCTGGAGCTGATCCACCAGAAGGTGGGCGCTGGCCCGGTCGCCCCGCTGCCACCCGTCGGAAACCCGCCCGACGCCGCACCGGCGTCGCAGCCCAGGTCGGCGGTGCGGGCCGAGATCGACACCGCATGGTCGAGCATGCCCACGGACGCCACGACCCAAGTGCTGCGCGGTGACGGCGGGGTGGGCAAGTCGCAGCTGGCCAGCCAGTACTTCCGCACCAGCGACGCGGCGGTCAAGGTGTGGGTCGACGCGTCCCGTCTCGACGGTGTCATCAGCGGTTATGCCGCGGCGGCCCGGGCCGTGGGCCTGCGCAGGGAGAACGACAGGGCACTGGCACAGGCCTTCCGCGCCTGGCTGACGGCCGCAGACCGGACCTGGCTCGTGGTGCTCGACGACCTGGACGTCGACCCCACCCTGCTCGCCCCGTGGTGGCCGCCGGTCGTCGCCGCCGGTCGGACGCTGGTCACCACCCGGCGCCGCGGAGCGGGCTACCACGGCTCCGGTCGGGTCGAGGTCGACCTCGACGTGTACACACCGACGGAGGCGGCGGCGTACGTCACCGAGCGTCTGGCAGGGGTCGTGGCGACCGACCCCGCCGAGGTCGCGGCGCTGGCCGACGACCTGGGTCGGCACCCGGTGGCGTTGAGCCTGGCCACGGCGGTCATCATCGACAGCCCCCGCTTCGCCACGATCGCGCAGTACCGGCGGGTGCTGCGCGACCGTACCTGCCCCTTGGCGGAGGTGCTGCCCGGCGAGGATGCCCAGCACGCCGAGCTGGCCCGTCGTTGTCGCCCGACCGGCGAGCAGTGGACCATCGCGGCGATCTGGGACATCGCCGTCGAACGTGCGGCCGAGCGTTCGCCGCACGCCCCGGCGATGGCCGCGCTGCTGTCGTGCGCCCACCCCACCCAGACCCCTCGGGCGCTGTTCCTCTCCGAGGCGGCCCGCCGCTACCTGGCGTCGGCCGCCTGCCCGCCGGGCGGTGTCCCGCTCACCGAGCAGCAGACCTGGTCCGCCCTGGACGCCCTGGTGCTGGTCTCCCTGGCCACGGTCGGTCGTGACCCGTGGAGCCCGGTCGCCGTCCACGCCCTTGCCCAGCGCACCATCCGCGACACCCTGGACCCCGACCAGCAGGTCAGCACCGCCCGGGCGCTGGCCGACGCTGCGGCTGAGGTCTGGCACAGCGCCCCGCACGCTGCCGGGGCAGGCCTGCGTGCGACCGTCACGGGTCTGCGCGACCTGGCAGGACCAGAGCTGACCGACCGCGGCGAGGGTGCGGCTGCCGAGGTCCACCCGGTGCTGTTCCTCGCCGGGGACTCTCTGGGCAGCGCAGGCCGGGTCGGTCGGGCCGTCACCTACTACGAGGACCTTCTGGCCGCCCTCGACGCCCCGGACCGTCGCGACGTCCTGGCTGTCCGGCGATGCGCGGCTTTCTGGCGCGCGAAGTCGGGCGACCTCTCCGGTGCCCTGGCCTCGCTGGAAGATCTGCTGGACGACCTGCTGCGGGTGCTGGGCCCAGATCACCCTGACACCTTGCTGGTGCGGCACAACATCGCACGGTGGCGGGCCACCTCCGGCGATGTCGTCGGCGGGCTGGCCGGGCTGAAGGAGGTCTGGGCCGACTGGGTGCGGGTGCTGGGCCGGGACCACTCCCGGACCCTGTCGACCCAGCACTACATCGCGCGCTGGCAGGCTGCCTCGGGTGACGTCGTCGGTGGGCTGGTGGGGCTGGACGAGGTGCTGGTCAGACAGCTGAGGGTGCTGGGCCCGGACCACGTCCGCACACTGTCTACCCGGCACGACATCGCCTACTGGCAGGCTGCCTCGGGGGACGTCGGCGGCGGCCTGGCCGGGTTGCGCGCGGTGCTGACCGACCAGGCGCGGGTGCGGGGCCCAGACCACCCGGACACCCTGTCGACCCGGCACGACATCGCGCGGTGGCGCGCCGCCTCGGGTGATGTGGCTGGTGGCCTGGCCGGGTTGGACGAGGTGCTGGTCGACCGCGTCAGGGTGCTGGGTCCAGACCACCCCAGCACCCTGTCCACGCGGCACTACATCGCGCGGTGGCGGGCGGTCGCGGGTGACGTCGTCGGTGGTCTGGCCCAGCTGGACCAGGTGCTGGTCGACAAGGCACGGGTGCTGGGACCCGACCATCCCAGCACCCTGTCCACCCGGCACGACATCGCGCGGTGGCGCGCCGCCTCGGGTGACGTGGCTGGTGGTCTGGCCGGGTTGCAGGAGGTGCTGGCCGACCGGGAGCGGGTGCTGGGTCCAGATCACCCCGACACGCTGTCGACCCGCTACTGGACCGCCTGCTGGCGTGCCCCCGACGATGTCGCAGGCAGCCTGGCCGGCCTGGAGGAGGTGCTGGCCGACCGGGCGCGGGTGCTGGGCTCGGACCATCCCAGCACCGTCGCCACCCGGCGCAGCCTCGAGGCACGACGGCGCGGAGAGGTCGCGGCGCCGCACGCCGACCGGTCGGTGCTCGACGACGATGCGGAGCTGACGGAGCAGATCAACCTCCAGACCGACATGGACGACGCCGAGAGCGCGGTGGCCTGACGGCGGCACCGGGCGGCCCCGGGCCTGCCGGTGACCGCGACGTCTGGTCGGCCGGCACGACCGGGTGGCCTGCTCTGCGTGCACGGCGACGCAGCGGGCAGGTCCTACGCTGAGGGGCGTGTCTGCTGGCCCGCCCGACGAGCGAACGACGACGCTGCTCGACGCCGCCGTCGAGGTGCTGGGTGGCGTGCGCCGGGAGGGTCAGGCCGTCATGGCCCAGGCCGTGGTCACGGCGGTGGAGAGCCGACGGCACCTGCTGGTGCAGGCGGGCACCGGGACCGGCAAGTCGTTGGGGTACCTGGTTCCGGTCGTGGACCACGCCGTGCGGACCGACCGGCGCGTGGTGGTGTCCACGGCGACCCTGGCGCTGCAGCGGCAGGTCGTGGGGCGCGACCTGCCGCTGGTGGTCGAGGCCCTCGCCGCCCACCTGCCGCGCCAGCCCGTGGTGGCGCTGCTCAAGGGGTGGCACAACTACGTGTGCGTGCACAAGGTGGCCGGTGGATACCCCGACGACGGCACCCTGTTCGACCACCTGGCCGAACCGACAGGGCCGCGTCAGCCCGACACGCTGGGGGCGCAGGTGGTGCGGGTCCGCGAGTGGGCCGACGAGACCGAGACCGGCGACCGTGACGACCTGGTGCCCGGCGTCAGCGACCGGGCGTGGCGGCAGGTCTCGGTGTCGTCGTTGGAGTGCCTGGGTCGACGCTGCCCGATGCTCGGTGACTGCTTCGCCGATGCCGCCCGGTCCGCCGCCCGGTCCGCGGACGTCGTCGTGACGAACCATGCGATGCTCGCTGCGATGGCCGCCCACGCCTCCCAGGCGCTGCCCGAGCACGACGTGCTCGTGGTCGACGAGGCCCACGAGTTGGCGGCCCGCGTGACCGCCCAGGCCACCGGCGAGCTGTCGCTGGGCACGGTGGAGCATGCCGCCCGGGCCGCGCGACGGCTGGCTGCGCTGCCCACCACCGACCTGGACGCTGCCGGTCAGGCGCTGGCCACGGCCCTCGTGGCCAGCCGTGAGGGGCGGGTCCCCGACGGGCTGCCCGACGACCTGGCCGAACCGGTGGCGGTGGTGCGTGACGCGGTCCGTGGTCTGCTGTCGGCGCTGCGCACCGCCGCGCCGGCCAACCCGGGGGAGCCCGACGGTGGACGTCAGGTCGCCTCCGCCGCGCTGACCGAGCTGTTCGAGGTGGCCGACCGCCTCGTCGCCGCCGACGAGCGCACCGTGCTGTGGTGCGCCCGCGGTACCGACCGGAACGGCGGGCAGCTGACACGGCTGCACGCTGCACCGCTGTCGGTCAGCGGGCTGATCCGCAGCCAGCTGCTCGCCGACCGTGTGGCCGTGCTCACCTCGGCCACGCTGAGCCTCGGCGGGTCGTTCGACGCGGCCGCCGGGGCCGTCGGCCTGGACCGCGACGGCACGGCCGAGAGCCAGACGCCCCGGCAGGACCGAGACGACCAGCCGGAGGCGGCGGGCACCGACGACACTCCAGGACCACCGGTCACCGGGTGGGACGGTATCGACGTCGGCAGCCCGTTCGACTACGCCCGGCAGGGCATCTGCTACGTCGCCGCCGGGCTGCCCGCTCCGGGCCGTGACCCCGCCACCGAGGCCCAGCTCGACGAGATCGAGGCCTTGGTGCGCGCCGCGGGCGGGCGGACCCTCGGGCTGTTCTCTTCCCGCCGCGCCGCCCAGGCCGCCGCCGAGGCGATGCGCGAGCGGCTGGACGTGCCCATCCTGGCCCAGGGCGACGACCAGCTGCCGACCCTCGTCGCGCAGTTCGCCGCCGACCCTGCGACCTGCCTGTTCGGCACCTTGTCGCTGTGGCAGGGGGTGGACGTGCCCGGTCCGACCTGCCGGTTGGTGCTGATCGACCGGATCCCGTTCCCGCGGCCGGACGACCCGGTCTCGGCCGCCCGTTCCGAGGCGGTCGCCAAGGCCGGGGGGAACGGCTTCATGGCCGTGGCCGCCTCCCACGCGGCCTTGCTGCTCGCCCAGGGTGCCGGCCGGCTGATCCGTACCGCCGCCGACCGGGGGGTGGTCGCGGTGCTCGACCCGCGGCTGGTCACGGCCCGCTACGGCACCTACCTCGCCCGGTCGCTGCCGCCGTTCTGGCGCACCACGGACCGGGACGTGGTGCTGGGGGCGCTGACCCGGCTGCGCGCCGCCGACTGACTCGCCGGGCGGCGCGTGGCGCCTGGCGCCACCATGGACGGTGTCCACCCAGGCGATGGAGGTACGCGATGCCCAGCCCCGAGACCGCGTCGGACCTGCGCGAGACACGCACGTCGAAGATCGCCGTCATCGGCGCCGGGTCGGTCGGGGCGACCATGGCGTACGCGATGCTCATGCGCGGGTCGGCCCGCACCGTTGTGCTCTACGACGTCAACCGGGCCAAGGTCGAAGCTGAGGCGCTCGACCTGGCCCACGGCATCCAGTTCATGCCGATGGCCACCGTGGAGGGCTCCGACGACATCGAGATCGTCCGGGGGGCCGATGTCGTGATCTTCACCGCCGGGGCCAAGCAGAAGCCCGGCCAGGCCCGCATGGACCTGGCCGGGGCGACGATCGCGCTCATCGCCAAGGTGCTGCCCCGGCTCGTCGAGGTGGCCCCCGACGCGATCCAGCTGGTGGTGACCAACCCCGTGGACGTGGTGACCTACGTCGCGCTCAAGGTCTCGGGGCTGCCCGCCAACCAGGTGTTCGGCTCCGGGACGGTGCTCGACACCTCCCGGCTGCGCTACCTGGTGTCCCAGCACACCGGCATGGCGGTGCAGAACGTGCACGCCTACGTCGCGGGGGAGCACGGCGACTCCCAGCTGACCCTGTGGTCGTCGGCCACCCTGGGTGCCGTGCCGTTGCTGGACTGGCCGGGTATCGAAGGTCGTGGACCGCTCACCCAGGAGGTCCGCGACCGGATCGCCGACCAGGTCAAGCACTCGGCGGCGACGATCATCGCCGGCAAGGGCGCGACCAACGACGCCGTGGGGCTGGCCGGGTCGCGGATCATCGAGGCGATCCTCAACGACGAGCACCGGATCCAGCCGGTGTCGTCGCTGCTGGACGACTACCAGGGGATCAGCGACGTCTGCCTGTCGGTGCCGTCGGTCGTGGGGTACCGGGGCGTCGGCGAGCGTCTGGTGGTGCCGATGTCGTCCAGCGAGGTCGCAGCCCTGAACGTCTCGGCCGTCGCGGTGCGCGAGGTGGCTCGGCAGTTCGGCTATTGAGAGACGTCGCCCGAGGGCGACAGTGACCAGAGGAGCGACATGGCAGTCCGGGACTACGTCGGCGAGCGGATCACGGTGCACTACGACGTCGAACGGTGCCGTCACGTCGCCGAGTGCGTGCGCGGCGACCCTGCGGTGTTCGACCCCCAGCGACGCCCGTGGATCAGCATGGACGCCGACCCGGACGCCGAGCACGTGGCCCAGGTGGTCCGGCTCTGCCCGACCGGGGCGCTGCACTACACCCTGGACGACGGGCCCGCGGAGGTTCCTGACCCGCGCACGACGGTCACGGCGAGCCCCGACGGCCCGCTGCTCGTGCGGGGCGACCTGCGCATCGACCTGGGCGACGGCACGACCGTGGCCGAGACCCGTGCGGCCCTGTGCCGGTGCGGCAGCTCGGCCAACAAGCCGTTCTGCGACGGCAGCCACGAGAAGACCGGCTGGACGGCCTGATCCGACCGATCCGGGGACAGCGACCCGTCAGATCCACAGACGGCGTCGACGCCGCGAAGGTCCGGCGCTGCGAGCCGAACCTGGAGGTGACGGTGCCGTGGCCGGTCTGACTACTGGTCGGCGGTCGCGGCGTCACCGGGTTCAGGCAGCGACGACCGCAGGGCCTCGATGAGCCCGGCCTTGTCCATCGCCGAGCGGCCCTCGACATCCAGCTCGGTCGCGCGGCGGCGCAACCGAGCCAGCGTCCAGCTCTCGTAGTCTGTCGACTCCGCGGCCGACACCGCCGCGCTGTCGTCCGAGTGGTCTTCTGCGGCGGCACGCAGCTGCTCGGCGGCTTCGCGCAGCCGGGCGATGGTGCCGGGGTTCGGGTCGGGCAGTCTGGGCATCTGCGCTCCGCTCTGGCTCGGGCCTCTGGCTGTCGGCTTCTGGGCTGGCTGCCCTGGGCTGGTGGACCTGGGCCGACGACCTGGGCCGGCGATCTGGGCTGTGACCGGGGTCCTGGCGACGGGTGTGCCGCGACGTCACAGGCTGCGCAGCACGCTCACCACCCGACCCAGGATAGTCGCCTGGTCACCGTCGATGGGGGAGTAGGCCGGGTTGTGGGGCAGCAGCCAGACGTGCCCGTCGCGGCGGCGCAGCGTCTTCACGGTGGCCTCGCCGTCGAGCATGGCGGCGACGATCTCGCCGTTCTCGGCCACCGGCTGGCGGCGTACGACGACCCAGTCGCCGTCGCAGATCGCCGCGTCGACCATCGAGTCGCCGACCACCTTGAGCAGGAACAGCTCGCCCTCGCCGACCAGCTGGCGGGGCAGCGGGAAGACGTCCTCGACGACCTGCTCGGCCAGGATCGGACCACCGGCGGCGATCCGGCCGACCAGCGGCACGTAGGCCGGCTCAGGAGCGGCCGCCGACTCCGCGACGAAACCGGCAGTCTCGTGCAGCAGCGTGACGGTGCGCGAGTCGTCAGGGGTGACGACCTCGATGGCTCGCGGGCGGTTGGGGTCGCGTCGCAGGTACCCCTTGCGCTCCAGCATCTCCAGCTGGTGCTTGACCGACGAGGGGCTGGTCAGGCCGACGGTCTCGCCGATCTCGCGCATCGTCGGCGGGTAGCCGCGTTCGGTCACCGACGTCCGGACGGTCTCCAGCACCCGGCGCTGGCGGGGCGTGAGCTCGTCGTCGGCCGTCTGACGGGGGCGGCCCGGTCGGCGGCGCAGCGGGGTGACCGATGCGAGCACCGGATCGTCGAGCCGGTCTCCGGTGCGGGTCTCCTCGTGGTCGCTCACGGTCTCCTCCTTGCGTATCCCCTGGTGGGAGTGGTGTGTGGGCGGTCGGTGGTGGGCTTGTCGCGTCGAGTCCACCGTAGCCCGGACCGACATGTCGACCAAACAGCTGTTCGAGCGTGTCGGCATTTTGTTCGGATCTTCCACGTCGTATCGTACAACCGTACGACGAACGGATGTACGATGACAGTCGAGCGGCCGGTTCCGTATCAGCCAGACGGAGAACAGGCAGGCGGAGAGGAAAGGCGGAGGACTGATGGGTGTCGTGGTGAGTCTTCGTCCGACAGGCGTCGAGCAACCGAGGCGTCCGGTGAGGCCGCGCCAGGCAGGGGCTGACCCCAGGTCCGAGGCGCCGTTACGGCTGACGACCCGAGGCCGGGTGGTGGTGGTGCTGCTGGCGCTGCTCCTGGTGGCGCTGCCGCTGGTGATCGGTGTGCGCGCGGCGCAGGCTGAGGCACCGACCTCGGCGCCCGAGGTGGAGCGGCACGTCGTGGCTCCGGGAGAGACGTTGTGGCAGATCGCAGCGACCATCACCCGTCCCGGGGACGACGTGCGGGACGTCGTCGCAGACCTGGTGAGGCTCAACGCGCTGCCGGACTCGAGCCTGCTGGCTGGTCAGACGATCGTCGTCCCGGTGTCGGACTGAGCCCCAGGTGGGGTAGCGTCGGCGGGAACCGACGTATCGCGACGGCGCCGGGCTCTCTCGGACCCGTGTCGGGGCTTGCATCCGCGCCCGTGCTGGCCGTCAGGAGGACCTGCGTGCACTGCCCGTTCTGCCGGCATCCAGACTCCCGTGTCGTCGACTCGCGCACGGCCGACGACGGTTCGAGCATCAGGCGACGACGGCAGTGCCCGTCGTGCGGGCGCCGCTTCTCGACCGTCGAGACAGCGAGCCTCACGGTGATGAAACGGTCTGGCGTCTCCGAGCCCTTCAGCCGGGAGAAGATCCTCAGCGGGGTGCGCAAGGCGTGCCAGGGGCGCCCGGTGGACCCTGACGCGCTGGCGCTGCTCGCCCAGCGGGTGGAAGAGACCGTCCGGTCGACCGGATCGGCCGTGGTGGACGCCAACGAGATCGGGCTGGCGATCCTCGGGCCGCTGCAGGAGCTGGACGAGGTGGCCTATCTCCGTTTCGCCTCGGTCTACCGAGGGTTCGAGTCGTTGGACGACTTCGAGGCGGCGATCCACCAGCTGCGGTCGGACGCCGAGCGCGAACGGGCGCAGGCCGAGGACGCCGCCCTGGCCGAGTGACCGGATCGGCCGACTGCGCGCGCGTCGGGTCGGCCCCGGTGGGGTAGCCTGCCCGTGTTGGGGACGTGTCGAGGAGGTTGGCTGATGACCGCGCCGGACGAGAAGGAAACGAGCAGCCCCAAGAAGCCGGGCTCTCCCAGCGACGAAGCCAAGGAGAAGTTCCGGCAGGCCCTGGAGGCCAAGAAGGCACGTTCGCACCCGACGGCCGACGGTGGCTCGTCCGACGGCGGGGTGCACGGCTCTGAGACCACCGGGCCGGTGCAGCGCCAGTTCCGGCGCAAGTCCGGCTCGTCCTGACGAGCAACCACGCGGGCCTGCGCCGGACAAGAGCCGGCCGGTGCCGCCGTCGCGGCCCGGCGTCGGCCTGTTCCCGCCGGCGTCGGCCTGTTCCTAGCGGATGACGAGCAGCCGGATGGTCTCGGGCCGCTGGTTGAGCTCGTCGAGCAGACCCGGGTGCAGGCCGTCAGGCACGTCGGTGACGACGTAGCCGAGGTTGCCACGGGTGGCGAGCATCTGCGCCTCGATGTTCAGCCCGAACGCGGCCAGCGTCTGGTTGACGTTGGCCAGCACGCCGGGGACGTTCTGGTGCAGGTAGGCCAGGCGGTGCAGCCCCTCTGGCCGGTCCAGGGCGATGTTCGGCAGGTTGACCGACAGGGTCGTGGACCCGGACGCCAGGTAGTCGCGCGCCTTGGTCGAGACGAACTGGCCGATGCTCTCCTGCGCCTCTTCGGTCGACCCGCCGGTGTGGGGGGAGAGGATGACGTTGTCCAGGCCGCGCAGCTCGGACTCGAACGCGTCGCCACGGCGTTTCGGCTCGACCGGGAACACGTCGGCGGCGGCGCCGGTGATCTTGCCCGACTCGACCGAGGCGCGCAGCGCCGCGTAGTCGACGATGAACCCGCGGGACAGGTTGAGGAAGATCGAGCCGGGCTTCATCGCGGCGAACTGGTCGGTTCCGAACAGCCCGGCGTTGCCGGCCCGGCCGTCGACGTGCAGCGTGACGATGTCCGCCTCGGCCAGCAGCGCGTCCATGGACGGCATCTTCCGGGCGTTGCCCAGGGCCAGCTTCTCGGCGATGTCGTAGAAGATCACGGACATGCCCAGGTTCTCGGCCAGCACCGACAGCTGGGTGCCGATGTTGCCGTACCCGATGATCCCGAGCGTGCGGCCGCGCACCTCGTGGGCGCCGTCGGCAGACTTGTCCCACACCCCGGCGTGCATCTGCTTGTCCAGCACCGTCAGCCGCCGCGTCAGGGCGATGATGTCGGCCAGCGCGATCTCCACCACCGACCGGGTGTTGGAGAAGGGCGCGTTGAAGGCCGCGACGCCCCGTTCCGCCGCCGCTCGCAGGTCGATCTGGTTGGTGCCGATCGAGTACGTGCCGATCACCCGCAGGTCCGGTGCCTGCGCCAGGACCTGCTCGGTGACCTGGGTCTTCGAGCGGATCCCCAGCATGGTGACGCCGTCAAGAGCCTCGACGAGCTCGGTCTCGTCGAGGGCGCCAGACCGGGTCTCGACCTCGAAGCCGGCGTTCTCGAGGATGATCCGAGCCTGGGGGTGGAGGTTTTCGAGCAGCAGAGCCTTGGGCACGAACCTATGGTGCCCTCGATGACCCTGGGGCGCAGGAGCGTCCGGACCCCGGACGCGTCGGCTCGGAGGACGGTCGGGCCCGGTCGTGAGCGTGGGTCGTCAGGCGCGGCCGGTCAGGCGGAGCGCCAGCCAGAGGTCGGTCCGGGTGTCGACGTCGTCCAGGTCGCGCTCGAGGAGCGCGCCGGCCCGGCTGACGCGGGCGCTGAGCGTGTGCCGGTGGAGCCCGAGCCGTCGCGCCGCCGCCTCGTAACTGCCGTTGGCCCGTAACCAGGCTGTGAGCGCGTCGACCAGCCCGCCGTCAGAGCGCCGGTCCTGCTCGTCCAGGCGGTGCAGCAGGCCGTGGGCGCGGTCGACCAGGTCGGCCGTGGTGTCCAGGGTGGACAGGATTCCTGCCTCGGGGTCGTCGAGCACGACGACGCTGCCACGAGCGGCCCGGCGGGCCGCCCGCTGGGCGCGGTCCACGGCCCCGGGAAGGTCCGCGTAGGCCACGGGTTCGCTCACGCCGGCCCCTCGGCCGGGGTCGACCGACCTCAGCACGTCGGTCTTGCCGCCGCTCATGCAGGCGAGCACGGTGTCGTCGAGCGCGGCGAACACGATGGCGCGCCCGGCGTCGCAGGCGGCCTGGAGGGCGCGCATCGTCGCCCCGTGCGGCCCTGGCGACCAGACGACGGCCCGCACCGGCTCGGCCGGCAGCTTCATCCCGGCGGACGGCGCCTCGGCCCGGACGATGTCGGTGGCGCCGTCCATCAGCAGGTGCCACAGAGCCCGGCGCAACGAGGCGCGCGTCCCGACGCCCGTCCCCTCGCCGATCGCGAACCACAGGAGCGCCACCGCCGAGGTGACCACGGTCTGCTCGGCCGGGTCCAGCGCCGACGGACCTGCCAGGACCAGCACCGAGCGGGGCCCGGTGTCGGGCCCGACGGTCTGCATCGTCAGGTGCGCCGTCCCAGGGCCGGCCGGTGCGGGGCGTGCTCGGTGCCCCGGCAGGGTCGGGGGAGGGAACGGCACGGTCATGGTGGCCCCGGTGCGTCGACCTCGCCGCAGGAGGTTGGTGGCCTCGGTGCGAGAGGCCGTCACGATCGGGTCGGCGGCAGACAGGCCGTGCACGGCGCGGGCCTTGCCGCGCGGGTCGATGAGGACGGCGCCGCAGCCCAGCTGGCGGGCCAGCTCGGAGAGGACGGCGTCGACCGGCAGTGTCTGGAGGACGGCCGCCGAGATCGCAGACGTGGCTGTCAGCGCCCAGGCGTTGCGCCGGTGTCCGGCGGCGTCGATGAGGTCGGCCGCCGACCGGATGACCGCGATGAAGGGAGTGTGGTAGGGGACTTCGAACAACGGCATCGCGTGGGCTCGGCAGGCGTCGGCCAGCGGCGACGGCGTGCCGGTGTGGAGCACCCTGATGCCGAAGCCGATGGCACAGACGCCGCGCCGACGCAGACCCGCGACGTAGGCGTCGGCATCGTCGGTATACCGCTGGTCACCTGGGCTGTCGCCGGCGGCGGGTGGGTCGAGCTGGCGGCCTGTGGTCAGCAGCATGTTGCCGCGGTCCAGGAACGGGGTCGGATCGGCCAGGTCGGACGACACGACCCAGGTGACGGCGGCGTCGAGGGCTGTCGGACCGCCCTCGACGACGGTGCGCAGATGGAGGTCTCGTCGTTGGAGGATGTCCCGCACGGTGATCGACACGGATACAGGCTAGTTGGTCGGTGTACGGACTGGCCACGTGATCGACGATCTTTCGACATCTCGTCGAGGACGGAAGTCCTGACTGGTGGGCTAGCGTTTGGTGCCAGTACCTCAAGGGCGAGGCGTTCGCCCAGGAGCCAGCCATGGACCAGGGACGAGACATGACGGATGCGACGGCCGCCCCAGGGCCGGGCCTCCGTGCCTGTGCCGTCGGTGGCCAGGCGGTGGGCGGCCTCGTCAACGCCGGTCTCGATCGTGGTCGGGGCCGGAGTCCGGCACGTTCTCCTCCCGGTCCGACAGCCTGACGGACGACCCAAGGCCAGCGCTGGTCTCGCCTGGACCCGAGCGTCTTCGCCACGGCGCGCTGGTTCTGCTGTTGGCCAGCAGTCGGCAAAAAGCGGACCCACATCGACACAAGGCGTTCCAGCTGCATCCCGTACACTTCGGACATCTCGGGCTTCAACCCCTAGACACCATCACCTGCATGGAGGCTCCACATGACAGTGACCACCTCCTCTGACCTCAGCGCGATCATCAGTGAGCTCAAGCGTGCGCTGGGCGACGAGTACGTCATGACCGAATACCACCAACGGGCAATACGAACGTCAAGCGCCTCTCCCATGGGTCTTCACCTGTGGCAGGACCTGCTTCCCGACGTGGTCGTCATGCCTGCTTCGACCGACGAGGTCGTGGCGGTCGTCAAGGCCGCCAACAAGTACGGGGTGCCGATCGTGCCCCGCGGTTCGGGAGCGGGGCTGGCCGATGGTGCCCAGCCCATGAAGCGCGGGATCGTGGTCGACATCAAGCGGATGTGCGAGATCCTCGAGGTCGACCCCGACGACATGACGGTCACCGTCCAGCCGGGCATCAACATGCAGGAGCTGAACAAGGTCCTGCGCCCCCTGAACCTTTTCTTCCCGGACGACCCGGCGTCGTACCCGGTCAACGTCCTCGGCGGTCGTATCGGCTGCTCCGGCTGGAGCCTCATCGGTTCCGGCTACGGTCACCTGCCGAACCTGGTGTGCTCGATGGAGGTCGTGACCCCCACCGGCGATGTCATCCGGGTCGGCGAGGGCGGCGGCCGCAAGATCCGCAAGTCGAGCGTCGGCTACCGGATCAAGGACCTGTTCATCGGTCACCAGGGCACGCTGGGCATCACCACCGAGGTCACGCTCGACCTGGCGCCGAGGCCGGAGGCTGAGCTCTCCGTCTTCTTCGGCACCCGGAGCTGGGACGACGCCCACCAGATCCTCTACGGCATCAACCACAGCGGCATCAGGTCCGTCGCCGGGATGTTCATCTTCGACGAGTGGAAGGTCGACTTCCTGCGCCGCGACGACGAGGCGTGGATCCCTCTGCCCGAATGGGTGAAGTCAGCGGTCGGGATCGCCCTGTACGGGACCAAGGAAGAGGTCGAGGGCGTCAGGCAGCGGATCTTCGACATCGGCGAGGCGGCCGGTGGCGTGTACATGGGTCGCGAGATCAGCGAGGGCGACTGGGCCAGCCGCCACGACCGCTACCACCTCGCCTACCACGGTCGTAACAAGACCAAGGACAAGATCAAGCTCATGTCCTGGAGCTGCGAGGACGCGTCGATCACCTGGAGCCAGCTGTCCGAGGTGCGGCTCGAGTGGCACAAGATCATCGCGGACCTCGTCGACAAGCACCCCGACCACTTCGACGACTGGGGCATGTTCGGGGACATCGGCAACCCGTTCCGCGCCTGGGGCGACTACCTGACCGAGATCGACATCGGCGTCAACGAGCAGGAGATGACCCCGGAGATCTGGGCGGACTGGATCGAGGCCAAGAAGGCGATCGCCAGGGTATCGCTGGCGCACGGCGGCTCGATCTCGATGGCGCACGGCGGTACCCGTGAGGGTGAGGTCGACGTCGCCTGCTACGAGGAGCTGGCCGAAGGTCAGTTCGAGCTCATGAAGCGCATCAAGCGCATGTTGGACCCGAACAACATCATGAACCCGGGCAAGTACAACCTGGACGATGCCTACACCGAGGAGGCGCAAGCATGAGCCAGCAGCTCAGCTCCAAGCCGTTCTACTCCGAGCGGATCGAGGGCAAGCAGATTCCTGTCGCGCTGGCCAGGGACTGCTACGCGGTCTTCGCCTGCCGGCACAAGTTCTGCCGCGAGGTCTGCCCGGTCTACCAGGACGACCGTAACGAGTCCCACACCTCCTACGGTTTCCATACCGCTCTGCTCGGTATCTCCGAAGGCATGGGCGACATCTCCGAGATGCGTGAGACCATCACCAACTGCCTCGAGTGCGGTGCCTGCGAGACCCGGTGCCCGAACACGCTGTTCGCCGGTGACTTCTACGGCACCTCGACCACCACGGTCAACCTGGTGCGCAAGGTCCGCCGCGACCTGGTGGCCGCCGGGTCGAGCTTCGACGGGTACGACGAGGTGCTGGCCCAGGTCGACAAGTACCTGGGGTACTTCGACGGCCCGGTCGAGGACCTGACCAAGTGGGCCGACGG
>JAVBSR010000046.1:0-27809 GCA_031556715.1 Cellulomonas sp.
GAACGGCCGCCCGCCCCTGCCCGACGGCTTCGGCATCAAAGGCTCGACCCGAGCCCACGCAGCATCCGAGAACACCTGAGCACGCGACATGCTTCAAGTCTCGTGCGACCCACCCCGGAAGGTTATGAGACACGCCCTAGTTCTCCCGGGCCGGGGACAGGGCGTCTCCCATCCGGGGCAGGCGCTGGATGGTGTGCTCCGGGGGGCGGACCGGGTAGGCGGCGTGGAACTCGTCCGAGAGAAGGCTCATCAGCACCGCGTCGCACCAGCCGTCACCGTCGCGGTGAGCGTCGCGCAACCGGCCGTCCATGCGGAACCCGAGACTCTCGTACATCGCCCGGGCGCGGTGGTTGACCGCCGGGACGCTGACACCGACACGGTGCAGGCGGAACTCGTCGAAGGCCAGCTCCAGCATGAGCACGACCGCCTCCGTGCTGTACCCGCGCGCCCGGTAGGCGGGCCGCAGCTCCAGCGCCAACCAGGCCGACCTCGTCTCCCAGTCGATCTCGTCGAGCACGATCTCGCCCACGACGACATCACGGACGATGGTCCGCACCGCCAGCGCCAGGCGGTCGTTGCACTGCGCCGAGTCGGCGATGAGCCGTACCGCCTCGCCGCGGGTCAGCGTCTGGTGCACGCCGGACAGCCGCTGGGCTTCCGGGTCGTTGGAGATCTCCAGGATCGCGTCGACGTCCTGCTCTTCGAAGGGGCGCAGGACGAGCATCTCGCCGGTGAGGGTCGGCGGTTCCATCTGATCCACCAGTGTCTCCGCCAGATCGTCGTCGGCCAGTCAGTCACAGACCATCCTACGCGTCCGATGCGTCCGATGTGTGCAGTTCCACCCGGGCAAACGCCCCCTGAGCGACTCCTGCGAGCGCTACCGTCGCAGGTATCCACACCTTCCCCTACCGAGGAGTCCTCCAGTGAGTGGTTTCAAGGCGTTCCTGCTTCGCGGGAACCTCATCGAGCTGGCCGTCGCGTTCATCATGGGCGTGGCGTTCAGCAGCGTCGTCGAGAGCTTCACCAAGCTGCTGACCGACACCATCGGCAAGGTGTTCGGTGCCCAGGAGGTCGGCGCGATCGTCATCGGCGGCGTCGACCTCGCCCCGTTCCTCAACGCCCTCATCTCGTTCGTGCTGCTCGCCACCGTGGTGTACTTCGGCATCGTGCTGCCCTTCACCAAGGCGCGCGAACGGTTCTTCCCGACCAAGGACACGGACGACGACCCGACCGAGGTCGAGCTGCTCGCCGAGATCCGTGACGCACTGACCAAGCACGACGCCCCGACCAAGACCCTGACCGAGAGCGATGCCCTGACCAAGAACTGAGCGTCGCCGCCCCGGGTCGGGAGCGCTCGACGGCCCGGGACGGTTGCCCGCGGACCCGCCGTTCAGGCCTCGGTGACGCGCTGGACGACCAGCTCGCGGACGCGGGCCGCGTCGGCCTGGCCCCGGGTGGCTTTCATGACGGCGCCGATGATGGCACCGACCGGGCCCAGGTTCCCGCTGCGGATCTTGTCGGCGACGTCCGGCTGGGCCGCCAGGGCGGCGTCGATCGCCTCGAGCAGCGGGCCGTCGTCGGAGACCACAGCCAGGCCGCGAGCCGCCACCACCTGCGCGGGGTCGCCCTCGCCGGCCAGGACGCCTTCGAGGACCTGCCGGGCCAGCTTGTCGGTCAGGGTGCCGTCGTCGACCAGCTGTTGCAGCGCCCCGATCTGCCCGGGTGTGATCGGCAACGCCTCGAGCTCGACCTCACGGTCCTTGGCGGTGCGAGCCAGCTCGCCCATCCACCACTTGCGGGCCGCCGCCGGGCTGGCACCTGCGGCGACGGTCGTC
The DNA here is from genome assembly GCA_031556715.1 of Cellulomonas sp. GTDB lineage: Bacteria > Actinomycetota > Actinomycetes > Actinomycetales > Cellulomonadaceae > Cellulomonas. Next base: position 1,836 of record JAVBSR010000046.1, read on the forward strand.
TCGATGAGCTCGACCGCACCGGCGTTGACCACGTCACGCATCTCGGCGTCGGCATAGCCCCACTCGGTGGCCAGGCGACGGCGACGGGCCGCGGGCAGCTCGGGCAGCGCAGCCCTGATCTGCTCCACCCAGTCCCGGCTGGGCACGATCGGCACCAGGTCCGGCTCAGGGAAGTAGCGGTAGTCCTCGGCGTCGGTCTTGATGCGACCGGGGCTGGTCGTGCCGTTGTCCTCGTGCCAGTGGCGGGTCTCCTGGACCACGGCCTGCCCGGCGTCCAGCACCCCGGCCTGCCGGGAGATCTCGTAGCGCACGGCACGCTCCACGGCCCGGAACGAGTTGACGTTCTTGGTCTCGGTGCGGGTGCCCAGGGGGGCGTCCGGGCTGGGCCGCAACGACACGTTGACGTCGGCGCGCACGTTGCCGCGCTCCATGCGGGCCTGCGACACCTCGAGCGCCCGGAAGATGTCACGCAGGGTCTGGACGTAGGCCCGGGCCACCTCGGGGGCCCGGTCGCCCGCCCCAGGGATGGGCCGGGTGACGATCTCCACCAGCGGCACGCCGGCCCGGTTGTAGTCGACCTGGGAGTAGTCGGCACCGTGGATGCGGCCGCCCTCGCCGCCGATGTGGACGTTCTTCCCGGCATCCTCCTCCATGTGAGCACGCTCGATCTCGACACGGAACACGGTGCCGTCTGTCAGCTCGACGTCGACCCAGCCGTCGAAGGCGATCGGCTCGTCGTACTGGGAGGTCTGGAAGTTCTTCGGCACGTCCGGGTAGAAGTAGTTCTTCCGGGCGAAACGGCACGAGGCTGCGATGGTGCAGTTCAGCGCCAGGCCGATGCGGATGGCGTACTCCACCGCGGTGCCGTTGACCGCGGGCAGCGCGCCGGGCAGGCCGAGGCTGACCGGGGTGATCTGCGTGTTCGGCTCAGCACCGAACGACTGCTCCGCACCGTCGAACATCTTGGTGCGGGTGCCCAGCTCGACGTGCACCTCGATGCCCAGCACCGGGTCGTAGCGGCGCACGGCGTCGTCATAGTCCACCAGCGTGCCGTTCGCGGTCATCGGGCCACCTCCAGCTCGGGTGCCTGGGCCAGCAACGGGCCGCCCCAGCGGGCCTCCAACGCCGCCTCCACCGCCGCGCCCACCCGGTACAGCCGGTCGTCGGCCCGGACCGGGGCGAGCACCTGGAAACCGACCGGCAGGCCGTCGTCCGACAAGCCCGCCGGGACCGAGATCCCGGGGATGCCGGCCAGGTTCGCCGGGATGGTGGCCACGTCGATGAGGTACATCGCCAACGGGTCGTCCAGCTTCTCGCCCAGCTTGAAGGCCGTGGTCGGGACGGTCGGCGAGACCAGCACGTCCACACGGTCGAAGGCAGCGGCGAAGTCCCGCTGGATCAGCGTGCGGACCTTCTGGGCCGACCCGTAGTACGCGTCGTAGTACCCGGCAGACAGCGCATAGGTGCCCAGGATGATGCGGCGCTTGACCTCGTCGCCGAAGCCCTTACCGCGTGTGGCGGCCATGACCCGTTCGGTGGTCACCGGCCCGGAGTCTGGTTCGACACGCAGACCGAAACGCATCCCGTCGAACTTGGCGAGGTTGGAGCTCGCCTCCGCCGGGAGGATCAGGTAGTAGGCGCCCAGCGCGTAGCCGAGGTGCGGGCAGGAGACCTCGACCACCTCGGCACCGGCACCGGTGAGCAGGTCGAGCGTCTCGTGGAAACGGGCCAGGACCCCCGGCTGGTAGCCCTCGCCGCCCAGCTCGGTGATGACACCGACGCGCAGCCCGGTCAGGTCACCGGTGGCACCGGCGCGAGCCGCGGCGACGAAGTCCGGCACCGGGTCGGTCAGCGACGTCGAGTCCAGCGGGTCGTGCCCGGCGATCAGCTGGTGCAGCCAGGCCGCGTCGAGCACGGTGCGGGTCACCGGACCGGCCTGGTCCAGCGACGACGCCAGGGCGATGAGCCCGTAGCGCGACACCGAGCCGTAGGTCGGCTTGACCCCGACCGTGCCCGTCACGGACGCAGGCTGACGGATGGAACCTCCAGTGTCGGTCCCGATGGCCAGCGGCGCCTCGAAAGCACCGACCGCCGCGGCGGAACCACCGCCGGAACCGCCGGGGATGCGGTCCAGGTCCCACGGGTTGTGCGTGTTGCCGTACCCGGAGTGCTCCGTGGACGAACCCATCGCGAACTCGTCCATGTTCGTCTTGCCCAGGATCGGCAGGCCCGCCGCCTTGATCCGGGTGACGAGGGTCGCGTCGTACGGCGGGATCCAGCCCTCGAGGATGCGCGACCCGGCGGTCGTCGGCTGCCCGCGGGTGACCACGACGTCCTTGACCGCGATCGGCACACCCGCCAGCGGGTGCAGGTCGTCGCCGGCAGCCCGAGCCTGGTCGACTGCCCGGGCGGTGCCCAGGGCCTCGTCGCCGCTGACGTGCAAGAAGGCGTGCACCGCAGGGTCGACGGCGTCGATGCGGTCCAGGGGGGCCTGGGTGACCTCGACGCTGCTCACCTCTCCGGCGGTCAGCGCCCGAGCCAGGTCAGCGGCGGGCAGGCGGATCAGGTCGGCCATCAGGCGTCCTCCCCCAGGATCTGCGGCACCACGAACATGCCGTCGGCCGCGTCCGGAGCCGCGGCGAGGACCTCGCCCCGGTCCAGCGGAGCGACCGGCACATCAGCGCGGAACACGTTGGACAGCGGCACCGGGTGGCTCGTCGCCGGCACGTCTGGGGTCGCGACCTCGGAGACCTTGGCCACCGCCTGCACGATCACCTCCAGCTCGCCTGCCAGCCGGTCCAGCTCGTCGGGCACCAGGTCGATGCGGGCCAACGCCGCTACGCGCGCGACCTCGTCGCGCCAAGGGGTGGACATGACGGCCACTCTAGGGCATCGCCAGGTGTACGCCCCTGTCAGAGCTCCGTCGCCAAGGTCGACCCGTGGACTGGTCTGCCGGGGACGACGCGCGTGAGGCAGCCCGCCAGAACGGCGTCGCTGACGACTGGTCGCACCAGTCGACACAGCTCTGCTGCTGAGGCACGCGCCCGGAGTATCCGACCGAGCCAGTGAGGGTCTCTTTCGCGGCCGCTCCGCCGTTGGTCTAGATCGAGCTGACCTTGCCCTCCCCTGTCCGTGCCCCACTGACGTGGGCTAGGGCCGGGATCCCCGGTGCGGGGGCGCAGCCCGGGGGGGACGTGGCGGTGGACGCTCCCGCCTCGCGGCGCTGGTGTCGGGAGCACGGGGCGGTGGCTTCACGGCCGGCCGGCCCAGAGCGACCCAGGGGCCTCCTACCGTGACCAGGGCCAGCCCGGCCCCGACGACGACGATCAGGCTCGCCATTCGGTTGGTGCGCGCCTCGGCGCACACCCTGGCGATCTCGACCTGCATGTCCACCTGGGTGTAGGTCCCGTCCGTCAGACGGTCGGCATCCAACCTCTTCTCGACATAGGCATAGACAAACTTGTCGTCTTCGCTGGTCATGGTCCGCATCGCTCGCCGGTCTACGGTGTTCCCTCCGATCGGCTGACACACCAGGCGTGCCGAGATTCCCGCAGCCTGGACCGTCGGTGACGTCGACACCAGCCAGACGACCGCCGCAGCCCAGACGACAAGGACCGACAAGACCACCAAGACGCGCCACCGCCGCATCCTCGCTGCCGCGCGGACCGAGCCGGGCCTGAGCGCGGACAACACCTCCCGGAAGAACGACCTCATCTCGGCACGTCCACTTCTGCGACGAGGTTCTCGCTGCAACGTCATGGCGCGTCAGCCCCAACCTTGGGCAAGCGTCGCGCCACGACGACCACAGCCCCCGTCGCAAGCAGTGCCAGGCCGCCCCCTACGACAAGCACCAAGCTCGCCAGACGGTTGGTCCGAGCCTCGGAGCACGCCGCGGTGACCTCGCTCAGTAGGCGGATCCGCGTCCAGTCGAGGTGGTCGCTCGCGCCGGTGACTCGGTTCCGGGCATACCAGTCGACGAAGTCTTCTTCTTCGTCAGACATAGCTCCCAGCATCGAGACCTCCGTGAAGTCTCGCCCGATCGGCTGGCATGCCAGCTGATGGCGCTTGGGCATCGCCTCTTCGATCATGGGTGGCGACAGCAGCAGCCACCCGACCCACCCGACCCATGCCCCCAGCAGCACGCCGACAGCGACCGACCGCCACCGTCGCCGGTTCACAGCCCGTCTCCGTGAAACCCCGAAGCTAACTCCGACGCCACCGCCCTGAGCCTCGCCCGAGTGTCGGCATCTGTGCGGTCCAGCACGTCGACCGCCGCCCTCAGGTTCTTCTCACCCTCTCCGACCTCCCACGACAGCTCGAGCACCAGAGTCGCCAGCAGGTCCGCCAGGGTCTGGAATTCCTCCGTCGGCCCGGTACGACCGATCCCGATCTCGTGGTCACGCTCCACCAGGCACCGCTTCCTGCCCGCCCACGGGGCACCGGTAATCCCGCCGACCATCATCGCGCTCCCGCGCGCACGGTAGCCAACCCAAGCGAGACCGCTGCCAATGTCGGACATCAACTTGTAGGCCGTCTCCAGGGCCGACTGCTCCGGACGCCTGATACCGTCAGTCGACTCGATCGGCCCCGGCCGCGGGTCAAACGCCGAACGGTTCTGATTAACCGCGTCAACACTTCCCACGATGTTGCAGCGAATGTTGTCCTCCTCCCGACGTATCCGCCATCCCAGGCCGATCTGGCCGTCGTTGAGCAGCGTATCCATGAAGTCCAGCGCCTCCGAATAGCTGTGAACCTTTCTTGACTTCTCGGAGTCGGTCGTGGCCGGGCCCACCACACCCAGTCCGATGCCCAGCCCTGCGACCGCCACAGTGGTGGCACCTGCGGTGAAGCACCCGACAATGGTGAGGACGATGCCTGCGACGGTGAACACCGTACTCAGGTCGCCGGTCGGCCCTCTTCCGGCGATCTCGTCAAGCCGATCGGCGGTCTCCGTCAGAATACTGGCGAAGTCCTGCCGAGCTGCCTGCCACAGGCCTTGCTGCGCGGCCATGGCCGCGCCCGTCACCAGGGCGACGTCCCGGCAGGCAGACACCGCGGTGTAAAGGTTGTCGACATAGTCCTTGAACGTCTCGGCCATGTCGCCCACCAGGTGTGGAGCGATGCCGTGCTCGGCGTCGCCGTTCACCCAGTCCTGCAGCCGCCCGACGTTGCGCACCACGGGGTCCTGGCCTCCGTCTGGCGCGGCGCTGTCGAGTGCCGCGAACAACGCCTGCCACTGGTCAACCTCACCCTGGATCTGCGCCGGGTCGGGAAGATCCCGCCACTTGTCGACCAGACCATCCACCTTGTGCCTGACCTCATCGAACTCGGCCTCGATATCATCAGCCACGTCATCGGCATCACCCCAGTCCTCACCCTCGTGCAACGGCACACCTCCCCCTCTGCCGTACTCGTCAGGGCGGGTCACCCAACGGCCGGTACTCATCCGGTTCTCGTAGTGGTCACCGACGATATCGAACGCCGTGCCACCGCACCAGTACGCATCGATGGCCGACCTCTTGAGCCGACCCACGAGACATTCAAAATTATCGTACCCAAACGGGAAGAAAACCGGACCGACCGGAGGATCTGGAAGCCTTACCATCTCATTGTCCCTTCGATCGCTCTCTGCGGTACGCCCGTAGTTCTGGAGCTGCGACAGCACTCATGGCTACTCCCCGCCCGTCGGTGGGACCCAGGCCAGCTGGCCAGTGAACAGTCCACGGTCGCGGCTGACGACCTGGGCTCGGCCGGGCGCCGACGGCTGGGGCTTGACGCGGCCGAGGAGCGGGCCCTCGTTGGGGCTGCCGGACAGCAGGATGCCGGTCGTGCCCAGGTCGGTCAGACGTTGGAGCACCTTGTCGTACATGGCGCGTCCGGCACCGCCGGAGTGCCGGGTGACGACCAGGTGCAGTCCCAGGTCTCCCGCCTGGGCGAGGAGCGGCACCAGCTGGTCCAACGGGTTGCCCTGGGACGTGGCGACCAGGTCGTAGTCGTCCACGATCACGAAACCGTCGGCGCCTTTCCACCATGACCGGTCGCGCAGCTGTTCGGCCGTGACGTCGGGCCCTGGAATCCGACCTCGGAAGAATGCCGCCAGCTCGGCCATCCCCTTGACGGCGATCTCGTGCGAGGTCATGTACGACAGCTGGAGCTCGGGGGGAATCTCGCCAAGCAGGGCACGGCGATAGTCGACGACGAAGAACAGCGCCTGCCGCGGCGGCTTGTAGATCCGCATGACCTCCTGCACGAAGGCGCGCAGCATCGACGACCGGCCCGAACCGCTCTCACCGAACAGCAGAAGATGCGGCTCAGCCTCAGGGTCGATCCCGAACGGAGCCAGGGAGTCCTCGTCGATACCCAGCAGGATCCGACCGTCGTCCGGCGCGGCCAGGGCCCGCACCTGGTCCAGGTCGATCCGCTCGGGCAGCATCCGCAACTTTGGCCCGTCCGGACCGGGGTACGCCTGCCGCACCCGCCCGACCAGGTCGGCGACACCGCTGGCCAGCGTCCCGGCGTCGTCCGAACCGTCGAGCCGGGGCAGAGCCACCATGGTGTGCAGCCCGTCGGCCGGGTTCAGGCCGCGCCCCGGGACCGCCGTCGGCACGTTGTCCGCGGTCCGGCGGCCGACCACCGAGTCGCCGGGGTCGCCCAGCCTCAGCTCCAGCTTGGTCCCGAGGAGGTCCTTGACCTGGCTGCGCACGTCCAACCACCGCGTGGCGCTGATCATGACGTGAACGCCGTAGGTCAGCCCCTGCGCCACGACGCTCGTGACGATCGGCTCGAGCTCCTCGAAGTCCTGGCGCAACGTCGACCAGCCGTCGACCACCAGGAACACGTCTCCCCAACCGTCGTCGACCTCACCGCGAGCCCGCCGCTGCCGGTAGGTGTCCATCGAGTCGATGCCGTGAGCCCGGAAGTAGGTCTCCCGGGCCGTGACGATCGACGACACCTCGGCCACGGTACGTCGCACCACGTCCGGCTCGGACCGTGAACCCAGGCCCGCCAGGTGCGGCAGGTCACGCAGGCCCACGAACGCCCCACCGCCAAAGTCCAGGACGTAGAACTGCGTCTCCGTGGGCGTGGCCGTGAGAGACAGCGCACACACCGCCGTGCGCAGCAGCGTCGACTTGCCCGACAGGGGGGCGCCGACCACACCCAGGTGCCCGCCGGCCCCGGCCAGGTCCACGACCAACGGTTCGCGACGCTGCTCCAGCGGGACGTCGACCACGCCGACCGGGACCCTCAACGGCCCGACCGCCCGCCAGGCCGGGCTGGTCAAGCCCAGCCGCGGGTCGGCGACCAGGTCGCCCAGCAGCACGTCGAGCGGTTCAGGCCGTTCCAGCGGCGGCAACCAGACGGGGTGCGCCTGCGAACCCCGACCGACCATCGACGCCACCGCCACCTCGAACATCGTGCCCTCCGGGGCCTGCTCCAGCACCGGCGGCGGCAGGTCGGGCTGCTCGTCCACCATCGGGACCGGCGCGACCGTGAACCGTTCCACCCGGGCTGCAGCCGTCCGGCCCGGCTCCGTGGTCACCGGTGCGGCGACCATGCGCGAGGCGAGACGACCCGACACGTAGGCCGCCTTGAACCGGGTCATCTCGTCGGTGCCGGTCTTCAGGTAGCCGACACCAGGTTCGGACGGCAGACGGAAGGCGTCGTCCGCTCCGAGCACAGCCCGTGACTCGGCGGCGGAGAACGTACGCAGCCCGATCCGGTACGACAGGTAGGTGTCCAGCCCGCGGAGCCGGCCCTCCTCCAGGCGTTGCGAGGCGAACAGCAGGTGGACCTGCAACGACCGCCCGACCCGACCGATGTTGACGAACGAGTCGACGAACTCGGGCCGGGCAGCCAACAGCTCGGAGAACTCGTCCACGACGATGAGCAGCGCCGGCAGCGGTTCCAGGTCGGTGCGGCCCTCGCGCCGGGCCTGCTCGTAGTCGCCCACGTTGGCGAAGTTGCCCGCCGCTCGCAGCACCTCCTGGCGGCGGGTCACCTCACCTTGCAGGGCGTCCTGGAAACGGTCGACCAGAGATGCCTCCTGGCCCAGGTTGGTGATGATGGCAGAAACATGCGGCAGGTCCGCCATGCCGGAGAAGGTCGCGCCGCCCTTGAAGTCCACAAGGACGAAGTTCAGCTGTTCTGGCGCATGAGTCAGCGCCAGGGCCAGCACCAGGGTGCGCAGCACCTCCGACTTTCCCGACCCGGTGGCGCCGATGAGCACCCCGTGCGGCCCCATGCCCTGCTCGGCCGACTCCTTGAGGTCGAGCACCAGAGGCGCCCCGTGCTCGTCCTGGCCGATCGGCACACGCAGCCGGTCCCGGTTGAGCCGGGGCCGCCAGGTCAGGTCGACGTCGGCGTCACGAACGTCAGGCAGACCGAGCAGGTCGGTGAGAGTGGCCTGAGCGGCGGCGACCGGGCCGGCAGGGACCGCCGCCGGGCCGTTGTACAGCGGCATCAGGCGTCGGGCTGTGGCCTCGGCCTCGACCGGCGCACCACCGTCGGCGACGAAGACCTTGGTGCCCGCGGCGTCGACCAGGCGGGCGTCCTGCAGGTTGCCCAGCGCGATCCGGACCGTACCGCCGTCCAGCCCGCGCTCGTCCGTCTCGCCCAGTCGGGCCGCAGGACGTGGCAGGTCCAGCACGGTCACCCCGTCGCCGTCCAGGGCCGGGTGGCTCGGCCGGGGCACCCCGTCACAGCCCACCCGGATGTGCGGGGTGCGGGTCGAGGACCCGGACGGCCGGGGTCTGGCTGCCAGCTCGGCCGGCAGCAGGCCGACCAGGTCGCTGTCGGTGCCGACGACCATCCGCACCGGTCCAGCACCGTCGCGTACCCGGCGGGAGTGGGCGTGCGGCAACCACTTCACCCACTCCCAGCGGGCGACGGTGTCGGGGGCGGCGATCACGGCGACAACCAGGTTCTCCGGGTGGTGAGCGGTCGCCGCGCCGACGACCATCGCCCGGACCAGCGCACCCGCTCGACCGGGGTCGCCGGTCACCTCGATCCGTCGGCACTGACGCAGGTCGACGCTGACCGGCAGCTCGGGCTGGACCTCGTGCGTCGCGACGAACCGGTGCGCCGCCGCAGCGCACACCGGGTCGGCCTGAGCGAAGGAGACCCCGTCAGGCGGGCGCAGGACCAGGCTCGACGGTTGGTCGGCCACCCCGACCCGGACCTGGAGGAAGTCGGCGTCCGTCGGGTTCCGCTCCCAGACCCGGGCACGGTCCTCAGCGAGGAAGACCAACGTCGACGGGTCAGGGAACCGCCAGTTCGCAGCCTGCCGCTGCTGTACCGCCGCCGCCCGGACGTCAGCCCGGACGGTCGCCAGGTAGCTGAGGTACTCCCGACGGTGACGAGTCACCTCCGCCGCACGCTGGGACCGTTGCCGCCACCCGTTGACCAGGACGAACCCCAACGAGGACAGCAAGAACATCCCGCCGATGAGGAACCCCGTCCGGCCGGGGCGCATGAGAGCGATCATGACGACCGAACCGAGGCTGCCGACCATCGGCAGCATCGACATCAGCCCCGACCCGCCCGCACCCTGGGGCGGCAGCTCGGGCGGGGCCTTCACCGCGAGGGTGCCGGTCGGCATCTCGGGTGCGGCCACACGCCCGCGAGCGGGGCTCTCGGCAACAGGTCCCGTCACGGTCGTCCTCCTCGCACCATGTACGACACCATGAGCACCCGCTGCCCGATCGCGACCCGCACGACACCGTCGATCCGGGTCCGGGTCAGGGGCGCGAGCGGCACCGCCGGACCGTCGAGGAGCAGACGGGTGCCGTTGGTCGACCCGAGGTCGGTCAGCCACACCCCGTCGGTGGTGTGCTCGACCCGCAGATGGCTCTTCGACACGCTGCCCACGTCGTCGCGCACCACCACGGTGCGGTCGGACACCAGCTGGGGCACCGGAACGCGACCGATGACGGCGGCCGAACCGAACGGCAGCTGGTCGCGCTGACCGGTGTCGAACACCAGGAGCACGGTGACGTCAGGCTGAGGCAAGGGCGCGGCGGCAGGCACCGGGCCGGTCGCCCGCACGACCGGCGGCGGAGCCGACGGGGGTGACAGCGCCGTCGGGCCGGGGAAAGCAGGTGGTCCGCCGGGGAAGGCAGGCGGTCCGCCGGGAAGTGCGGGTGGTCCGCCGGGGAGTGCACGTGGTGCGGTGGGGAGCGCAGGCGGTGCGGCAGGCCGCTGAGCCTCGGGCGGTACTACCGGGCGTGGCACGACCGGTAGTACCGCGCCCGGTGGTGCCGCGGGGGTCTGCCCACCGACCATCAACCGTCGAGGTCGTGGTGCGGCCCGGTCTGACCCCGGCACCATGGGGTCGGTGACCGCCTGACCTGGCACCGGCGGACCGGCGAGGAAAGGTGCTGACGGACCAGACCCCGGCAGGCTTGGCAGGCCCGCCGGCTGCTGGGTAGTCGGACTGGGCACGACCGGCTGCTGCCTGGCAGGCGGAACGTGCATGACCTGCTGCCGGGCAGGCGGAACCTGCATGACCTGCTGCTGGGCAGGCGGGCCGGGCATGATCACCTGCTGCCGGGCAGGCGGGCCGGGCAGGTTCGCCTGCTGCCAGACCGCCGCGTGGGACTGGGGTGTGGCCTCCTCTGCCGGTCGAGCCCCGTCCGGCACCCGCACGACCACGGTCCTGCCCGCCCGGTCGGCCCAGGTCCGGCCGCGTTCAGTCCGGTCCAGACCCCCGGAGCCCATGACGACCCAGGCGCCGACGCCGCCAGCGAGCGCGCCAGCCCCGACCACGCCGGCACGGACCAGCTCCCGCCCCGCGCCCGGCGACCACGGGCGGTCGTCGCGCACGGTACGCAGGTGCAGCGTGGCGTGGCCGAGCGTGAGGCCGGTCCGGGCCTCCCAGACCACCAGGGCCACCACCGCCTCGACGACGACGACGCTGGTCAAAGCCACGGAACGGGTGAACGCCGCCACCGCGGCGGCGAGGAGCAGGACGACGGCGGCATCGATGCTGAAGGAACCGAGCCGCACACCGACAGGGACGACAGCACCCCGGAAAGCCGCACCCAGTCCCAGCGCCGCCTGCGGGCGGACGGACAGCGACCGCTGCGGCCGTCCAGCCTGGGCCGCACCGCAGGCAGGGCACGGTCCGGGCCCGCGGACGACGGCCAGGCAGCTCCAACACCTCATACCGTGCACCTCACTCATGCGACCAACGTTCTCAGGGCTTCGACGACGCCCCCGGCGAGCAGCCCGGCGGGCAGGCACAGCGCCAGTGCGGCCGTCTCGACGACGTCCGCGACACGCGACCAGACCAGCGACCGACCGCCTCGGCTGACCCCCACCATGACCGCCAGGGCGACCATCCCGGCCACCACGGCGGCAAGAGCGGCCGCCGTGAGCACCGGTCCGGCCGGGCTCCACAGCCGCAGCCCGACGACGAGGGCGACGACCCCCGACGCCCGCAGCACCCAGTGCAGGTGCCGCCCGGCACCACGGGCGAGGAGCAGCATCGCCGCCGCGTAGCACGCCAGCAGTCCGATCTGTCCCCCACGCTCCACAGCGGACGCCGGCCCGGCCGGCACCGCGAACAGCAGCGCGACCGCTCCTGCTCCGCTGAGCAGGACCGTGCCCGCGACCCGGGCGTCCGCCGCGCTGCTCACCTTGGCCTGCACCAGCGCCTCGTCCACGGTGTCCAGCACCGCCGGGGCGCGGTCCCGCACCGACCACCGGGTGTCCCGGTAGCGCTCGACGTCGACGAGCCAGCTGTCCGGCACGGTGAACAGCGCGCCCGGGAGCGCGCGCAGACCCAGCGGGACCAGGCCGGCCAGGAGCGCGGCCCCCGTCGCGGCCGGCCAGCCCAGCGCCAGCACCAGACCCCACACCAGGGCGGTGCCGCTGCACACCACCGCGACGACACCGAAGGACGCGCGGGACCGTGCGGCCGGGTCGACTGCGGCGGCCAGCGTCGCCAGTGCTGCGAGCGCGACCGCCACCGCGACGACCAGCAGGTGGGTGCTGCCAGCCCCGTCGGTCGGTACCGCCACGACCACTGCCGCGACGCCCGCGACCGCCGGTGCCACCGCCGCGACGGGCCTCCGGCGGCGCACCGCGACCACCAGCCCGACCACCGCCACCACGCCCAGCACAGCACCAGCCGTCCGCCAGGCCACCGCCCCCTGCGTCGCCGCCACTGACATGGTGGCCAACCCTGCCGCTGCCAACCCCCACCACGGACCGGTGACGCGCCGCGAGACGACGGCGCGTTCCCGAGGCCCCGGGGCGACCGAGGACGACGGGTCGACCACGGTCAGCAGCGCACCGTCGGGCAGGTCTGCCACCAGCGTCCCCGGCGCGGCGACGCTCCCGTCGATCCCCCGAAGCTGACCGTGCTGCCGCCGGATCCCTGCCGAGTCGAGCACCTCTCCCAGCGCCAGCGATCCGGACGCCACCAGGTCGAAGCGCCGGTCACCGTCGAGCACAGCGAAGCAACGGTTGTCCGAGGCCATCAGTCGAACCCTCTGCTCATAGCCCGTCCCTTTCGCCTTCCGTGCCGGCGGTCGTCGTGGACCACGCCCGCGGACGCGGCCGGACAGCGACGACGACCGGGAGCCCGCTGGCCCCGGTCGTCGTCGGCACGCGGCCGGTCGATGTCGAGCGTCAGCCAGGCGCGCCGTCAGGCGGACATCGGTGAAGCCGGGGTCAGAGCCCGTACTGGCCGATCATCGAGGTGGTGTGCCTGTCGGCCGACGTGTAACCGTCGGACAGCTCCTGCGTCGTGAGCCCGATGGAGTCCAGGATCTCCTGGAGGCGCGCGGCCGAGCTGGTCCACTCGTTCTTCGCCCGCAGCATGGACTGCCCGGTCTGGCCTTCACCGTTCTCGTCCAGGTTGGCCGCGATGAGCGGTTCGATCGTCTCGGTCAAGCGTTCCAGCGCGTTGAGGAACCGCCCCGAGCTGGTGCGGATGTCCCCGCCCAGCTGGTGCAGCCGCGCCGGGCTGACCGACCATGCATTCTCGCTCATGAAATGACCTTCTCTCTCTCTCTTGTTCGTGGGTGTCAGGCCGGACTTACTCGGCCGACTGCGCCATGCGCTGCATGCCCTGGATGACGTCTTCGCGGTTCTGGATGTCGACGCGCGACTGGAGAGCAACGTCACCGAGCGTGTCGGCGAGCGACGTCAGCGCATTGGTCAGCTTGACCACGTTGGCCTCGTAGTCCTGGTGGACCCTGCTGTAGAGCGCGGCGGCCGATCCGGTCCAGAACCCACCGACCTCAGCAACGTCTCCGCCCACCTGCTTCTTGATGCCGTCGACCTCGGCCCAGGCTTCTTCGAGCGCGGTTCGCGCGGCCTCGATCGCTACGGGATCGCCCTGCATCGTGCACCCTCTTTCTCTCCTCTGGCTCCGTCTCACTCGGCCCCTGCGTGGCAGTGACGGACGGCTTGACCTCACCCTAACGGGCCAATGGGACGTTTGGTGCCAATCGTCTGTCCCCAGTTCTGGGGACACGAACTACCCCGATCGGGGGCACCTGAGCCTGTGACCACAGCATCTGCTCCTGCTGAGACGACGAGCCGCTACGCTTGGCCGCATCTATCGCACGTGGGGAGACATGAAGCAACTGACAGCGCAACGAGCCGTTGTGCATCTGACGATCACTGGGGACGAACGTCGTGTCGATACGTCTGTGCCAGCCCAGGTGCCTCTTGTCGAGCTGCTGCCGGGCATCGTGCACCAGCTCGGCGCCCTGCGGACCTCGCGGGTGCACGGCGGTTTCGCCCTGCGCCGTGCCGACGGCACCACCCTGGACCCGGCAGGCACCTGCGCCGCCCAGCACGTGACCGACGGCACGGTGCTCGTCCTGGTCAGCGGAGACTTCCTGGCTGAACGGCGTCGCTACGACGACATCGTCGAGGCCGTCGTCGACGCCACCGCCGACCAGCAGCCGTGGACCTCGCAGGACAGGGCACGCACCGCGCTGGCCGTGTCGCTGACCCTGCTGGGGCTCGGCGCCGGGCTGCTGGCCGCCTCGCCGCCCGGGCAGGGCGCCTATGTCGCGTTCGGCGGCGCGGCCGTGCTGCTGGCCGCGGGGGCGGTGCTCACCCGCCTCGCCCAGCCGACAGCGGGCCACGGGCTCGGGCTGGCCGCGGCGGCCTATGCCGCGGTCGGGGCGTACCTGCTGGCCCCGACCACGACCGTATGGTCCTGGCCCCTGGCTGCCGCGGGAGCAGCCGCGGTCGTCACCGGCGGCATCGCCCTCGCGGTCTGCGGTCCCGGCCGTCAGGTCCACCTGGTGCCGGTCGTCCTCGGTGCCACGCTCGGCACCGCTGCCCTCGTCGCGGCGCTGACCGAGCACGACGGGTCCGTGCCGACCGCACCGTACGTCGTGCTCGTCGCCGTGCTCGGAGCGGTGGCCAACCTGCTGCCCTGGCTGGTGCTCAGCTCGACCCGCATCGGGGTGGTCGCTGCCCAGTCTGACGCCGAGGTGCTCGTGCTGCCGCCGCCGGTGGACGGGGCAGACGTCGCCCGGCGCACCGCGCACGGCCATGCCGTCGCCCTGGCGGGTCGGACCGCGCTCGGGCTGGCGGTGCTGGTCGCCACCCCGCTGGTCGCGGCGGCGAACCTGGCCGGGGCGGTGCTGTGCACGCTGGTCTTCGCCGGCATGATGTTCGAGTCCCGCCTGGTGTACGCCCGGGCCCAGGTCACCGTCCTCATGGGGCTGGCCACCGCGGGGCTGGCCCTCACCTGCACGGTCGCCGCGGTGTCCGGCACCGTCGACCGGACCTGGTTGCTCGCTGTCCTCCTCGTGGCGACGGTCGGGCTGGTCGGCCTCACGATGCTGACCACGTCCGCCCACCTGCGCCTGATCAGGCTCTACGACACCGCCGAGGTGCTGTGCCTGGCGGCGCTGCTGCCGCTCGGTGCCGTCGCCGCCGGACTGGTCTGACGGGGCCGGTCACGATGGCGAACAAGAAGGAGCTCATCGACGCGCAGGCCTTCGCCCGGCGGCGGCTGGTGACGGCGTTCACCTCCGGGGCCGGTGGGACCAAGGAGATGGAACCGGCCCGCCCGATGCGGGGGGTCGCCGCCGGGCTGGCCCTGACCGTCCTGGTGGTGCTGGTCGGCCTGGTCCTGGGGTTCATGCGGAAAGGACTGCCCGAGGGCTGGGAGGACAACCACCTGGTGATCGCCCAGGACACCGGTGCGCGGTACCTCACCGTGGACGGTGTGCTCTACCCGGTCCTCAACACCGCCAGCGCCCGGCTGATGCTGCCGGCCGGCGACGCCGGGGCCCCGGTCGTCACGACGTCGTCACAGCTGCGGGACGTCCCGCTGGGGCATGCGGTGGGCATCGTCGGCGCACCCGACCAGCTGCCGGACCCCGACGCGCTGATCAACACCGGCTGGGCAGCATGCCTGGACCAGGCCGGTGACCCGACCGTCACCGTCAGCACCAGCGACAGTGCGGCCGAGGCCAGCGAGGACGCAATGGTCGCCCGCTCGTCGACCGGCGAGGTGTTCGTCGTCACCGGCACCTACCGGTACCGCGTGGACCCGACCCAGCCCGATGCCGTGCTCCGGGCCCTGGACCTGGGCGGCGCGCCGGTACGAGACGTCGACGACCGTTGGCTGAACCTGTTCCGACCCGGCAGCGACCTGGGTCCGGTCGAGGTGTCGGGAGCCGGCCAGCCGGTGGCAGGCACAGACCTGGTCGTCGGCTGGGTGGTGCAGCAGCCCGACTCCACCGTGCGCTACCTGGTCGACGCGGACGGCCAGCTGGCCGAGCTGTCGCCCCTGACCTACCGGCTCTACATGCTCGGCACCGGCCAGCGGCTGGGCGAGGCGCACCAGGTGTCTGCCGCCGCGCTGCAGCCGCTGCGCAACGGACCGGCCGCCGGGTCGGCCGACTGGCCACGGGAGGCACCAGCCCAGCTGACCGACGCCCGACCCTGCGCACTGTCCGGCGTCGCCGACGGGACGACGACCACCACCTTCGCCTCCACGACAGCACCCGTCCCGTCGGCCCCGGCGACCGTCGACCCGGGAGCGGGGGCGCTGGTGCGCGCCGGCGGTCGCGGCGCCGAGGCGGCCTCGACCATCTACCTGCTCGACGCGACCGGTACCGCCTTCCCCGTGGTCGCCGCCGACGAAGCGGTGCAGCGGCTCGGCTACACCGCGGACGACACCGGTGCCGTCGACGCCGGGTGGCTGTCCCTGTTCGAGATCGGCCCGACGCTCTCGATCGCCGCAGCCGGACAGCCCGGCGGCTCGACGGCGGCACCATGAGCCGACGCTGGACGGCCGCGGCGCTGGCCAGCTTCGCGCTGTGCGTCACCGGACCGGTGGGCACCGCCGCCGCGGTGCCGCCGGTGGTCCACGGCCAGAGGTACGAACCCGACAGCACCTCTGCGGCGCACCCGCTGTCAGCCCGGCAGGCTGCCGTCGGTGACTGCACCGGCGACGGCGGCACGCTGCTGCCGGACCGCTCCGCACCCCTGTCGTCGTTGCAGACCGACCTGGCCTGGACCGTCACCCGGGGCGCCGGGGTCACCGTGGCGGTGGTCGACTCCGGGGTGGACCAGGCCAACCCGCACCTGGCAGACGCGATGGCGGCCGGTGGCGTCGACCTGGTGCCGGACCCGCCGACCCGGTACGCACCCGTCACGACCGACCCGGCCGACCTGACCGCGCCGCCGGCAGCCGAGCCCGATCCCGGTCACGACGGCTACGCCGACACCTCAGGCCTCGGCACCGTGGTGGCCGGGATCGTGGCCGCCCGCCCGCTGACCGGTTCGGGAGTGGTCGGACTGGCGCCCGAGGCGAGCATCCTGCCGGTGCGCGTCTACCAGTCCGACACCGAGCGGGCCGTCGAGCAGGGCATCGGCCCCGACCCGGGCCGGACAGCGCAAGGCATCACCTACGCCGCCGACCGTGGCGCCCAGATCATCGTCGTGGCCTTGTCGTTCCCTGCTGACGACCCGGCGTTGGCTGCCGCGGTCGACCACGCCGCCAGCCGGGGGTCGCTGGTGGTGGCCAGCGCCGGCAGCCGTGCCGCGCAGGGGGACGACCCGGTGCCTGACGGGCCGCGGTTCCCCGCCGCTGCGCCCGGTGCGCTCGGGGTCGCCGCCGTCGACGCCCTCGGCCTGCCCGCCGTCGAGTCGGTGGCCGGGCCGCAGGTCGGCGTCGCTGCCCCGGCCCAGGGCGTGGTCGCCCCCGCCAACGGCGGACAGGACTGCGCCTACCCCGACACCTCCACCACCTGGGCGACGGCCTACACGGCCGCGGCGGCAGCCCTGGTCGCGGCCGCGCACCCGACCGAGACCCCAGCCCAGTGGGTCTACCGGCTGACCGCGGCAGCGGTCCGACCCGACCCTGACCGTCGCGACGACCAGGTCGGCTGGGGCGTGGTCCAGCCCTACGACGCGATGGTCCTCGTCCCGGGGGCCGACGTGCGCGGCCCGGCCGACCCGTTCACCGGCACCACGCCAGCCATAGCCGTCGCACCGGTCGAGACGCTCCGCACGGCACCCGTCGAGCCACCGTGGCGCGACGCCCGACACGCCGCGTCCACCGTCGCCGTGATCGCGGTGGTCGCCCTGGGCGTGCTCGGACCGGTCCTGGTGCTGCGCACCCGGCGCCGCGAGACGACAGCCGACCCCCTGCCGAGCACCGGCGGGCTGTACCGCGACGCCCGGGAGCCCGAGCCGGGATTCGGTCCGCCGTGACCTGAGGTGCGCGGCCGGACGCGGCCCAGGCGGGGCGGCGCCTGGCCTGCGCCGTCGCCCCGCCGGTCATCGCTGGTGGTCAGCCGCCGAACAGCTGGGTGGCGCACCAGACCACCCCGACGGTGCAGACCACGCTGAGCGCCAACCACACCCCGAGGGCGAACCGCGCGGTGCGGCGGCTGGCCGCGGCGACGGACGGCATGGGCGCCGTCCCGCGCAGGGCGGTCGGGCCTTCCATGATCTGCAGCGGCGGACCTGGTGGCGGAGGTATCAGGCGAGGCGTGTACCGGGGGCGTTCCTCGTGGATCGACGGCGGCGGCTTGGCCACGTTCTTCTGGCGGGCGCGGCCGCGCAGCACCGGGTCGGCCATGGCAGCGCCGCCGGACGGACGACCGGGCCGGACCACCACCGTCCCGTCGGTCGACGGACCAGACTGGCGCACCACCACGGTGCCGTCGGTCGGCGGGCCCGAGGTGCGGGCGACGACGATGGTGCCGTCGGTCGGCGGGTCCGCCCGGCGGGTCACCATGACCGTGCCGTCGCTCGGCGGGCCCGAGGAGCGAGCCACCACGATGGTGCCGTCCGTGGGCGGGTCCGGCTGGCGTGCCATCGTGGCGTCGGGCAGCAGGATCGACCGGCGGGAGGCCATCATGGTGCGGTCGAGGGCGTCCGGGTCGTCGAGCGGTGCGATCGCCGGAGCGGGCCGACGCACCACCGTGGCCTCGACCGACAAGCCCGAGCGCGCGACCATGGTGCGGTCGACACCCTCGTCGTCGGCTTCGTCGAAGGGCGCCATGTCACGTCCGCGGTTCATCGGCGCACCTGGATCGTGTCGTCACCGGTGTCGTAGAAGTCGTCCATCACCTCGTCGGCGGGACGCTTCCGCACCGGGGTCACCGAGTCGGCCAGGTCGGTGTCGGTGTCGGCGCCGGTGTCCCCGGCCGCCAGGCCGCCGGAACGCACGTCGACGACGAGGACCGTGATGTTGTCCCGCCCGCCGGCCTGGTTGGCCAGCGCCACCAGGGTGTCGGCCGCCGACCTGGGCGTACCGGACAGGGTCAGCGCGGCCCGGATCGACTCGTCGGCCAGCTCGCGGTACAGGCCGTCGGAGCACATCAGCAGCCGCTCGCCGCTGACCACCGGCATCAGCCACGAGTCGGCGGTGGAGTCGGCAGCGCCCAGCGCCCGGGTGATGACGTTGGAGTCGGAGAAGGTGGCGAGGTCCTCAGGGGCCAGCAGCTGCGCGTCGAGCATCTCCTGGGCCAAGGAATGATCGACCGTGACCTGCTCCAGCGTCCCGCCCATGTGCCGGTACACCCGGGAGTCGCCGACGTTGAGCACCAGCCAGTGCGGGGTTCCGAGATGCTCGACGAGGACCACGCCGGTCACCGTAGAACCGGCGCCCCGCCGGGTGCCTGCCGCCACCTGGTGCACCGCCCGGTTCGCGGTCTCCAGCGTCGCCCTGACCACGTCCAGCGTGGCCAGCCCCGACCCGGTGAGGCACTGCGCGAACGCACCGACCACGGCAGCGGACGCCCTGTCGCCAGCCTCGTACCCGCCCATCCCGTCGGCCACGACGAAGACCGGCGCCGCGGCCAGCACAGAGTCCTCGTTGACCGGTCGGACCCGTCCTGCATCCGAGGCGGCAGCCCAGGCCACCTCGACCCCTGCGAGCACCGCCGTCTGATCGCTCATGCGGGCCCGCCCGGGGTCAGCCGCATGCCCACGGCACCGAGCACCAGGCGGCCGTAGACCGGCATCGCCTTGCCCGGTTCGACGTCGAGCTCCTCGCCGTCGACGTCGGTGGTGACCACGCCGTTGGTCGAGCCCATGTCGACCACGCGCCAGATGTCGTCGACCAGGTCCAGCCGGGCGTGCGTCTTGGAGATCGTCCGACCGTCGTCGGTGATGGTCAGCACCTGGACGCCGAGGTCGACCGACTCCGGACGCCGTCCCAGGACCACCGAGCGCGACCGGATGATGAAGGTCCGACCGTCGTCGAGGCTGAGGACCCACGGCTGGAACGTGGGCCGTCGCACCACGACGGTGCCGTCGATGTCGTCGTCCGGCAGCGGGATGACCACGGTCTGCTGAGCGTCGGACGACGACCCGACGAGGGTCAGCGGCACCGGCGCGGGCGCGGGCTCCGCCGACACCACCGGGAGCGACGTCGCCGGGAGCGAGGCCACCGGTTCCGGTGCCAGCAACGGCACCATGGCAGCGGCCTCTGCCGACCCGGGCACCATCGGCTGCCCCGGCAGGGTGCTGCCGGGCGATCCCGGGGGCAGGACGGCACCGGGCGGCAGCGGGATGAGCGGCGCACCGGGCTGTACCCCGGCGCCCGGCGCACCGGCCGGCGAGGCCGGCACCGGGTCGGGCACCAGACCGACCGGCGGCACGGCGGCCGGAGCGGCGAACCTCGGGTCGGGTACCGGAACACCCTGGGCCAGGCCGAGATCGGGAACCATCGGCGCAGGGGCCGCAGCGAACGGCTGGGCGGGCGGCACCAGGCCCTGCTGGACCATCAGCTCGGGGACCGGCGGGGCCGGGGCCGGCTGGCCGAAGGACGCCAGGTCGACGGGCTGCGGCGCGTACGGCGCCAGGGGGGACCCCAGCATGGCGGACTGGCCGACGAGCGTCGACGGGTCGGACGACTGCGGCCACGGCACCTGCCCCTGCGGCCACGGCTGACCCGGCATCACCGGCTGGCCCGGCATCATCGGCTGACCTGGTGCCACCGGCTGACCTGGTGCCACCGGCTGACCGAGCATCGCAGCCTGGTCCGGGACGACAGGCTGAGCCAGCACCGGCTGGCCGAGCATTGCAGCCTGGTCCGGGACGACAGGTTGACCGAGCATCGGCTGACCTGGTGCCACAGGCTGGTCCAGGACGGTCGGCTGACCGAACATCACCGGCTGACCCGCCACCTGACCCGGCATCCCTGGCTGACCCGGCATCACCGGCTGACCCGGTGCCGCCAGCTGTCCCAGCACCACGGGCTCGCCGAGGACGACCGGCTGCTCCGGCAGAGCCGGCTGGCCGAACATCACCGGCTGACCGGCGGCATCGGGCATCTGACCGGCCGGGGTCTGCAGGAGCGGGGGCATGCTGTCCGAGGCCGCCAGCGGTTGTCCGAACCTGGAGAAGTCCTCAGGCGGCAACGGATCGCCGGGCCGTCTTCCCAGCACGGCCGCCGGACCTGCAGGTGCCCACGGCTGGCCTGGAGCCATCGCCGGCGAAGCGGCCATCGGCGCGCCGGCCCACATCGGCACCGACTCGGGCGCCGCCAGCGGTCCTCGGCCCCGGCTCGGAGACATGGCCGAGTACATCCGTTCTGGTTCGAAGTCCGGCTGGTCGGGCCCCCAGCCCAGCAGGGAGGTCCACACCGGCGGCAGCAGCACCCCCAGCGCGGTGTACCCGGCGCCGCGTCCGAACGACTGGTTGATCCGGTGCAGGGCCATGGCCCAGACCCAGAGCCCGTAGCCCGGGACGAACAGCACGAGCACGACGTGCCAGGCGGGGCTGCCGGTGCGCTCCAGCACCTCCATCTGGCTGACGACCGGCACCCAGGCTTTCCACTTCGGCGCGCCCAGCTTGACGAAGAGCGCCGCCAGCGCCGCGGCGTACCAGCAGTACACCGCGACCCCGAACAGCACGTACAGGACGCTGCCGAGCACGGCTGTCGTCGTGGCCCCGTCGGCCGCGGCCGCCACCAGATTCCCCGTCATCGTGGAGGCTCCTTCTCGCGCACAGGCATCGTGAGTCCGACTCGGGGCCAGGACAGGCCCGAAGACGTCAGTGCATGCAGTATCGACCGTGGCCGCAGCCACGCCCAAACTCGTTCCCGGGTCGACCGGCCGGCGCGCACGTCGGCCAGGTCCTGCTCGGTGATCGCCCAGGCGTCGTCGCTGACCGCTGCCGTCACCGGCATCGACCCGAAGACGGCGGTGTCGACGAGCGTGGCCAGGGCGCCGGCCCCCGCTCGGCCGCTGGCCGCGGCGGCTTCCCGCCGGGTCGGACCGACCAGGGGCACGCCCAGGTCCAGGCAGCAGTCGGACAGCTCGGCCCAGGCACCGACCGCCGCGACCTCCGGGACGGCCGCCCGTCGCCGCTGCCGCCGCCGCAGCACCTTGACCGCCGGCAGCACCACGAAGAACGGCGTCACGGCAGACACCGCCAGGCCCATGGTCAGCCCGACCGTCCGCATGGCACGCACCCACCCGGGGGTCGGCCTGGAGCTGTCGTCGGTGTTCTCGTCGGCCTTGGTCGTGGAGTCCTGGACCGCGTCCGGCGGCTGGACCACGTCGAGGTAGGGCTCGCGCACCTGGGTCGGGTTCGACGGCGGCTCTTCGCCCTGGACCACCGGCCGTGGCGGGTTCTCCGTCTGCGGGTCGACGTCGAAGGTCACCCACGGGCCTCCGGCCGACCGGACCTCGACCCAGGCGGCCAGGTCTCCGCCGGTGCACACGTCGTCGCAGGTCGGCAGCGCCGGGTCCGACGAGGTCAGCCGCACCCCGAGGACCACCCGGGACTCGTACCCCTGGTACCGCGCGAGCAGGGCGACCGCCGTGGCGAACTGTTCGTCGTCACCGACGGCGGCGACCAGCTCGGAGTCGGAGGCCGCCGCCCCGACGGCTTTCTCCTGGTCGTTGAGCTGGGAGAACATGTCTTCGACCCGGACCGTGGAATGCCCGGCGTAGGCCGCGACGAAGGTGAGGTCGGGTGCTTGGGCCTTCGTCCACGCCTCGGCGTCGGCGGCGTCCAACCAGTGGCTGAGGTAGCCGCGGGTGCGCAACCGGTCGACGAGCGTGGCGAAACCCTCGGCCGTGCGCGGCTGCCCCTGGGCCTTGACCCAGGCCACCATCTGGGGGTAGCTGTCACCGCTGACCAGCGAGGCGTCGGCCGGCCCGCCGAGCTCCCCGGCGGTCGACGCCGACGACGACACCCGGTAGCCGTCGCCGGGCCGCAACCCGACCTGGCCCACCCCGGTGCTCGCCACGTCGATCGCTGCCGACGCCCACGGGGAGACGTAGAACGCACCGGCCAGGCGGTCGGCCCGGGGGCCGGTGAACGTCGGGGCACCGACCACCCCGGTCGGCACCGGCATCCAGATCCCGGTCGCCAGGTCCCCCATGGTCACGGTCGTCCGGCTGACACCGTCGGAACCGGCCCGCGGCAGGCGCAGGAACCGCCGGTCGTCGCCGCTGGTCGCGGTGGTGAAGTGCTGGCCGTCGTAGGCGTCCAGCACCGCGATCCGCAGCCGGTCCACCGGTGCACCCGCCACCTGGACGCTGAACAGCTCGGTCGTGGCTGCCGACCCGGCGAAGGCTGCCCGGTACCCGTCCAGAGGACTGGGCTCGGACTGCACCGCCAGGACCGGTTCCACCCCGTCGCGCACCGTGCGCCGGTCGGACGCGCTGGACACCGACGGGGTGACCAGCACCGCCGCCGCCAGCGCCAGGGCGCACAGCACCGCCCCCGCGACGGCCGGCGCGACCGCAGCCATCCCGGGCCGACGCACCCGGCGCCCCGTCACGGTCCCCGACCCGGCGGCCAGCGCCCGCGCCCGGCTCAGCCGGGCCCGCACCACCAGCCAGGCCACGGTCACCCCGAACAGCAGCGCCCCCGGCAGCGTGAACTGCACGTCAGGTATCTCCACCGGGCCCAGACGCACGGCCGCGCTGGGGGTGACCGGGGACAGCACGGCGGCCAGCACGGCCAGGGCACCGAGCACGGGTACCGCGAGGGCCGCCCTCCGGTCGGGCCGGACGGCGAGCAGGGTGGCGACCAGGCAGGCCACCAGGGTCACGGCCAGCCACGGCGCCAACGACGACCGGTAGTCGGCCACCGGCAGGCGCAGCGTCAGCAGCTGCCGCCACCCCACGACGACCGCAGCCAGCGCCTCGCTGACCCCACGGGCGGCGTCGGCCGGGGAGGTCGCCCGGTAGGGCACGGCGACCGGCACCGCCACCGTGGCGTAGGCGACGAGGGTGGCCAGGGCTGTCACCCAGCCGCTCCAGGCGAGGCGCCGGGCGGTCAGCGCCAGCCCCACACCCAGACCCGCCCCCACCGCCACGACGAGCACCAGCCGCGGGGTCTGGTACACCGGCCAGACCAGCATCGAGGCCAGCGCGACCGCCGCCGCGACGTAGGCCACCCCGGCGGTCGTCAGGGCCCGGTCGCCACGACGTCGTCGGCGGCTCATGCCAGTGCCCCTCGTGCCAGCAGCCGGCCCAGGTCGCCCAGGGCACCGACGGTGATGACGGTCGTCGCCCGGTTCTGCCTGACCGACGGGTCGCCGTCCACCTCGCAGCGGATCACCACCGGGCGGGTGCCCTGAGGCAGGGCGGCGCAGGCCGAGGCGATCCGGCCGAGGTCCGGCTGGGAGCCGGTGACGACGAACGCCATCGTCATCCCCGGCGCGGACTGCCCGGCGAGGGTCGTGAGGTCTTCCAGCCGGGTGGCGCGTGCGGTGGCCTGCAGCTCGCAGGTCGAGTCGAGCAGCGCCCGGGCGGAGACCACGGGCAGCGAACGCAGCGACACGGTGGCGGTGCGCACCAGGCGCGGCGGTTCCCCGCTGGTCGCCACGTACATGTCGCGACCGTCGCGGATGCCCTGCGCGGCCAGCGACGCGGCGACGCTGATCGCCAGCTCCAGCTCGTCGTCGTCGAGGTAGTCGTCGTCGGCCAGCCCCAGCAGCACCGCCAGGCGGGACCGGCGCGACTCCTCGTACTCGCGGACCATGAGACGCCCCACCTTGGCGGTGGAACGCCAGTGCACGTGCCGCAGGGAGTCCCCTGGGACGTACTCCCGGATGGCGTGGAAGGCCAGGTCGGCGGGCACCACGGCCTCGGACGGCAGGCCCTCCAGGTCGTGGATCTCCCCCACCGACGTCGCGGGCAGGCCGACGGTCACGGGGTGGACGAAGATGGTCTGCCGGTCGGGCCAGCTGACCTCCCGCCGCAGGAGCCCGATCGGGTCCGAACGGGCCAGCGTCATCGGGCCCACGTCGATGATGCCGCGGTGCAGCGCAGCGATGCGCAGCGGTTCGGTGTGCCGCCCGGCCGGGCCCATGAGCGGCACGTTCGCCTCGACCAGGCCCTCGCCGACAGGCACGTCGATGACCGCGGGCAGGGCAGGACGGCGGCCGGCGTTGACGACCTCGACCGCGCCGTCCACCTCCATGCCGACGACCACCCGGTCGCGTTCCAGCCGCAGGGTCACCTCGAAGTCGTGGCCGCCGAACAGGAACGGCACCGAACCGACGAGCAGCACCAGACCGCCGACCAGCAGGAACCAGCCCAGCGCCCAGCCTGCGACCGGCCCGGCGACCAGGCCGATCCCGACGCTGGCCACGACCATCCAGCCTGCTGCGGTCAGCGTCTCGCGCACCCGGCCGGACACCTGACGCCACCGGGCACCCAGGCCCGCGGCCAGGCGTCGCAGGTAGAACCTCAGCGTCTCTGCCCGGCCCACCCGGGAGGCGACCAGCACCCGGGAGACCATCGAGGTGCGGGTGCGCGTCGACGTGCCCGTGTCCATCCAGGAGCTGTCAGACCTGGAGGGCACGGACTGGTCGGCGCGGTCCCTTCTCATCGCACCTCGGCGCCGTTCTCGGCCGGCACCGGCACGTCGAGCAGGATCTGCGCCAGCACCGCGCTGGCGGTCACACCGTCGAACTCGGCCTCGGGCTCCAGCACCAGGCGGTGCGCGAAGGCCGGTTCGACCAGGTCGCGGATGTCGTCGGGCACGACGAACCCGCGGCCGTGCGCGGCCGCCCAGGTGCCGACCAGCTTGGACAGCGCCATCGCACCGCGCACCGACACGCCCAGGCGCACCTCCGCGGCGGCGCGGGTGGCGTTGACGATCCGGACCAGGTAGTCCACCAGCAGCGGGTTGATGAACACCGTCCGCGCGATCTCGTTCATGGAGACCAGCATCGGCGCCTCGATCACCGCCGGCACCGGACCGCGCGGGTTGGTGATGCCCTGGATGATGCGCACCGTGGAGGCGTCGTCGGGGTAGCCGATCGAGGTGCGGATCATGAACCGGTCGAGCTGGGCCTCGGGCAGCCGGTAGGTGCCCGACTGCTCGATCGGGTTCTGGGTGGCCAGCACCAGGAACGGCTGGCCCACCGAGCGGGTGACCCCGTCGACGGTGACGTTGCCCTCCTCCATGACCTCCAGCAGCGCCGACTGGGTCTTGGGGCTGGCCCGGTTGATCTCGTCGGCCAGCAGCACGTTGGCGAACACCGGCCCGGCGTGGAACTCGAAG
>JAVBSR010000138.1:0-7379 GCA_031556715.1 Cellulomonas sp.
GTCAACAAACAACAAACAATAGATCCTGGCATCTCAAGCACCGCACCACCCACTGACAAAAGCAGCACGGCCATCGACACCAAAACAAATGGCATCGACCATCATTCTCGACACACTGTTGAGTTCTCAAACAACGCACGCACACCCGTCGCCGACGCGAAGACCGGAGACCAGAGGGCTTGGTTCTGCACACATCTCCCACGGGACACTTCACCCATGGAGGACCTGCTCGACTTGTCCGTTCGATCCGGGACCGGCCACCTCTCGGTGTCCGTTCCTCCCCTCGACGGCTCGGAGAACATTACATGGACGCACCACGGTCCGCAAACGCGCAGGTCAGACCGTCACCCACCCGATGCAGCACTCTCGTCGGCCAGGCTGTCGACCGCGCCGAGGGTGCGCTTGCCACGACGCAGCACGGTCCACCGCCCACCCAGCACCTGGTCGGCACCGAGCACCGCGTCCGGATCATTCACCCGTTCGTTGTTCACCGACAGCCCGCCCTCGGTCACAGCACGCCGCGCCGCACCCTTCGAGGCGACGACGCCGCTCGCGGCGAACAGGTCGACCAGCCGGTCTCCCACCCGTCCGGCGGTGGTCGGCAGCTCGGCGACCGCCGCGTCGAGCATCCCGCTGTCGAGGTCGGCCAGCGACCCCCGTCCGAACAGAGCCTGGCTCGCCGCGACGACCTGGTCGACCGCCTGGGCTCCGTGCACCAGCCGGGTCACATCCTCGGCCAGCGCCCGTTGCGCTGCGCGGGCCTGCGGCCGGGCTGCCACCTCGTCAGCCAGCGCCTCGATCTGCTCCTTCGTGCGGAAGGTGAACACCTTGAGCAGACCCACGACGTCCTCGTCGTCGGCATTCAGCCAGAACTGGTAGAAGGCGTACGGCGTGGTCCGTTCCGGGTCCAGCCAGACCGTGCCGCTCTCGGTCTTACCGAACTTGGTGCCGTCGGCCTTGGTGATCAACGGTGTGGTCAGGGCGTGCGCGGTGCCGCCGGTGGCCTTGCGGATCAGCTCGACGCCGGACAGCAGGTTGCCCCACTGGTCAGAGCCACCGGTCTGCAGCCGCACCCCGTGCCGGCGGAACAGCTCCAAGAAGTCCATCCCCTGCAAGATCTGGTAGCTGAACTCGGTGAAGCTGATCCCCTGGTCGGACGCCAGGCGCCGGGCGACGGTGTCCTTGGCCAGCATGGTGCCGAGCCGGAAGTGCTTGCCGACGTCCCGCAGGAAGGCGATCGCGGACAGGTCGGCCGTCCAGTCCAGGTTGTTGACCATCTGGGCGGCGTTCGGTCCGTCGAAGCGCAGCAGCGGGGCGATCTGCTGCCGGATCCGTCCCACCCAGCCGGCGACGACCTCCGGGTCGTTGAGCGTGCGCTCCCCGGTCATCTTGGGATCGCCGATGAGCCCCGTCGCGCCGCCGACCAGGGCGAACGGCCGGTGCCCGGCGTCCTGCAGGCGACGCATGGTCAGCAGCTGCACCAGGTTGCCGATGTGCAGGCTCGGCGCGGTCGGGTCGAACCCGCAGTAGAGCGCCACCGGCCCGGCAGCCAGCTCAGCGGCCAGGGCGTCGCGGTCGGTGGACTGAGCGATCAGACCCCGCCAGGTCAGCTCGTCGAGGATCTCGGTCACGTCACAGCTCCTTCGCCAGCCCCACGGCCGGCACACGATGGATGAGGGGTCGCGTGCGCCGACGTCGTCACCCGCTCCGGGCAGCCGACGCCGGCTTCCGATACGCACGACGATAGGCCGACACCGTCGGGTCGTCGGGCAGCCACCACCGCCAGCCGAACAGCTGTCCGTCACCGCCCGGCCCGGCCACGCCGACCCGTGGTCCGTGAGCCACCGGCGACCTGACGTCACCGCCCAGCTCCAGCACCGCGGGCCCGCCCGGCCTGGTGAGGTCGGCGCCGTCGTCGGCCAGGTCCAGGGCCAGGCAGACGGCCAACCGGCCCGGCCCGCTCGCCAGGTGGGCGACGGAGCCGACCGTGCCGACCGCCTCGCGCCGGGCCCGAGCCAGCTCCAGACCCGAGACCACCTGCCCTGCACGCAGCAGCACCGCGCCGACCTCGTCGTCCCGGTGGGCGACGACGTTGGCGCAGTGGTGCAGCCCGAGATGCCGGTAGACGTACAGCCGACCCGGCTCACCGAACATCGCGCCGTTGCGGGCCGTGCGGCCGCGGTAGGCGTGAGACCCCGGGTCGTCGGCCCCGCCGTACGCCTCGACCTCGGACAGCCGGACCGTCACCTCGCCGTCGTCACGCACGGTGGTGAGGCAGCAGCCGAGCAGGTCACCAGCCACCTCCGTGACCCTGCGCGCATGCCACGACCGGGCAGGGACCTGGCCCCGCCGCCCTGGGTCGTCAGCTGTCACGGGTGCATTCTGCCGGATCCGTCCAGGCGCACGTCCGCGCGCACCCTGGTGTCGTGGGCCGCGAAGTGCTGCGCCTCCTCGACCATCCAGGCCGTCCAACGCTCCCTGGCCTGCACGCCGTCGCGCTCCAGACCACGGCGCAGACGCTCGTCGGGCGACGTCTCGACCCACACGAGCAGCGTCGTCGCACCGGCGGCGTCTCGTCGGCCCGAGCCGCAGCCCTCGACCACCAGGACCGGGCGCACGGGAACCTCGACCCAGTCGTCGAACCTGCCGGCCGTCCAGTCGTAACGCTGGTACCGACCGGGCTCGCCCCGCCGCAACGGTGCGAGCACCTGCGCCTGCAGACGCGGCCACAACGTGCCGCCCAGACCTGACCAGCCCTCGTACAGATCGTCCAGGTGGACGACGGTCGTGCCGTCGGCACCGAGCCGGTCGGCCAGGCGGGCGGCGAAGGTCGTCTTGCCCGAACCAGCCGGGCCGTCCACGCAGACCAGCCGCACCCGGCCGAGCCGGGCCGGACGGCCGAGCACTGCCTCGGCGACCGCCTCGACCGAGGCCTCAGCCGAGGACGGCACGCAGACCGGCCACAGCCGACCGGGCCGCTGCCCGCTGCTCGGCGACGCGGACCGGCGCTGTACCGCCTACGGCGTCCCGCGAGGCCAACGATCCCGAGACGGTCAGGACGTCGCGCACCGCCGGGGTCAGGTGCTCGCTGATCGCGGCCAGGTCGGTGTCGGTGAGGTCGGTCAGCTCGAGAGGTGGGTCGTGGCGCTCGCAGGCCTGGACGCAGGCTCCGGCGACCTCGTGGGCCGTGCGGAACGGGACGCCCTGACGGACCAGCCACTCGGCGACGTCCGTGGCCAGCGAGAAACCCTGAGGGGCCAACGCCGCCATCCGCGCGGTGTCGAAGCGCAGCGTCGCGACCATCCCGGCGAACGCCGGCAGCAACACCGCCAGCTGGTCGACCTGGTCGAAGACAGGCTCTTTGTCTTCCTGCAGGTCGCGGTTGTAGGCCAGGGGCAGGCCCTTGAGGGTGGTGAGCAGACCCACCAGGTCGCCGACCAGCCGCCCGGCCTTGCCGCGTGCCAGCTCGGCGACGTCCGGGTTCTTCTTCTGCGGCATGATCGACGACCCGGTGGAATACCGGTCGTCCAGCCGGGCGAAGCCGAACTCGTGGGTGGCCCAGACGATGATCTCCTCCGCCAGGCGGGAGAGGTCGACTCCGACCATGGCCGCGACGAAGGCGAACTCCGCCACGACATCACGGGCCGACGTGCCGTCGATGGAGTTCTCGACCGGTCCGTCGAACCCGAGCTCGGCAGCGACCGCGGCGGGATCGAGCCCCAGCGACGACCCGGCCAGGGCACCCGAACCGTACGGTGACCGGGCGGCACGCACGTCCCAGTCGCGCCAGCGCTGCACGTCACGCAGCAGAGGCCAGACGTGCGCCAGCAGCTGGTGCGCCAGCAGCACCGGCTGGGCGTGCTGCATGTGGGTGCGGCCCGGCATCGGGGCGCTCCCGGCGTCGTCAGCCTGGGCCAGCAGGGCGTCGACCACGTCCAGCACCAGGCCGGACAGCTGGCGGGCCGACCGTCGGAGGTACATCCGCACCAGGGTGGCGATCTGGTCGTTGCGGGACCGTCCGGCCCGCAGCTTGCCGCCCAGCTCGGGCCCGGCCCTGTCGATGAGGCCACGCTCCAGCGCGGTGTGGACGTCCTCGTCGTCGGGTGCCGGGCCGAAGGCACCGGTCATGACATCGGTGCGCAGCCGTTCCAGGGCGTCGACCATCGCTGCGGTCTCGTCGGCGGTGAGCAGACCGGCCGCCTGCAGGACGTGGGCGTGGGCGACCGATCCGGTGAGGTCGTCGTCCGCCAGCCGCCAGTCGAACTGGGTCGACTTCGACAGGGCCGCCAGCGCGTCGGCAGGGCCGGCGGCGAACCGGCCACCCCACAGCCCGACGTGCTCAGGCACTGGTGCCGCCGCTCTCGGTGCCGCCCTGCGTGATGCCGCCCTGCGTGCCCAGCTCGGGCGCGTTGCCGAACCGCACGTCCCGGGCCGCCGCCAGCTTGGCGGTCAGGCCGTAGATCTCGATGAACCCGCGCGCGGCGGACTGGTCGAAGGTGTCGCCCGAGTCGTAGGTGGCCAGGTTGAAGTCGTACAGGCCAGTCTCCGACCGGCGGCCGGTGACGGTGGCACGCCCGCCGTGCAGCTCCAGGCGGATGTCACCGGTGACATACCGCTGGGTGTCGGCGATGAAGGCGTCCAGCGAACGCTTCAGCGGGGAGAACCACTGGCCGTCGTAGACCAGCTCGGCCCAGCGCTGCTCGACCAGCCGCTTGTAGCGGGCCTGCTCGCGCTCCACGGTGACGTTCTCCAGCTCTTGGTGGGCGGCGATCAGCGCCATCGCCCCCGGCGCCTCGTACACCTCGCGGGACTTGATGCCGACCAGCCGGTCTTCGACGATGTCGATCCGGCCGACGCCCTGAGCCCCGGCGCGACGGTTCATCTCCTGCACCGCCTGCAACGGCGTGACGGCGATGCCGTCGATCGCCACCGGGACTCCGGCGTCGAAGGTCAGGACCAGCTCGTCGGCCACCGGCGGGAACTCCGGGGAGTCGGTGTAGGTGTAGACGTCCTTGGTGGGGCCGTTCCAGATGTCCTCCAGGAACCCGGTCTCCACGGCCCGACCCCACACGTTCTGGTCGATGGAGAACGGGTTGGCCTTGGTCGCGTCGATCGGCAGGTTGTGCTTCTCCGCGTACTCGATGGCCTTGTCCCTGGTCAGCGCCAGGTCGCGGACCGGTGCCAGGCACTGCAGGTCCGGGCCCAGCGAGGTGATGGACACCTCGAACCGCACCTGGTCGTTGCCCTTGCCGGTACAGCCGTGGGCGACGGTGCTGGCGCCGAACTGCCGGGCGGCCCGCACCAGGTGCTTGACGATGAGCGGCCGGGACAGCGCCGAGACCAACGGGTAGCGGTTCATGTACAGACCGTTGGCCGCCAGCGCCGGCATGCAGTACTCGGCCGCGAACTCCTCCTTGGCATCGGCGACGTACGCCTCGACCGCGCCGCAGGCCAGCGCCCGCTGCCGGATGACCTCGAGGTTCTCGCCACCCTGACCGACGTCCACGGCCACCGCGACGACCTCGGCACCGGTCGCGTCAGCGATCCAGCCGATCCCCACAGAGGTGTCCAGACCGCCGGAGTAGGCGAGGACGACACGTTCGGTCATGGCGATGCTTCCTTTTCGTTGGTAGGACGGTGGTCAGAAACTGTCGGTGGTCGAGCTGTCAGAGCCGGTCGGGCAGGGTGGCGTCGTCACGCGTCGTCGACGCCGTCGGCTCAGGATCCCGCCTCGGTCGGGCCTCGCCAGCCAGCGCCACGAGACGAGCCGCCAGCGAGGCGCCAGGGCCCGGCGTCGCGTCGTCAGGCTCTCGCGCGACGACCAGCACCGTATCGTCTCCCGCCACGGTGCCGAGCACACCGGGGACGACGGAACGGTCGATCGCCGAGGCCAAGAACTGGGCCGCACCCGGCGGTGTCCGCAGCACGACCAGCGGCCCAGAGGCCTCGGCCGTGATCAACAGCTCGCTGCACAGCCGGGCCAACCTCGACGCGGCCAGCCCCGGGTCGCCGGCCTGGGGGTCAGGCCGCTCCCCCTCGTCGGGCACCATGTACACCATGGTGCCGTCACTGGTGCGCACCTTGCGCGCGCGCAGCTCGACAAGGTCTCGCGACAGCGTCGCCTGGGTGACGACGACGTCCTCGGCGGCGAGCAGGTCGGCCAGCTCGTTCTGAGAGTGCACAGGTCCGCTGGTCAGCAACGCCACGATCCGGGCCAGACGGGCCGCCTTGGTCACCGGTGCCGCAGGAACACTCGCGCGCATGAACATACACCATCGTGCAAACTGATACGTCCACGGCTCACGACCGCCTCGCTGGCTCCCGAGACGGGCCGACGGACCGCCTGGAACACGGACGCGGGGCAGGTTCGTCTCGACGGACGATCCCTGCCCCGCGACCAGAGCGGATCAGAAGACGGAGCGGATCAGCTTCTTGTTGACGAACTCCTCGATGCCCAGGTAGCCGAGCTCACGGCCGAAACCGGAACGCTTGATGCCGCCGAAGGGCAGCTCGGCGGAGTCGGCCAGGACGCAGTTGACGTAGACCATGCCGGCCTCGATCTGGTTGGCGACCCGGTCGGCCTGCTCGCGGTCGGTCGTGTAGAGGTACGAACCGAGCCCGAACGGGGTGTCGTTGGCGATCGCCACCGCCTCGTCCTCCGAGGAGACCTTGAAGGCCATCGCGACCGGACCGAACAGCTCCTCGTGGCGAGCCGCGCCGGTGACGTTGGTGAGCACCCCGGCCGGGAAGAAAGCGCCGTTGCGCTCGCCCGCCGACTCGTAGGTCGCACCGCCCGCGACAGCCGCGTCGACCTGTCCCTGCAGGAAGTCGGCGGCGCCGACCGACGACAACGGCGCGATGCCCTCGGACGCGGCCTTCAGACCGGCCGTGAACTTCGCGAGGAACTCGTCGTAGAGGTCCGCGATGACCACGAACCGCTTGGCCCCGTTGCAGGACTGGCCGGTGTTGTCCATGCGGGCGGCGACGGCGTCCGCGACGGTCGCGTCCAGGTCGTCGGTGGACAGCACGATGAAGGGGTCGGCACCGCCCAGCTCCAGGACGACCTTCTTGAGGTTCTCCGCCGCGACCTTGGCCACGGCGATCCCGGCACCTTCAGACCCGGTCAGCGAGACACCGACCGTGCGCGGGTCGGCGATCATCGCCGAGACCTGGGGGGTGCTGGCGTGCACGTTGGCGTAGGCGCCCACCGGGAACCCGGCGTCCTCGTGGATCTTGGCGATCGCGGCCGACGACTCGGGGCACTGCGAGGCGTGCTTGAGGATGATCGGGTTGCCGACGCACAGGTTGGGACCGGCGAACCGGGCGACCTGGTAGTAGGGGAAGTTCCACGGCATGACCCCGACCAGGACGCCGAGCGG
>JAVBSR010000068.1:0-6347 GCA_031556715.1 Cellulomonas sp.
TACGTGATGGTCGACTCGTGCACCTCCAGCACCGCCTCGAGCACCAGCCGGTCGACCTCCGGCGGGCCGGCGCGCACCGCCGTCGCGGCCAGGGTGTCCACGACGTGCTGGGCGCGCTCGATGCGACGTCCCGCATCGAGGAACCGCCACCCGGCGTCGCGCACCAGACCCTCCGCCACGATCCCCGCGACGGCCAGCAACGACTCGACGACGGTGTCCAGCACCGGCCGTAGCCCGGAGGTGGTCGCGGAGCCCTCGCGGACCAGGGCGGCCACCGCGTCCGACGGGTCCGCAGAAGCCTGGTCGGGCAGGTCGGCCGGGTCGGTTCGCGAGTCGTCCAGGGCCCGGTCGATCCGAGCCAGGGGCCCGAAGGTGTCGGTGGACAGCTGGTCGCGGACCGCCTGGGCCGCTCCGGCCAGCCGGTCCACCGCAGAGGCGACCGACCGGGGGGCGGTGACGTCGTGCACCAGGTCGCGCAGGGTCGGCAGGTCCAGCCCGACCGGTTCGTCGAGGTGCACCACGGCGCGCAGCAGCACCCGCAGCGCCTGGCCGCCTGCCGTGCGGGGGCTGGCATGGTAGTCGTCCCACCGGTCGACCACAGCCCGCAGCAGCCGGGTCTGTGCCTCGGCGCGTTCGGCGTACCGGCCCATCCAGTACAGGTTCTCGGCGGTGCGCGGGGAGATCCCGGCCGGTCCGCGCTCGCGCGCCTGGAGCACGACAGGCTGGGGGAGCACCGTCTCGTCGCCCGGGTCGGTCGTCGACGGGGCGAGCACCCACACGTCCTTGGCCACCGCTCCCCGGGCCGAGGAGACCTGCACCGGCAGCGTGTGCTCGGCGACGCGGGCCAGTCCGCCGGCCATCACCTGGTAGGAACCGCCGTGCGCCACCGCGAAGGTGCGCAGCACGGCGGTCCGCCACCGGTCGGGATCGTTGTCGACCGGCCGGACAGCGGGATCGCCGGGTGCGAAGGCATGCCCACCCGCCTGCCTGCCGCGGGCGCCTGTCTGCCCGGTGAGGGCGTCCGCCGACGGCCCGGCACCGTCGGCCGGCCGCCTGGCAGGTGGCGTCGTGCGCCCGGACGGTGCGTCGGCCGCCGGTGCGGCGGCGTGCCGCCCGGTGGGTCCGTCAGCCGGCTGCCCGACGGGCGCCTGACCGGTCCAGGCCCACGGGGCGCGGCGGATCTCGTCGGCCAGGCGTTCGCGCCCGGCAGCGTCCAGGGTCCACCCGGCGACCGCGCCGGCCGCAGACCCCGGTGCTGACCGGTCCGGGCCTGGCACCCCCTGGTCGGGCGACGGGTGACGGCTCGGCGCGGTGGTGGGCAGCAGCAGCAGGCGGTCCAGCCGGGCCAGGACGTGCGCCAGGTGGGTCGGCTCTCCGCACCACCAGGTCGGCGCGGACCCCAGCCCCAGGTCCGTCCCGAGCACCGTGCGGGCCAGCCGCGGTAGGTAGGCCGCCAGGGCCGGGGACTCCAGCACCGACGCGCCGAGCGGGTTGACGACGCTCACCGTCCCCGCGCGGACCGCCCGCACCAGGCCGGGTACCCCCAGTCGGGACTCGTGGACCAGCTCCAGCGGGTCGCACCAGTCGGCGTCGACCCGGCGCAGCACCACGTCTACCGGTTCGGGGCCCTCCAGTCCCCGCATCCACAGGCGCCCGGAGCGGACCAGCAGGTCAGCGCCCTGGACCAGCGGCAGGCCGAGCATCGCCGCCAGGTAGGCCTGGTCGAAGGCGGTCTCCGACGCCGGGCCGGAGGTCAGCAGCACCGCTCGCGGCTCGTCGGTGCCCTGCCCGGGCGGGGCGACGTCGTGCAGGGCGGTCCGCAGGGCGTGGAAGAACGGGCCGAGCCGGGCGATCGGCGCCTGCCGGTACGGCCCGGCCAGCACCTGGGCCACCACCCGCCGGTCCTCCATGGCATACCCGGCGCCCGAGGGGGCCTGGGTGCGGTCGGACACCGCGCACCACGACCCGTCGTCGTCGCGCACCAGGTCGGTGGCCGTGAGCACCAGCTCGCGACCGGTCGACCAGGGCAGCCGGACCCCGTCCACCGCCCGCACGAAACCCGGGTGCGACAGCACCACCGTCGGCGGCAGCAGGTCGTCGCGCAGCAGGAGCCGCGGCCCGTACAGGTCGCGCAGGACCGCGTCGAGCAGCTCGGCCCGTTGGACCAGCGCCCGGTCCAGGGCCGCCCAGTCGGCGCTGTGCACGATGACCGGCGCCGGGTCCAGGCGCCACGGCCGGTCGGCACCGCCGTAGGTGACACCGTGGTCGGCCAGCAGCGTGCGCGTCCCCGCCTGCGCGACGTCGAGCACCGCGGCGTCCGGTGCGGCGCCGTCCAGCCAGG
The DNA here is from genome assembly GCA_031556715.1 of Cellulomonas sp. Classification (GTDB taxonomy): domain Bacteria; phylum Actinomycetota; class Actinomycetes; order Actinomycetales; family Cellulomonadaceae; genus Cellulomonas. The sequence continues at coordinate 2,342 of JAVBSR010000068.1, forward strand.
ACCAGTCCGGCCGCAGGTCCCCACCGGCGTCGGGCACCGGCGAGGAGAGCAGGTCGGTCACCCGAGCAGTCTAGGGACGCCCCGAACCTCTCGGCGCGCAGCCGGTCCCGTCCGTCGTCAGGACGGCATGTCTCGGCCGACGCACCCCGCGCAGGGCAACGGGGTACGGAGCCTCGTCGCCGGAGGTGGAGATCAGCGGCTGCGGTAGACCTGGCCGGGGGTGGTGGGGCCGAGCAGCTCGGGCACGGTGACCAGGGTGTAGCCGGCGGCCAGGAGCTGGTCGATGATGCCGGGGACGGCCTGGACGGTGCTCAGATGGATGTCGTGCATGAGGATGATCGCCCCGGGTGCGGCACCGGCCATAGCGCGCTGGGTGGTGATGCCGATGTCGCGGTTGCGCCAGTCCTCGGTGTCGACGCTCCACATGATCGCCGCGTCGCCGCGGGCGGCAAGGACGGCCAGGACGGTGTCGTTCGACGCCCCGTACGGCGGGCGGACCAGGGTCGGGGTCGTGCCGGTGACCTGCTGGATGACCGAGGTGGTGCCGTCGATCTCCGAGCCGGCGTCAGCGGCCGACAGGTTGGTCAGCTTGGGGTGCGACCAGGAGTGGTTGCCGACGACGTGGCCCTCGGCGGCCATGCGGGTGACGACGTCCGGGTGCTTCTGGACCTGGGACCCGAGCACGAAGAACGTGGCGTGCACGCCTCGGGCCGCGAGCTCGTCGAGCAGAGCGGGGGTGTAGTCGCCGGGACCGTCGTCGAAGGTCAGGGCGATGCAGGCGAGCACAGCGCAGTCCGGGCCGGGGGCGGGCGGCTGGGGTGCCGGGGGTACTGGTGTGGGTTCCGGCTCGGGTTCTGGTGTGGGCGCGGGTGTCGGCGTCTGCCACGGGGTGCTGAGCGCGGTGGGTGCGGGGGTGGACGGGCTGCTCGTGGGGGTCACCGGGGCGGGGTCGAGCAGGAGCCTGGCCGACGACGCGTCGGGCGGGGCGGCGGCGCTCGGACCTGCGACCAGGGCCGCCACGCCGAGCCAGGCCGCAGCCATGAGGGTCGCGAAGGGTCCACCACGGTGTCGTCCCATCGTCCCTCGTTCCTTTCGACCGGATTGTCCGGCGCCCAGTCTTCCACCACCACGCCGGGCGGGGCGAGCCCTCGCGTCGTGTCCTCCTATCGGAGGAATCGGCGCAAGCAGGAGATAGCGGAGTATTGTGCGATCTACGACATCGACTAGATATCGCTAGCCGTCGCGATCGTCCAGGTCCGCGACACGCGCTCGGGAAGTATGGCCATATCTACCGTCGTTGCTAGAACAGGCCATACGCTGCGGACATGGATCCGGTCCGGAACCCCTACGCCCCCGGCGCGGGCCAGCGTCCGCCCGAGCTGGCCGGGCGCGACGCCCAGCTGGCCGCGTTCGACGTCACCCTGGAACGGGTGGTGCGGGGGAGGCCGGAACGGTCGGTGGTGCTCGTCGGGCTGCGCGGCGTCGGCAAGACCGTGCTGCTCGGGGCCATGCGTTCGGCCGCGGTGCGCGCCAGGTGGGGCACCGGCAAGCTGGAGGCCCGGCCGGACGCCCCGCTGCGCGGCCCGCTGGCCGCCGCGCTGCACCAGGCGGTCCGCGAGCTGGGCCTGCCGCCGGGCGAGAGCGCCGACCACGCCCTGGGCGTGGTCAAGGCGTTCGCCCAGCACGGTCTGCAGCCCGGTGAACGCCCCGGCAAGGGCCGGGCCCGCAACCTCGGCATCACGGTGCCCGCCGTGGTCGGCCGGGCCGACTCCGGCGACGTCGAGACCGACCTGGTCGAGCTGTTCACCGACCTCGGCGGCGTGGCGGCCGACATCGGCACCGGCATCGCCGTGTTCTGCGACGAGATGCAAGACCTGCGCCCCGACGACGTCACCGCCCTGTGCGCCGCGGTGCACGAGATCTCCCAGGCCCGGCTGCCGGTGGTTGTCGTCGGGGCTGGGCTGCCGCACCTGCCCGGGGTGCTGGCCGCCGCCAAGTCGTACTCCGAGCGCCTCTTCCGCTACGTCCAGGTCGACCGGCTGGACCGGGCCGCCGCCGACTCCGCCCTGGCCCGACCCGCCGCCGAGGAGGACGCCGCGTTCGTCCCCGACGCCCTGGCGGCCCTGTACGACGCCACCGGCGGCTACCCGTACTTCGTCCAGGCCTACGGCAAGGCGGTGTGGGACGTCGCCCCGCGCTCGCCGGTGACTGCCGCCGACGTCGCCGTGGCCGCACCTGAGGCCGAGGCCGACCTGGCCGTCGGCTTCTTCGGCTCCCGCTTCGACCGGGCCACCCCCGGCGAGCGTGAGTACCTGCGGGCCATGGCCGACCTGGAACCCGACGGCGTCGACACCCCCACCGACCGCGACCCGTCGGTCGCCACCGCCGAGGTCGCCCGCCACCTGGGCCGTCGACCGCAGTCGTTGTCCCCGGCGCGCGACGCCCTGCTGAAGAAGGGCCTGGTCTTCGCCAGCGCCCGGGGACGCATCGCCTTCACCGTCCCTCACTTCGGCCGCTACCTGCGCGACCACCCGTGACCATGGACGGCCCGGCACCCGCCCGACCTGCCGGCCGGCGGTGCGCCGACGTCGGGCACCGGGTGGCCGACCGCGTCGCCGTGTCGGCGATCCGTGCAGCGTGCCGCCGGCCGTCCGTCTGGTCGAGGCGGAGGCAGGGGCTGTCGACGGTGCCGCCCGGTCGGGGCGACCAGGCCGGCTCGGCGCGACGTGCTGTCGTGGGTCGAGGGGTGGCGCGAGGTGCCGGTCGAGGCGCCGGCGCGACGGCAGTCAGGGGGGCGGTCACCCGTTCGCCGTGGAGGCCCGGCGCGCCGCCCGGAGGTCCGGGTCGGCCACCTGCGGCGGAGTGCCCACTCGGGTCTATCGTCCCGGTGTGGTGAACGCCACATCTTTACCATGATCAGGTAGTCCGCCGATGAGTCGTGGAGCGCCGGTCGTGTACGGTCGCGCATGGGCACACACCGTCGTGATCGCCGTGCGCGCCCCGTCGTACCTCGCACGCAACCCCACGTGCCAAGTGTCAGGATGGTATCTGTGACCCAGCAAGTCCCGTTCCCTGGAGTCCCGAGCGTCATCAACGGCAACGGTGCCGTCGCGTACGTCATGCAGCACGTCTGCGGGGGGGTCATCGGGTACCCGATCACCCCGTCGACGGAGATCTCGGAGGCCTTCGAGGCCGCCCGGGCCGAGGGGCAGCTCAACGTGTGGGGCCGTCACCCGTTCTTCGTCGAGACCGAGGGGGAGCACTCCGCCCAGTCCGGCGCGCTGGGGGCGGCGCTGACCGGTGGGGCTTTCATCTCCAACGCCTCGTCGTCGCAGGGCATCTTGTACGGCCTGGAGTCGCACTACGTCACCGCCGGGAAGAAGATCGGCGGCTTCGTCCTCCAGGTGGCGGCCCGGGTGGTGTCCAAGCACGCCCTCAACGTCATGGCCGGGCACGACGACGTGTACGCCCTGCTGCCCGCCGGGTACACCATCCTGTTCGGCTCGGACCCGCAGGAGGCCGCCGACCTGGCCGCCATCAGCTACAAGGTGTCGGCGCTGTCGCTGATCCCCGTGGCCAACTCGATGGACGGGTTCGCCACCAGCCACGTCATGAGCGAGATGGCGCTGCCCGAGCCGGAGCTGCTGCGCCGGTACCTCGGCGACCCCGCCGGGCGCATCCCCAGCCCCACCGTCGCCCAGGAGATCCTGTTCGGTGCCAAGGGCCGGGTGTTCCAGCTGGGGCAGTACGTCACGCGCCACGCCTCCGAGATGGTCGAGACCGACCGGCAGGCCCTGACCGAGTACCTGACGCAGAACGCCGACAAGATCGAGGCCGACGCCGCTGGTGATCTGGTGGACTCCACCATCGCCTGGCTGCCCGACGACCTGCACGCCTCGTGGCGCCGCGCCTGGACCAACGCCTGGGACAAGGGCACCCGCCAGCTGGTGCCCGCCCTGGTCGACCCCAACAACCCGGGGCTGACCGGCCCGGTGCAGAACCAGCC
>JAVBSR010000017.1:0-37444 GCA_031556715.1 Cellulomonas sp.
CGACATCAAGTTCGTCAACGGTGCTGTGGCCGGCGGTGGCGGCTCGGCCAAGAACCTGCTCCAGGACCGGCTGGCCGCCGGTGACCCGCCAGACAGCTTCCAGGCTCACGCGGGCAAGGAGATCCAGGACTACATCGAGGCCGGCCAGGTCCAGGACGTCTCGAACCTGTACGACGAGTTCAACCTGCGCAACGTCTTCCCGCAGGACCTCATCGACCTGCTCACCGCTGACGGCAAGATCTACTCGATCCCGTCGAACATCCACCGGGCCAACGTGCTGTGGGCCTCGGTGCCGGTGCTCGAGCAGGCCGGACTGTCGACCGACGTCAACTTCGCCTCGATGGACGACTTCATCGCCGCCCTGGACCAGGTGAAGCAGAACACGCCGAACATCATCCCGCTGTCGATCGGCACCACGTGGACCCAGGTCCACCTGCTCGAGGTCGTCCTCATCTCCAAGCTCGGCCCGGAGGCCTACAACGGTCTGTGGAACGGCAAGACCGACTGGAAGAGCGCCGAGGTCACCGACGCGCTCGGAACGTTCGAGAAGCTGATGAGCTACACCAACACAGACCGGGACGACCTGGACTGGGAAGAGCCGCACACGATGCTCATCGATGACAAGGCCGCCTTCAACATCATGGGCGACTGGGCTCCGGCCAACTACGACGCGCACAACCAGGTGGACGGCAAGGACTACGTCTACGCCCCGGCTCCCGGGACCGACGGAGTCTTCGACTTCCTGGCCGACTCGTTCACGCTGACCACCAACGCCCCGCACCCCGACAGCGCCAAGGCGTGGCTGGACACCATCTCCTCCAAGGATGGCCAGGTGGCCTTCAACAAGATCAAGGGCTCGATCCCGGCGCGCACGGACATCGATCCGGCCGAGTTCTCGACCTACCAGCAGACCGCCATCAAGTCGTTCGCTGACGACACGATCGTCCCCTCGCTCCAGCACGGTGCGGCGGCCACGACCAAGCAGCTCAACGACATCACCGCAGCAGTGTCGAAGTTCACGACTGGCGCCTCTAACCTGAGCACGTTCCAGTCGGAGCTGGCCTCCGCGATGAACAAGTAGGACGGCGAGGTAGCACCTCCCCCCGTACTGCGGGGGCGGCTCCGCAGGCCCCCGCAGTACGGGGAAGGGCGGAACCGCCCCCGCACCCGTGTCCATCCTGGAGGTTTCCGTGTACCACCACTGGTGGCGACGCTACGGCCCGCCGCTGTTGATGATCTCCCCGTCGCTGATCCTCGTCGGCGTCTTCGTCTACGGCCTGATCGCGCTCAACGCGCGGACCTCCCTGACCGACATCCACACGGCCGGACAGACCACCGGGGTGAAGCCGCACAGCTTTGTCGGCATCGAGAACTACCGCCAGCTGTTCGGTTCCGAAGCGTTCCAGCACTCGTTGAAGAACCTCGTGCTGTACACCGTGGTCTTCGTCGTGGGGACCATGTTCTTCGGCTTCCTGTGGGCGTTCCTGCTGGAGAAGCGGAGCCGGGCCGAGGGCTTGTTCCGCACCGTCTTCCTGTTCCCGATGGCCGTGTCGTCGGTCGCAGCAGGTGTGGTGTGGCGGTGGTTGCTGAACTCCAACGAGGGCGACAACGCCTCAGGCCTGAACCGCCTGTTCCAGATCGTCCACCTCGACTTCCTGCAGAACGAGTGGTGGAACAACAACTCGACCGGCATCACCGCCATCGCGCTGGCCGCGATCTGGCAGCTGTCCGGGTACGTCATGGCCCTGTTCCTCGCCGGGTTCCGCGGTATCCCCGAGGAGCTGCGCGAGGCCGCCCGGGTGGACGGCGCCAGCGAGTTCCAGCTGTACCGGCACGTCTTGTTCCCCCAGCTGTCGCCGGTGGCGCTGTCGGCGCTCATCATCATCGGCCACATGTCGCTGAAGGCGTTCGACCTCATCGTGTCGATCTCCAAGCCGCAGAACTACCAGACGAAGGTCCCGGCTATCGACATGTACATCGCCAAGTCCGAGTACGACTACGCGCGCGCTGCCGCCATCGGCGTGGTGCTGCTGCTGTTCGTGCTCGTGCTCATCGTCCCGTACCTGGTCCGCATGACGAAGTCGGAGAAGTGAGCGACGTGAGCACATCGACCAGTGCGCCTGGCACCGACTCCACGCTGTACCGTCCAGCGCCCGCGACCCGCCGCCGGGGAGGTGGCTTCGCCTGGGGCCGCCTGGTGCGCTACGTCCTGCTGCTGTTCTTCCTCGTCATCATCCTCATCCCGGTCTACGTCCTGCTGGTGACGAGCTTCAAGACCAACGCCACGGCGTCCGACGCCTGGAACCTGCCCACCGAGTGGACCCTGGACAACTGGACGGCGGCCTGGAACGGCTACCGGGGCCTGCCCGCCATCGGCCCGGCCCTGGGCCGGACGGTCCAGATGGTGGTCCCGGCCGCGATCATCTCCAGCTTCCTGGGCTCGATGAACGGCTTCGTGCTGTCGCGCTGGCGCATCCCCTACGCCAACGTGGTGTTCACCCTCATCCTCTTCGGCATGTTCATCCCCTACCAGGCGGTCATGGTCCCGCTGTACCAGATCGTGCGCTGGCTGGACATCCCGCCCGGCACCCCGAGCCTGATCTTCCTGCACGTCATCTACGGCATCCCGATCACCACGCTGATCTTCCGCAACTACTACGAGTCGGTGCCGAACGAGCTCATCGAGGCGGCCCGGGTCGACGGCGCCGGGATGCTGCGCACCTACTTCAGCGTGGTCCTGCCGCTGTCCGTCCCGAGCTTTGTCGTCGTGCTGATCTGGCAGTTCACCTCGGCCTGGAACGACTTCCTGTTCGCCTTGTTCTTCTCCTCGGGCAACAACGGCCCGGTCACCTTGGCCCTGTACTCCATGGCCGGTGGTTCCATGCTGAAGGACTACGGCGCCGCCATGGCCGGCGCCCTCATGGCCTCCCTGCCGACCCTGGTGGTCTACATCCTCCTGGGCAAGTACTTCGTCGGCGGCCTCATGTCCGGTTCGGTCAAGGGCTGAGGCGCGGCCCTGGGCTGGTGGGTGCACCCGTCGACGGCAACGCCGCCGACGGGTGCACGAGGGTCACAGCGCGGTGTAGCCGCCGTCGACCAGGTTGTAGGCGCCGGTGACGAAGGACGCGGCGTCGCTGAGCAGGAACGCCACGGTGGCGGCGACGTCGTCTGCCGTGCCGAGGCGGTTGATCGGGTGCTTGGAGACGAGCAGGTCGCGCGCCTCGTCGGGGATGCCGGCGAGCAGCGGGGTGTTGATGTAGCCCGGTCCCACGGCGTTGACGCGGACACCCTGGGCGCCGTACTCGGCGGCGGCGTTGCGGGTGAGGCCGACCACACCGTGCTTCGTCGCCACGTAGGCGGAGTTGCCACCCAGCGGCGTCCCGACCATGCCGTGGATCGATGCGATGTTGACGATCGCGCCGCCGCCGGTGCCCAGCATCGCGGGGATCTGGTACCGCATCCCGTAGAAGACACCGGACAGGTTGATGGAGACCACGCGGTCCCACTCCTGCGGTGCCACCTCGCCGGTGAGCCCGGGTGCACCGCCGATGCCGGCGTTGTTGACCGCCAGGTCCAGCCGGCCGTACTGCTCCAGGGTCTGTGCGACGACCCGTTCGCTGTCTGCCGCCACGGCCGTGTCCTGCTGCACCGCCAGCGCGGCCGCACCGTCGGCGACCAGGGCCTCGACGGTCCGCTGGGCGGCCTCGAGGCTGATGTCGGTCACCACGACGCTGGCGCCGCCCGCCGCGAGCTGCTGGGCGCACGCTGCACCGATGCCAGACCCGGCGCCGGTGACGATCGCCACCTTCCCTGCAAAGCTGGACATGTTCTCTCCTGTCAGCCGAGCCCGGACCTGGACGCACCGGGCGAGATGCCGAACCTACGCCGAGGCGACCGTTCGTTTCAACCAGTGAATCACCCGGAGGTCCGATGGCCAGCGCCCCGCGACGGCCAGCGGAGCAGCCCGGAGGCGGCGACCAGGGGCGCGCGGGTCGAGAAGGTCCTCTGCCCGTCGAGACGACGGGCCGGGGGCGTGCCTACCCGAGGTCGAAGGTGCGGGCGGGACGCCACTGCCCGTCGGTGCCCTGCTCGTAGCGGCTGAACGCGGTGACGGAGAACTCCGCGGCGAAGTCGGCCATGCCGGTCTGGGCGGCGTCGAGCAGGTCGTCGGCCACACCGTGCGCCACGGTGACGTGCGGGTGGTACTCGAACCGCAGCTCTTGGGCCAGCGGTCCTGTCCGCAGGTCGTCGACCAGCGCCGCGCAGGCCGGACCGCCCTGCACCACCGGGACGAACGCCACCGGGGAGACCGGGCGGAACGTCGCCGCACCGGCCAGGCGCAGCTCGAAAGGCTGGTGCCGGACTGCCACCGTGGCCAGGTAGTCGTCGACCACGGCGAGGTCGTCCCGGCGGGCCTTCGTCGGCCCGAGCAGGGTGACGTGCGGCGGGACGAGGCTCGCTGCCGGGTCACGGAAGCGGGCGCGCGCGTCGGCCAGCTGAGCGCCGTACGGATCGGGGACGGCGATCGACACACCGATCCACAGCTCGCCCTCGGCGAGCGGCGGCGGCATCACCTCGTGGCCTTGGCGGGCAGCAGGCCGCAAGCCCCGTACAGGCGGTCCAGCACCGGACCGGCGACGGCCCGCGCACCGGCCGCCCCCTCGGCCAGCACGTCGTCCAGCGCGCTGTCGGACAACCAGCCGCGCACCCGCTCGGCGAACGGTTCCAGGACACCGAGCACCACGTCGACCACCTCGGCCTTGAGGTCGCCGTAGCCGGCGCCGTCGAAGTGCCCCTCCAGGTCGGTGACCGGCGTGCCGGACAGCGCCGAGTGGATGGTCAGCAGGTTCGACACCCCAGGTTTGGCCTGCGGGTCGTAGCGGATGTCACGGCCGGTGTCGGTCACCGCCGACCGGATCCGCTTGGTGATGACCTTCGGATCGTCGAGGAGCTCGATCAGGCCGTTCGGGCTGGCGGCCGACTTGCTCATCTTCGCGGTCGGGTCCTGCAGGTCGTAGATCTTCGCGGTGGCCTCGACGATGTGCGGGCCGGGCACCACGACGGTGCCCTTGCCGAACCGCTTGTTCAACCGCTGGGCCAGGTCACGGGCCAGCTCCAGGTGCTGCCTCTGGTCCTCCCCCACGGGCACCAGCGCCGCGTCGTACAGCAGGATGTCGGCCGCCATGAGGATCGGGTAGGTGAACAGGCCGACGTTGGTCGCCCCCACCCCGAACCGGGCGGACTTGTCCTTGAACTGGGTCATCCGGCTGGCCTCGCCGAAACCGGTGTGGCACGACAGCAACCACGCCAGCTCGGCGTGCGCGCTGACGTGCGACTGCACGAACAGCACCGACCGGGCAGGGTCGACCCCCGCCGCCAGGTACTGGGCCGCGGTGCGCCGGGTGCGCTCGCGCAGCACCTGCGGGTCCGGCCCGGTGGTCAGGGCGTGCAGGTCGACGACGCAGTAGATCGCGTCGTGGTCGTCCTGCAGCTTGACCCACTCGACCAGGGCACCCAGGTAGTTGCCCAGGTGCAGGGAGTCCGAGGTGGGCTGCATCCCCGAGAAGATCCGGGCGCGGGCGGGCATGCTGGTGCTCCTTGCAGTCGTTGGGGGAAGGGTACGCCGGAGACGGCCCTCAGGTCGCCTCGTCGTCGAACACCGGCGGCGCTCCGGACGACGGATCGGGCGGCTCGGGCTCCGGCCTGGAGGCGGGTCGGGCCCGGCGCGCCGCCACCCGCCGTGCCTCCGCGGTGGAGGCCCGCTCCTGGGGCGGTTCGTCGTCCCGCAGCGCGTCGCGGACGATACGTCGCGGGTCGTAGCGGCGCGGGTCCAGCGCCGCCCAGTCGACCTCCTCGCCGACGTCGCCGAGCTCGGCACTGACCCGGTCCTGGGTGTCGCGCAACAGCTCACGGCCCCGCCGCACCAGCGTCGCCAGGTCTTTGGCATAGGCCGGCAGACGTTCCGGGCCGACGACGACGGCGACGATGACCAGCAGCGCGACGAGCTCGTAGCCGTTGATCACGGAGCAAGGTTACTCTCGTGGCGCGCCCGATCAGGCCGAACAGCGCACCCGTCACGAGCCTGCCGCAGCGAGCCGCGCTACGGCAGCATCGACGCCAGGCTGCCCCAGCCGCGGGCCAGCCGGGCCGGCACCCCGTCGTCGTAGTCACCCGCCGGGAACGCCGCGACGAGCGTCTCGGAGTCGACGCTGACGTCTGCCACGACCATGCCGACGACCGTGTCGCCCGCCTGCCACACCACCGCCCGCGGCTGGTACGACAGCACGGCGACCGTGCGGCCGCCCATGTCGGCCGTGGGCAGGGCCGCCAGCAGGTCCCGGTTCAGCGCGCCCCGCTGCTCGGTGACGACGACGACAGCACCGCCCGGACCGGTCAGGTCGATCTCCAGCACCCCGTCGGACACCTCGGCGGCCGTGACCGTCCAACCTGCCGGCATCGGGTCCGGCACCGTCCAGCCGTCGGCCCGCAGCGCAGCCGGGTCGACGACCTCAGCGGCCGGCTGAGCGTGGCCGAGCGCCATCGGCACCCCGGAATGCTCCACCGGCACGACGTCGGGCCGGGCACCGAGCAGGAACAGCACCGTGACCACCAGGGCGAGACCCGCCAGCGAACCCGCCGCCCAGACCGGTGCGCGGCTGGCCCCGGGGGCGCCCAGCGCCCCGCCCGACGCTCCCCAGGTGCCACCCGGCGTGCCGGGCAGCCGGACCAGCTGCCCGGCGAACGGGTCGCCGGGCCGCACCGGGGGCGCGGCGCGCATCGCCAGCAGACGCGACGTCAGGGCCGGGTCGGGCGGTGGGGTGGTCCAGGCCGTCGCGACCAGCAGGTCACGGGCGGCGCGGGCCGCCCCGAGCTCGTCGGTGCACCGCGGGCAGGCCGCCACGTGCGCCAGGGCGTCGTCGGCCTCGGCCGCTGACAGCTGTCCGTCGGCGAGCGCGCTGATCCTGGACCCGAGGTGGGGTCGGGGGCCGAGGTACGTCATCGGGCCGTCACCTCCTCGGAGGTCGGCACGACCGCTGGCCGCCGGTGCTCCAGGGCGACCCGCAGCTGGGCCCGGGCCCGGTGGATGCGGGAGCGCACCGTGCCGAGCTTGACGCCCAGCGTCACGGCGATCTCCTCGTAGGAGAGCTGTTCGATGTCGGCGAGGACGACAGCCGCACGGTAGGCCGGGGGCAGCGCGTCCAGGGCGCGCTGCACGTCGTCGTCGAGGTTGTGGTGCTCGTAGCGGCGCTCCGGAGACTCCTCCGGCGACACGGTGCCGAACCAGTCGGCGTCGTCGCCCATGAGCTCCAGGCGGACCTTCGACCGGCGCCGGGTGGAGTCCAGGAACAGGTTGGTGGTGATCCGGTGCAGCCACCCCTCGAAGGTGCCCGGCGAGTAGGTGTGCAACGACCGGAACACCCGCAGGAACGTCTCCTGGGTGAGGTCTTCGGCATCCTGCTGGTTACCGGTCAGCCGGTAGGCCAGCCGGTAGACCCGCACCGAGTGCTCGGTGACGATCTGCTCCCACGACGGCGGGCACCACGACGCCGCACCGGTCAGGTCGCTGGTCGTCATGCCGTCCATACTTCCATGCAGCCGGCCGAAAACCACAGTGTCGGCGAGAATCCGCGGCCTGTCTGGTGCCCGCTAGGCTAGGCACCGGTCCCGCCCGCTGGGCCGTCCACCGAGCGCTGAGAGCCGCGATGCCCACCGACAAGGCCTTGTCCTGGTTCTACTGCGAAGAGAGCGTCACCGAGGACGACGTCATCGCCGACGCACGCGAACGGGCCGAAGAGCTGGGCGTCGAGGCGGTGAGCCCCGCGACCGGCGCCCTCCTGGCGGTGCTGGCGGCCCGGGCCCGGGCGGTGGTCGAGATCGGCACCGGCACCGGGGTCGGCGCGCTGCACCTGCTGCGCGGGATGCCCGACGACGGCGTGCTCACCACCATCGACGTGGAGGTCGAGCACCAGCGAGCCGCGAAAGAGGCGTTCGCCGAGGCCGGGGTGCGGCCCACCCGGGTGCGAGCCATCCGCGGGCGCGCCCAGGACGTGCTGCCGAGGCTGACCGACGCCGCCTACGACCTCGTCGTCGTCGACGCCGACCCGGAGAGCCACACGACCTACGCGGAGCATGCCGTCCGGTTGCTGCGCCCCGGCGGCACCCTGGCCGTCAACCACGCGCTGTGGCGCGACCAGGTTGCCGACCCGGCCCGGCGCGACGAGCAGACCGTCGCCGCCCGCGACCTGAACCGGACCCTGCGCACCGACGACCGGTTCGACACGGTGCTGCTGAGCGTCGGCGACGGGGTGCTGCTGGCCGTCCGGCGCTAGGCCGTGGTCGAGGCGGTCGGGTCACCGCGCCGACTGGTCAGACACCCAGCGTGGGGGCGGACAGCCAGGACAGCAGCAGGCGGACGCCGAAGCCGGTCGAGCCTTCGGGGGTCTCGTGGCGGGCGGAGGACGACCGGGCCGGGCCGGCGATGTCGAGGTGGGCCCACGGGACGGCCCCGGGCTGGTCGCGCGGTCCGACGAACCGGCGCAGCATCATGGCGGCCAGGATCGCCCCGGCACCGGACCTCGGGTCGTTGCTCTCCTGCCGCACGTCGGCGATGTCCGAGTCCAGGAACGTCTCGTACTCGGCGACCAGGGGCAGTCGCCACAGCGGTTCGCCGGCCGTCTGCCCGGCGACCGTCAGGGCCTCCACCAGGCTGTCGTCGTCGCTGAGCACCGCGCCGGTACCCAGGCCCAGGGCGACCTTCGCCGCGCCGGTGAGGGTCGCCACGTCCACCAGCACGTCGGGGGCCAGGGTGGTGACGGCCCAGTCCAGGGCGTCGGCCAGGACCATGCGGCCTTCAGCGTCGGTGTTCGTCACCTCGACGGTCCGACCGCCGTGGACCCTCACCACGTCACCGGGCCGGTACGACGCCCCGCCCAGATGGTTCTCCGCCAGGGCCAGCACCGCGCTCACCCGGTAGGGCACGCCCAGCGCGGCAGCCCCGAGCACCGTGGCCAGGGCGACAGCCGCCCCGGCCATGTCCGTCTTCATCGTCACCATCGACTCGCGCGGTTTCAGGCTGATCCCGCCGGTGTCGAACGTGATTCCTTTGCCCACGACGACGACGTGCCGGGCACCTGTGACCTGCTGCGGCGCCGACGTGACCCGTACCAGCCGGGGCCCGGAGGCCGACCCTCCTCCGACGGCGAGCAGCCCGCCGAACTTCTCGTCGGCCAGCCGGCGCGGCCCCAGCACCTCGACCTCGAGACCAGCCGCTCTGGCCTTGCGCGATGCCTGCTGGGCCAGCCAGGCGGGGGTCTTCGTGCTGGCCGGGGTGGCGGTGAGGTCCCGTGCGAGCCAGGTGGCCTGTGCGACCGCCCGGGCGGCATCGACAGCGGCCTCTGCCCGGGTACCGTCGGGGCCGAGCAGCACCAGCGCGGCGGCCCGCTCGGGAGGTTTGCTGGCCAGCGTGAACGTCGGGTAGGCGGCCAGCAGGTAGCCCTCGACGAAGACCCGCACCACCTCGGCGGTGCGCGACGCCGAGTCGGCGGCACTGGTCGCGACCGTCGCGACCACCCGGTCCAGGCCACGTGTGGCGTTCGCCAGGGCCGCCCCGGCCCGGCGCAGGTCGGTGCCGGTCCCGGCTCCGGTCCCGACGAGGACCAGCCGGGTGGGCAGGTCGCCCCACGGCAGGTGCACCGCCGAACCGACGGTCTGCGGCAGGTCGACGACGTGCGCCTCCCCCGCCTTCCCGGTGAGGCCCGCCCGCGTGGCCAGCCCCGCCAGGTCGATACCGAACCGGGCCGCCGCCTGGGCGGCACCCGACCCGGGAGTCAGCGCATCGTCACCGTCGGTCGCGGGACCGACCGGGACGGCGAGGGCGTCGAACGACCCCGACGCCAGCAGAGGCGTGCTGGCGACCTCACCACCGGTCAGCGTGACCTTGGGCAGGACGGAGGCCATGACCGACGATCAGCCGACGGCGGACGTCAGCTTCTCACCCAGGTCGGCAGCTTCGTCGGCCTTCAGCTCGACGACCAGGCGTCCACCGCCCTCCAGGGGGACGCGCATGACGATGCCGCGGCCTTCCTTGGTGACCTCCATCGGGCCGTCGCCGGTCCTCGGCTTCATCGCGGCCATCGGCGGCCTCTCCTTCACCTGTAACGTCAAGCGGACAGCCCACCCAGCGCACCGCCAGGCGTCGACCACCTGCCACCGGGGGACCAGAGCCATTTTAGGGCACGCACCGCCCACCCGTGGCCCAACCGCGTGTCGGTCGACGCCGGTTCGATGCCACCTGGTGCCAGAACGAGGATCCCTGCCGAGGCAGAGCCCACGCCCGCTCCGGCCCTCGGCGACCCCTGCGGCACGACCATCGTTCCTGGACCGCCCACCGGCCCGCCCCTGACCGGCCTGGGACCCGGTGAGTCGTGGCGACGGCGGGCTGCAGCCACGCGCGGCGACCAGCGACCGCAGCACAGCACTATTCTTCCGCGCTGCAGGCACCTGCCAGATCGCTGTCGCACGCCACGAACGACTCGGCGACCTGTTCGAACGCTCTGGCGAGCTCCCGCATCACTTCGACCATGCCCCGGCGCCGGTCGTCCCACTGACTGGAAACCTCGACGACCTCATGCTTGACACCGTCGTGGCCGAAGGCCTGTTGGATGTCGTCGGCCGTGCCCTGGACACTGCTGAGACTGTCAGCCAGCGTGGACAATGACGTGCCGTGGCCGCGCAGTGCCTCAGGGTCCAGGAGCAGCCCGGTCGCATCGGGCATCAGCGCGAGCCCCCGACTCGAACCGAGCAGTCCTCACAAGGTCCGCCGGACCAGATGAACACGTCAGTTCCGCAACCCGGCGGCCAGCGCCTGGTCGGTGTCGGCGAGGGTCTGTGCAGCCTGGGTGAGGTAGTTGGCCATGCCGGTCAGACCTTCGATCGCGGTCGTGGCGCCGGTAGTGAACTCCTGGTACGACTGCCCGAACGCGACCGAGGCCTGGTCGGTCACGAACCCGTTGCCGATCAGGCCGTCGATGTACCCCTTGAGGCTGTTCAAGGTAGAGGTGATCTCTTCCTGTCCGGTGGTCAGCCGGGTCGCCGCGGTGTTCATCTCTTCGTACGACACGTCCATGCCCATGGCAAGCTCCTTCAGTCAGCAAGGGACGCAGAAGGCTTGAACCCCCTGCGACGGGGTCCTCGGTGGCCCCGGCAACAGGAACATATCGGACACTGCCGGTCGAACGCCGCCACTCTGGTGTGACCTTCGTCACATTCAGTAACGCTCAGAACGAGCAGGACGGCGGATCGCGGTAGTGAACGCACTGCTCAGGACAGCGACCTGAAGTTCGAGGGACCAATCGGGACAATCCGGCCACCTCGGACCAGCGACTGACTGTAGGGTCTGGCCCGTGAGCATCCCTCCGTCGGCACCACCGGCACGGCAGAGCCGTCCCGGCGCCTCCGCGTCCGGGATCGGGCTGACCCTGCCCGGCGGCTGGTTCTCGATCGATCCGGCCGACCCTGACCGGCGTTCAGCGCAGATCCACCAGCTCGTCGACGCCAAGATCGGCTCCGACCCCAGCCGGGCCGGGATCCGCCAGGCCCTGCTGGACACCCTTGAAGCCCAGGCGGCCGCCGCCGCTGACGAGGACGCCTGGCTGCTGGCCATCGGTGCGCTGGAGATGTTCGACCCGCCGATACCGGTCTCGCTGGTCGGCGCCCGCTGCCCTGGCACGACGACCGGCCACGGACTGGAGCTCCTGATCAGCACCGTCGAGGACCAGCACCCTGACGCTGCGCTCGACCTCGGCGACGGCCCCTGCGGCCCGGTGCTGCGATCGCTGCGCACCACCACGACGGCCGATGTGCCCATGACCCTCGCCCGTTACTGGACCGACCTCGGGCTCGGCGACGACCGTCTCGTCTCCATGAGCTTCACCGTCCCCGAACGGACCTTTGCCGCACCGCTGCTGGAGCTCTTCGACGCTGTCGTCTCGACCCTGCGCATCACCGACGCGGGCACCGGCTGGCTGGTCAGCGAGCCGTTCCCGCTACCTCTGGAAGGACTGTCCTGATGAAGTTCAGCTACCGACGCATGGCCCCGCTGGCGATCGGCGCCTTCGCCATGTTGATGGTGTCGCTGCGTGACGGCTGGCGGCCCATGGTGCCGATCGCCCTGGTCATGACCATCGTGCTCGCGGTCGTGCTGGTACTCCTGTCGTCCTCCGCGACCGGACGGCACAAGGCGGTCGTCGCCGCCCACCCTGGTGCCGACGTGATCGAGGTCTGGGGCGCCGCCGGGCTGCGCGATGCCCTGCGGGCCCAGGGCATCGTCGACCCGAAGGTCCGCAAGTCCCAGGGCACCGCGCTGAGCATGGTGATCGACCACGGCGGAATCGGCCTGTGGCGCGGCCGCGACACCCCAGAACCCGTGGTCGAGCTTCCCTGGGAACAGCTCGTCGGGGTGTTCCCCGGTGAGGGTGAGGTCGCGAACAACGGCCCCCAACCGGCCCTCGTGCTCGTCACCCGCTCGGGAGTGAGCCTCACCTTGTGCCCCGCCGCCAAGAAGACCGGGAGCCTGCGAACCGCCGGAGGACGCGTCGTCCTCGAGCTGGTCGACCGGCTCAACCAGATGATCTCGAACGAGAACACCGTCCCCGGATCGGACAACCGCCTGGGCACGTGACCGGACCGGGGGTCGGCAGCACGGCACTGCCGCCCGCTCATCGCGGGATTCAGGACAGGAGACACATGATGGGGGCACATAGTGTGGAACGACGTTGAGGCGCTGCGGTCGATCGCACGCAGCCTCCAGGGATTCGCCGACACCGTGGGCGAGAATGCCAACACCGCTCAGACGTCGGATCCCGGGTGGGTCTCCACCGCGGCTGACGGCTACCGGAGCCGGGTCGACCGGGCGGTGTCGACCATGCGCACCCGCAGCGGGCAGATCGACGAGGCGGCGACGGCGATGTTCGCCTACGCCGACGCGGTCGAGGATCACCTCGGGGACATCGCGGCGCTGGCAGGTGTGCTGGGCATGGGGGCGGACCTCGTCTGGGGCCGCCTCCAGGACGGCGCGTCCGACGTGACCGACTTCCTCGGAGACGTGAAGGACGGCGCCGGCGACGCGCTCGACGGCATCGGCCGAGCAGCCAGCGGCACCATCCGCGCCGTGCGGGGGTGGCTGTGAGCATGGGCACACCCACAGCGCGGTGCACGCTTACCGCCGACGAGCTACGACAGCTGGAAGCCTCCTGGGGCGGACGGATGCCCGACGGGTTCCACTTCGTCTGGTCCGACGACGTACCACCGACCGAGCGCGAGCCCCGCGACACCACCGCTCGCACGGCCCTGAGAGACGCCGGACTGCTGGGGCCGGGGCCAGACGGCCCGGTCGAGCCCCACGTCCGCCGGTTCCTGGACGTGCTGCACCGCCCGACCGCCGTCGTGGCCGCCCAGGCGTGGACCCGGGAACAGCACTGGATCGAAGTCCTCGCGTGCGATGCCCAGTGGGGCACCAGCCTGCTGCGGGCCCGACGACCACCCGACGACCCGACGACCGCCGCCGACCCCTGGGTCGACGAGGACGCGATCGTGCTGTCGATGGCCCAGACCGGCCCGACCCTCGCCCGGCCGCTGGACCTGTTCGAGCAGGTCCGACAGCCTGACGAGCGCGCCATGGTCACGGCACCGGTGGTCCTGACCTTGGCAGAGTCGGTCGCAGCCGTCGCAGCCTCCCGACCCGACCGCGACCCCGAGGTCGCCCGGCAGCTGTGGCAGCAGGTCGGCGCTGACCGATCCGGCGAGCCGTTCCTCAGCCTGGCGGCCGGCATCGACGCCGGGTTCGAGGTCACCGCCACCGCACCGCACCTCCCGACGCAGCACGCCCTGTACCTGAACGCGCAGGGCACGTGGGTGTCGCTCGCCTCCCAGACCGACCCCACAGCCCTGACCGCCAGTGAAAAGCCCAGCGGCCCCGACCTGGTCGACGCCACCACCGTCCGCCTCGCCACCGTCACGGCGGGCAGCATCATCGCCGACTACCTGACGACCGTGGCCGCACTGCAGCGGGAGGCAGACCAGTGAGCGACGACGCACAGTATCGGGGCGGGGCCCGTGGTGTCACCGCCAGGTACACCGACATGCAGCGCTCGGGCGAGCTGCTGATGGGCATGTCCACCATGTTCGTCGACGACGCTGCCACCATCGGCCGGTACGCGACCGACCCTGATGTGCTCTCCAGCGCCCCCTTCGCCCCGGTCGAAGCCCTGCGGGTCGAGAGCAGGCTCGCCGGCGTCGGCATCGACCTCGCCGCCGACGCCGTCGAGGTCGGGGTGCTCGGCGCCCTGCTGGTCGGCGCCGTCGAGGCGTACGAGCTGGCCGACCGGGCGATAGCCGCCGCCGCGGACGGCGCCGCACGTCTCGTCGGCTACTCCGTGGGATACGCACTGCCCGCCGTCGCGCTGATCGGTGGCGCCCAGTTCTTGCAGCAGGCCGGGATGGCCTGGGGAATCGACCAGGCTCGCGGCCTCATCGACCGGAGCTACGACCCGCGCAGCTTCGGCGAGATCCTCGGCGACCAAGGCGAAGAAGCGCTCGCCCTGGCCGGCAAGACAGGGCTGCTGGAATGGCTGGAGCAGCACCCCGAGATCATCGATCCGCTCACCCGCGGAGCGCCGGGCCTCATCAACGGCCTCACCAGCAACCCGATAGGCTTTTTCGTGATGAGCGCCGCCAACGGCTGGGCCGGCGGAAGACCAGGACAAGGCATGCCTCTCACCTATGAGCAGGCCGTCGCCGCCATACTCACCGGCGGATCCACCTTCGGGTTGTTTGACGACGGCAGCTTCACGGTCCGCCCGACGAGCGAGGAGGACGACTTGGTGCTCAACGACAATGCCAGTAACAGGATTCAGCATATCTCCAGCATAGACGACACGCTCCGTAGCCTCTGGGAAATAGACGAATACGATCAGATAGACTACGCGGACGAATCGAATGAGCCCGACTACTCACGCATCCGTGTCGTGGAAGTCGTCGGGGGTGACGGTGTGGCACGCTGGATCGTCCAGATCCCGTCAACCCAGTCATGGAACCCGTCGGCCGGTCCGGCCCTGAACGATATCTCGGCCTGCCTGGTCGAGATGAGCGGTGAGCCCAGCGCGCTCGCCGGCGCCGTGCGCGAAGCGATGCAGCAGGCGGGCATCGAAAAAGGCGACCCTGTGATGCTGACCGGATTCTCCCTCGGCGGGATCACCGCCGGGTACCTTGCCTCCGACCCGTCCTTCACCAACACCTACGACGTCCAGGCGGTGCTCACCGCTGGATCGCCCATCGCCCGCTTCGATATCGGCAGCGATATCCAGGTGCTGGCCGTCGAGCACTACGACGACTTCGTTCCTCACGTCGACGGCGTGGACAACCCCGACCTGCCGAACTGGACCACGGTCACCGACACCGCGCCGATTATTCCCAACCCTAAGAAGGATATCACTAGGCCCTACATCGACAGTCAGCACAATGCTCTAACCTATGCCAAGACGGCCCAAGCCGCTCAGGACTCGCAATACATGAGCGACGGAGCGTACGCCCGCACTGTGGCGCCATTTTTTGAGGGATCTCAAACAATAATCGACTTCCGAGCAGAGAGGGTACACTAATATGCTTGCGAATCGAGTACGGATTAGGCGGTATGGTGCCGCGGCTGTCGCGACGCTGCTCGTGGCGCTGACCTGCTCAGCCTGTACCCCCAAGCCGTACGGGATCCACGACCTCCCTGAGATCAACGAGACCGCCATGCAGTCGGGTCTGTTCTACGGCGCGACCATCCGAGTCGGTGCCACCGGATTTCCCTTTGAATACCAGTATGAGACCGCCGTTGAGCTCAGCGCCGGCGTCGACACACCCCAGAAAGAAGAAGCAGCAGTCGACTACCTCCTACGGCTGGCCTGGGCCGAGACCAGCCACGACCCGGTAGAAAAACAGGGGTCGCGATCCGGCATCGGTTCCATCGTCGTATTCAGACCAGACGGCTCGACAATAGGAGCAGAGGACGTCATAGAATCACTCCTGCGCGACGACCCGTGCTCCCGATGCAAGGGCGCTGCCGACCTGATGGAACACCTGTACGGTCGTTGGCCGGGGCCGGTGCCGGCCGTTCCTGACGAGTTGACCGAACTTACCCAGACGCGCTGCGGGGCCACCAACCAGGGCCCTCACGGGACCCACACCTGCGGGCAGATCGCACAGATAGGGTCCGAGATCCTCGCTCGATATCGACGACCTCGCCAGGCCTCGCGACGGAAAGCCTAGGTCGGTCGACGGAGTGGTGCGCATCCGTGACATGGTGAGCAGCGAGCCGGGGAAGACTGACATTGTTATCAATGTTGCATTCATCGATCCAGAGAATCTGGACTACCTGCTCAGGCTTGCCTGGGCCGAGACATCGGTGGAGCCCACGGGCAATATTCTTCTGTTCAGAGGACGTCCGCACGACCTCCAGACTGCGAACAGCTTCTACCAAGACGAGGAGTACGCGTTTCCGTGCGGGCAGAGAGTTCCCGTCGGCGTCAACGGGGTGTCCTTCGACCGCGAGTGCCTGGAACAAGTCTACGGCCCTTGGCCTGGCCCAGTCCCCGAGGCACCACCACCGCCCGAGACGGCGACACCGTCGCCCTCTCCGTCACCAAGCTGACGACACGGACCTGTCGACTGCCACGTGACCATCGACCGTCTCATCTGTCAGAGCAGGCGCTCCGACTGCACAGCAACAAAGGCCGGACAAAAAGTCGCGGCTCTCCCCCTACCATCGGGCTGATCCATGCGTACCAGACTGCTGTACCGCCGAGCCGACGGGAAGCTGGACCCGATCGCGCTGTCGACCGATGCCGGGGCGACCATCGGGGACGTCGCCGACCTGTTCCTGCGCGTGGAACGCTCGGGCTCCGCCCCGCTGCCTGGCGACACCGCCACGGCACGGCCCCGGATGCGGGTCCTCGCCCCGGGTGCCACCGCCGCCCGGGTCCTGTCGCGGGACATCTCCGTCGCCGATGCCGGGCTGCGCGCCGGATCGACGCTCGAGCTGGACACGCACCGACCCGGCGCCGCGGTCGAACCGGGTCCGGCCGCGGTCCGGGTGCACGTCACGGAAGGTCCCGACGCGGGGCGTGCCGTCGACGTCCCGGCCGGCGTGTCGACCATCGGGCGCGACCAGGGGGTCACCGTCCGCCTGACCGACCCGACAGTGTCCGGGGTGCACGCCCGGCTCCTGGTCGGCGCCCGCGGCGTGGAGATCGTCGACAACGGGTCGGCCAACGGCCTGTCCATCGACGGCGGCCTGGTCAACCGGGTGCACCTCGTCGACGGCGACCTGGTCGAGATCGGCCAGACCACGGTGCAGATCCGCTGGCAGGCTGGGTCTGGTCCCTCCACCTCCACCGTCCGGTTCAACCGCTCGCCGGTGGTCGCCCCGCGCTACCCGGAGCAAGAGCTCGATGCCCCGACCCCGCCGGTGCCGTCAGCCGCCCAACCGCTGAACTGGATCGCCATGCTCGCCCCGGCGCTGCTGGGTGCGCTCGCGTTCACGATGACACGCAACCCGATGTCCCTGGGGTTCATGGCGCTCAGCCCGCTGATGATGCTGGGCTCGTGGCTCGACCGACGGCGGAGCGCCAAGAAGCGTCTCGCCCGGGAGTCGGAGCAGTTCCGGACCGACCTCGCGGCCCTGGCCGACCAGGTCCGCGCCGACCAGGAGGCCGAGGTCGCAGCCCGTGCCGCCGAGCACCCGGCGCCCGCGCGCTGGACCGACGCCGCCAACCGGCTCGACCCGCTGCTGTGGAGCCGACGGCCGGCCGACGACGACTTTCTCCTCGCCCGGGTCGGCATGGGCAGCGACGACTCCCGCACGACCGTCGTGCTCCCACCGCGCGGCAGCACGCCCGCCGAGCTGTGGCAGACCCTGACCAGCACCGTCGAACCGTTGCGGCAGGTCGGGGGCGTACCGTTGACGGTCGACCTGCGGGAGGTCGGTTCGTTCGGCATCGCCGGTCCCGAGGAGGCTGTCAGCGGCGCGGCCTGGGCGCTGGTCTGCCAGCTGCTGGCCCAGCACTCCCCAGCCCACCTGCGGCTGGCCGTGCTGGCGTCGCGCCGCTCAGCCCGTGGCTGGTCGTGGACGCCGTGGCTGCCTCACGTCCCGGCTGGTCCGTGGCTGGCCTCAGACCCGGCCGCCGGGCTGGGCACCATCGCCATGCTGGAGGAGATCGTCGCTGACCGGGCCGACACACGGGCCTGCCTGCCCGCGGTGCTCGTCGTCGTCACCGACGACACCCCGGTCGAGCGGGGCCGCCTGGTACGCCTGGCCGCTGACGGTCCGCGTGCCGGGGTGCACGTCCTGTGGTGCGCCGACCAGGTGACCGCCCTGCCCGAGGCCTGCCGCGCCTACCTGGACGTCGGTGCCGGGCTGCTCGGCCTGCCCGCCGAACGGCGGACCCAGCCCGTGGCGGTCGACACCCTCGACGCCAGCGGCACCTGGCACTTCGCCCAGCGCCTGTCCGGTGTGGTCGACTCGGGCGAACCCGAGGCCGACGAGACCGACCTGCCGCGGTCGGTGGACTACCTCACCCTGGTGGGCCGTCAGACCGCCACCGCCCCCGACACGGTGCTCGAACGGTGGCGCGAGACCGGGTCGCTGCCCGGCCAGGGCGAGAACCGGCGCCAGCCCGCGACGCTGCGCGCCGTGGTCGGCCAGGGACCGGACGGGCAGTTCGTTCTCGACCTGCGCAACGACGGGCCGCACGCGCTGGTCGGCGGCACCACCGGCGCCGGCAAGAGCGAGTTCTTGCAGACCTGGGTGCTGGGCATGGCCTCGGCCCACTCCCCCGCCCGGGCCACGTTCCTGTTCGTCGACTACAAGGGCGGCGCGGCGTTCGCCGACTGCGTGGACCTGCCGCACTGCGTCGGCCTGGTCACCGACCTCACCCCGCACCTGGTGCGCCGGGCGCTGACCTCGCTGCGCGCCGAGCTGCACTACCGGGAGAAGCTGCTCGCCTCGGTCAAGGCCAAAGACCTGGCGGCGATGGAACGCAGCGGCGACCCGCGCACCCCACCCGCGCTGGTCATCGTCGTGGACGAGTTCGCCGCCCTGGTCTCGGACGTGCCGCAGTTCGTCGACGGGATGGTCGACGTGGCCCAGCGCGGCCGCTCCCTCGGCCTGCACCTGGTGCTGGCCACCCAGCGCCCCGCCGGGGTGATCCGGGACAACCTGCGGGCCAACACCAACCTGCGGATCGCGCTGCGCACCGCCGACGAGCACGACTCGACCGATGTCGTCGGGGTGCCTGTCACCGCCCACATCGACCCTGGTCTGCCCGGCCGGGCGGCGGTCCGCACCGGGCCCGGGCGGGTCACGATGTTCCAGACCGCCTACGTCGGCGGACGGTCCGTCGGGGTCACCCACGCGCCGACCATCGACATCGAGACCCTGACCGTCGGGCCCGGACGCCCCTGGCACGTCCCGGCCGCACCCGGTGCCGGCGCCACCCCCGACGACGACGCACCCACAGACCTGCGCCGCTGCGTCGACCAGGTGGTCGACGCCGCCCGGCGGGTCGGCCTGCCCGCCCCGCGACGACCCTGGCTGCCCGAGCTGGCCACCTGCTACGAGCTGGCCGACCTGCCGCAACGACCCGACGAGCTCGGTCTGGGCATGGTCGACCAGCCGGAGTCCCAGGCCCAGTCGGTGTGGACCTGGCGGCCTGACGACGGTGCGCTGGCCGTCTTCGGGGCCTCCGGTGCCGGTGCGTCGACGACGCTGAGGTCCGTCGCGACCGCCGCCGGCCTGGCCGACCCCGGCCGGGTGTACGTCTACGGCCTGGACTTCGGCGCCGGAGGGCTGGCCATGCTCGAACCGCTCCCCCACGTCGGCGGGGTCCTCGACCCGGCCGACACCGAGCGGGTGACGCGGCTGCTGCGCGACCTCCTGGCGACTGTCGAAGACCGCACCCGCCGCTTCGCCGCCGCCCGGGCCGGGTCGCTCGGCCGGTACCGGGAGCTGGCCGGCCGGCCCGACGAGCCGCGGATCATCCTGCTGGTCGACGGGATGTCAGCCTTCCGCGACGCCAACGAGACCCCCGGGGGCAGGCTCGCGTCGTTCAACGCCTTCCGACGTGTCCTGGTCGAGGGGCGCCCCCTCGGTGTGCACGTCGTCATCGCCGCCGAACGTCCCAGTGCCATCCCCAGCTCGATGATCTCGTCCGTCGGCCTGCGTCTGGTCCTGCGACAGGCCGACCAGAACACCTACCGGACGCTCGACGTGCCGAACGACGTGATCGACAACGACTCGCCCCCGGGGCGCGCAGTGCTGGCCGGCACCGGACAGGAGATCCAGCTCGCGGTGCTCGGCGGCGACACCGACCTCGCCGACCAGGCCCGGGCCGTGGACGCCCTCGCCGCCCGGCAGGCCGGGGGGCCGACCGCGCCTCCCGTCCGTCGGCTCACCACCCAGGTTGCTGCGTCGTCGCTGCCCGACCAGGTCGACGGGCGCCCGGTGCTGGGCATCTGCGAAGAGACCCTGGAACCGGTCGGGTTCGCCCCCGTGGGTCCCTTCCTGCTGGCCGGTCCCCCCGGTTCTGGCCGCACCACGGCCGTCGCCTGGATGGGTGCCACCCTGCACCGGTGGGACCCGTTCCTGCCGCTGTACTACATCGGGGTGCGCCGCGGACCCAACGGCCGTCTTCCCTGGTGGCACGAGACCGCCACGACCCTCGACGCCGCGAAGAACTTGGCCCACCAGCTGCTCGACATCGTCAGCGAACCTGCACCGACCTCCGACGACGACGAACGCCCCGGCGTGGCTCTCGTCGTCGAGGCGCTGGCAGACATCGTCGGAACCCCCGTCGAACAGCCCCTGGTCGAGGTGTTCAAGGCCGCCCGCCGCAACGGGCACCTCATCGTCGCCGAGTCGGAGACCCCGACCTGGGCCTCGGCCTGGCCGCTCGTCTCCGAGATCCGCAACACCCGACGCGGTATCGCCCTCGCCCCTGACGCCATCGACGGGGAGACCCTGTTCCGCACGTCGTTCGGCCGGGCGCAACGTGCCCAGTTCCCGCCCGGGCGCGGCATCTACGTCACGACCGGTGTCGCCAGGACGGTCCAGCTCCCGCTGCCAGACCTGTAGGGCCGGGCGGGACCGGCGCGGGTACCGGCATCGGCCAGGCGACGACCGTCGCCCTGGGGCGCCCGCCGGGAGGACCGTCGAGAGGCGCTCACGGCGGCCAGTCGCCACCGATGCCGTAGGTCCAGATGTCGTGGACCCAGACGGCTTGCAGCCACGCCATGACGACGACGAGCACCGCCAGCCAGGCCCGCCGGGCCCACGCCGGGCGGGTGACCAGCCCGACGCTGACGGCCGCCATCGGGAAGGCGAGCAGCAGGAACCGGGCCAGCGACGACCCTGGTTCCACCACGGCGGCGATGTACCCCAGGTACCCCGCCGACCAGGCCTCGAGCTCTGGTCCGGTGCGGCGTCCGGCGGGCAGGGCCAGGAGGGTGACGACCAGCACCAGCGCGGCGATCACCAGCAGCACGGTCGTGGTCCGGAGCACCGCGGGGTCCAGGCTGTCCAGGTCGACCCCCAGCTGGGTCAGCAGCCTGCCCACCCAGAACTGCGAGATCTGCCAGCCGGCGAACGGTTCGGTGCTGGTCGCCCGCCACGCCCGCTGGGTGTGCAGGTAGGCGTCGGGCGTGCCGGTGACCCAGGCGGTCAGCCACGGCCAGCAGAACCCGCTGACCACCGCGACGACGAACAGCGCGCCGATCTGCACCCAGTCCCGCAGCGGGACGTCACGGCGCGAGGTCGAGGCGTCGAGACCGGGTGGCGCCCCGTCGGCGGCCGCGAGCACCGGCTGGCGGGCGCGGCGGGCTGCCCACCACCGGGCCGCAGCATGCGCGACCACGACGACCGCCATCGGCAGCGCCACGGCCCGGGTGAACCCCAGCGCCACCATGGTCACCGCCGCCAACGGGTACCAGCGGCGGACCATCGCCCACAACGCCAGGGCGATGAGCAGCAGCGCCAACGACTCGGTGTAGGCCGTCTGGAGCACCGGGGCGGTGGGGAAGAAGCAGACCACCGCGACCGTGGCCAGCGGCAGACCGGGGCGCGCCACCACGGCCGCCCGGGCCCCGTCGACGATCAGCCGGTAGACGACCAGCATCGCCAGGGCTCCCAGGGCGGTGGCGACCAGGGGTGCGGTCACCGTCCAGCTGCCCCCGGTGAGCCTCATCACGCCGCGGACCAGCAGCGGGAAGCCCGGGAAGAACGCCCAGGCGTTCTGCTGCACCGACCCGTCGGCGCCCACCGGCAGCTGGTCCGGGTAGCCCAGGCCGAGGAACCCGCAACCGGGCTCGCAGGTGACGATCCTCTGGTACCACGCCCCGTCGAACTGGGAGGCGACGAACTCGAAGTACGACGGTGACACCGTCGACGTCCATCCGTTGGACGGCTGGCGGGCGGCGGCCTGGGCGAACACCACGGCCAGCCACAACCGGCTCACCGCGTAGACCGCGAGGGTCTGCACCCACCACGACCAGCGGCGCGGGTCCCACCAGCCTCGGGGCAGGCGGGCGCGGCGCTGGTCCTGGCGCACGCCTCGTCGAGCCTCGGGGGCGTCGGTGGCTGTCACCACTCCTCGGCCGCCTGGGAGCCGGCGGCAGCGCGCATCTGCTCACCGTGCTGCACGACGATCTGCACCGCCTCGTCCGGGTCGTCGCACAGGTGCAGCAGGTCGAGGTCGCTCTCGGCGATCATCCCGCCCCCGGCGACGGCCTCGCGCAGCCAGTCGACCAGCCCCGACCAGTACGACGTGCGCATGAGCACGATGGGGAACTCGGTGACCTTGTGGGTCTGCACCAGGGTGAGCGCCTCGAACAGCTCGTCCATCGTGCCGAACCCGCCGGGCAGCACGACGAACCCCTCGGAGTACTTGACGAACATCGTCTTGCGGGCGAAGAAGTACCGGAAGTTGACACCGAGGTTCACCCACGGGTTCATGCCCTGCTCGAACGGCAGCTCGATGCCCAGCCCGACGGACAGGCCCCCGGCCTCGGACGCCCCCCGGTTGGCCGCTTCCATCACCCCGGGCCCACCGCCGGTGATGACCCCGTACCCGGCCTGCACCAGGTTGTCGCCCACCGCCCGGGCCAGCTCGTAGTCGTCGGAACCCTCCTGGGTGCGCGCCGACCCGAACACGCTGACGGCCGCCCCGATCTCGGCCAACGCCCCGAAACCCTCGACGAACTCGCTCTGGATCCGCAGCACCCGCCACGGGTCGTCGTGCAGCCACGACGCCCCTTCCGAGGGGGCGAGCAGCCGCTGGTCGGACGTCGTCGCGGGGATCTGCTGGCCACGCAGCAGCACCGGGCCGCGCCGGTACTCACGGGGCGAGGTGCGCTTGGTCACGCCGTCAGAGTACGCACGTCCGCGCGAGAACGAGGTGCGGTCAGTGCGTACGATCAGTGGAGGACGGCCACGGAGGGACGGTTCAGATGGACGTCGGAGCGGTGCTGGCAGACGGGCTCACCCGGGTCCAGGAAGACGTCGAGCGGGTGCTGGACGGGGTGGGTGACGCCCTGCTGTGGCAGCCGGACCCGGAGGCCAACACCATCGCCTGGCTGATCTGGCACCTCACCCGGGTCCAGGACGACCACGTCGCCGACGTGGCCGGGACCGAGCAGCTGTGGACGGCCGACGGCTGGGAGCGACGCTTCGCCCTGCCGCTGGAGACCCGCGACATCGGCTACCGCCACTCGCCCGAGCAGGTCCGGACGGTGCACGCCACCGGCGACCTGCTGCTGGGCTACCACCGCGCGGTCAGCCGACGCTCCATCGCCTGGGTGCAGACGCTGTCCACGACCGACCTCGACCGCATCGTCGACGAGCGCTGGGACCCGCCGGTCAGCCTCGGGGTCCGTCTGGTCAGCGTCGTCAACGACGACACGCAGCACGTCGGCCAGGCGGCCTACCTGCGCGGCCTGGCCGACCGTCGCACCCGCTGAGCCTCAGCCCGCCAACCAGGTGCGCAGCGCGGTGTGCACGGCGTAGATCTGGGCGACGGGGCAGCGTTCGTCGGCGGTGTGGGCCAGCAGGGGGTCGCCGGGGCCGAAGTTGACCGCGGGGACGCCCAGGGCGCCGAAGCGGGCCACGTCGGTCCAGCCCAGCTTGGCGGTGGGGGTGCCGCCGGTGGCGGCCAGCACCGCGTCGGTGAACTCGCGGGCCGCCGGGTGGTCCAGGCCGGGCCGGGCACCCGCGGCGGCGTCGACCACGACCACCTCGTAGCCGCCGAGCACCTCACGGACGTGCCGTTCGGCCTGGGCCAGCGACCGGGACGGGGCGAACCGGTAGTTGACGGTCACCGTGCAGGCGTCCGGGACGACGTTGCCAGCGGTGCCGCCGGTGATGCCCACCGCGGTCAGGCCCTCGCGGTAGACCAGGCCGTCGACCTCGACGGACGCGGCGTCGTACCGTTCCAGCCGGCGCAGCACCTCCCCGGCGGCGTGCACCGCGTTGACGCCGGTCCAGGGTCGGGCGGAGTGCGCCGCCACCCCGTGCAGGTGCACCTCCACCCGCAGGGTGCCGTTGCACCCGCCCTCGATGCCGGCGGCGGTCGGCTCGGCGAGCACCGCGAAGTCGGCCTCCAGCCAGTCGGGGTGGGCGGCCGCCACCCGGCCCAGACCGTTGAGGCTGGCGTCGACCTCTTCGTGGTCGTAGAACACCCAGGTGACGTCCCGCGCCGGGCCGTCGAGCCCGGCCGCCAGGGCCAGGGCTACCGCGACCCCGGCCTTCATGTCCACGGTGCCCCGGCCCCACACCTGGGCCGTGTCGCCGGTGCCCACCAGCCGGGTCGGCAGGTTGCCCCGGACCGGCACGGTGTCCAGGTGCCCCGCCACGACGACCCGCTGCTCGCGACCGGCCCGGGTGCGGGCCAGCACGGCGTCCCCGTCCCGCAGGACCTCGAGGTGGGCGCAGCCGCGCAGCGCCTGCTCGACGGCGTCGGCCAGTGCGGTCTCGTCGCCGGAGACCGACGGGACGTCGCACACCGCGCGGGTCAGGGTCACCAGGTCGGCGGCCAGGTCCAGTGCAGCCATGCCCGCAGGCTAGTGCTGAAAACGTCCCCAGGGCTCCCGGATCCGGTCTAGACTGCTCGCCGGTCGGGAACACTCCGGGCATCTCGGACATCTCACCGTGGTGGACCCGGCGCTGTGCCGGTCCGCGCAGACCTTGAACCCCGCACGAGCGAGAGAGCCTGACGATGTCTTCCACGCCGTACGCACCGGTGTACGCCACGCACTTCGACGGTCACCACCGGCAGCACTCCCAGTACGGCCCGTACCCGGTGACCCGTTCGACCAGGTCGTTCGTCGCCACCTGGCTGCTGTCGTGGTTGGTCGGCTCGCTGGGGATCGACCGGTTCTACCTGGGCAAGGTCGGTACCGGGCTGCTCAAGCTGGTGACGCTCGGCGGGCTGGGTGTGTGGACGTTCGTCGACCTGCTCGTGGTGCTGTGCGGCGGGCAGCGGGACAAGGACGGCCTGCCGCTGGCCGGGTACGGCCAGCACCGCGCCGTGGCCTGGACCGTCACTCTTCTGGCGGCTGCGGTGGCCGGCACCGTCAGCTTCCTGGCGTGGCGCAACGGCTACGAGACCGAGCTGACCTACTGACACCCGCACCGTCGCGCACGCCGACGACCGCCGAGGTGCCGGCAGCACCGGCCGTCCGGGAAAGGTCGGCCAGCGCGGCGATGATCGCGGCTAAGGTGGCGTGCGTGCCTGAACGTTCCGCCTGGGGTCACGGTCTGGTCACCGTCGTGGACGGTGGACCGGCCGACGGTGCCGTGCTGGACGCCTGGTACCCGGCACCGGCCTTGGGCACCCCTGACGGCAGTGCCGTGCCGCACGACCTGGACGCGGCCGTGCGCCGCGACCCGTTGCGCGGCGTCCGCACCGAGACGGTGACCACCGTGGCCGACCTGGACGTGCCGCCCGCCGACGTGCCGGACGCCTACCTGCGGCTCCACCTGCTGTCGCACCGTCTGGTCGCTCCGCACGGGCAGAACCTCGAGGGGATCCACGAGGTGCTGCCCGTCGTGGTGTGGACCGATGCTGGTCCGTGCCCGCCGGACGGTCTCGCGTCGGTCCGGGCCCGGTGGCGGGCAGCGACCGGGCGCCCGGTGACCGTGCACGGGGTCGACCGGTTCCCCCGGATGACCGACTACGTGGTGCCGTCCGGGGTGCGCGTCGCCGACGCCTCCCGGGTGCGGCTCGGCGCGCACCTGGCGCCGGGCACCACCGTCATGCACGAAGGATTCGTCAACTACGACGCCGGGACGCTGGGACGGTCCATGGTCGAGGGCAGGATCTCGGCCGGGGTGACCGTCGGCGACGGCTCCGACGTGGGCGGCGGGGCGTCGATCATGGGCACCCTCTCCGGAGGCGGCACCCAGGTGGTCAGCGTCGGGCAGCGCTGCCTGCTGGGGGCCAACTGCGGCCTGGGCGTGCCGCTGGGCGACGACTGCATCGTCGAGGCCGGGCTGTACCTCACCGCCGGCACCAAGGTGCGTCTGGTGGGCGGCGACCGCGACGGGGAGGTCGTCGCGGCCCGCGACCTGGCCGGGGCCGACCGCCTGCTGTTCCGGCGCAGCTCGCTGACCGGCGCGGTCGAGGCGCTGGCCCGTGCCGGCTCCGGCGTCGCACTGAACCCGGTGCTGCACGCATGAGACGGCGACGAAGCCACCCGGTCGCGTCGGCCCTGACGGGTACCGTCGTCACGCTCGGCCTGACCGCGGCGGCGGTGGTCGGCGTCGTGCACCTGCTCGACAGCCGACCCACCATGACGGTGTCGCGGTGCACCGCCGGCATCGACGGGACCACCTGGTCGCTGGCTCCTGACCAGGCCGACAACGCGGCGCTGGTCGCAGCGACGACCGTCCGTCGTGGCCTGCCTGCCAGGGCCGCGACGATCGGGCTGGCCACCGCGATCCAGGAGTCCAAGCTGCGCAACCTCGACTACGGGCACGCTGACTCGCTGGGCCTGTTCCAGCAGCGCCCGTCCCAGGGCTGGGGGACGGAAGAGCAGGTCACCGACCCGGTGTACGCCACGGACACCTTCTTCGACCACCTGGTGCGGGTGCCCGACTGGGAAGACCTGCCGGTCACCGAGGCGGCCCAGGCCGTCCAGCGCTCGGCCTACCCCGACGCCTACGCCGACCACGAGACCAGCGCCCGGGCCTGGGCGACCGGGCTGACCGGCCAGACACCGGCGAACGTGACCTGCAGGCTGACCGACCCGGACGCTGCCGGCTCGTCTGAGGTGCTGGAGGCCCGCATCGTCCGTGACCTGGGCCCGCTGCCGGTCGAGGTCACCGAGCCCGGAGTCCTCGTCGTGGACGCCCAGACGCTCGACCCCACCCAGCCGGACCGCATGGCCTGGGCTGTCGGGCAGTGGGCGGTGGCGGTCGCCGAGACCGAGCAGATCGTCACGGTGCAGGTCGGCGACCGACGGTGGACCCGCGACGGCACCTGGACCACCGTCGACGACCCGGCCGGGGCCGGGACGGTGCGCGTCACCCTCGCCTCAGCGTGAGGTCCGGGCCGGCAACCACCGACGAGAAGCACACGCGTCCACCGTCGAAAGCCCTCGCAACCTCCGCTAAATCACCACTCTGATCAGTGTTGGGCACGGTGGTGTTCGGGCAGGCTTTCTGCCATGACGTTCGACACGGTCGAGATCCTGCTCCGCGAGCTCACCGATCCTCAGCGGTGCCCGTGGTGCGGTGCGCCGCTCCACGGCCCGGTGTGCGCCCGGTGCGGCATCGACCTGTCCGGCACCGCCGGGCGTGACCTCGCCGACCGTTCCGACCGGGCGGCCGAGGTGCTGCGGGAGCGGCAGGCCGCACTGTGGACGATCCGGCAGAGCACCCCGGCGGCCGCCCGGCCGACGGGCGTCCCGGCAGCCCCACCGCCGGCGCTGCCGGACCCGACACCCGAGGTCTCCGCCCGCGCCGCGGCACCGGTCGCGGCGCCCGCACCCGCACCCGCGCTCGCCAGCCCCGGACCACGGCTCACCGAGGCGTCTCTACCGACGGTGTTCGGGACGGTGGGCGCGACGCTGGTCGCGGTCGCGGGACTGGTCTTCGCCTACTCCGGGCTGATCGCCGACCCGACGGTGCGCCGGACCGTCCTGGTCCTGGCGACGCTCGGGGTCGGGGTCGCCACCCTCGTCCTGCACCGGCGCGGGTTCGGTTCGTCCGCTTCCGCCGTCGGCGGTCTGACCGCCGCGCTCGGGCTGATCGCCGTCCACCTGGTCACCGGGACGGCGCACGGACCGGCCCGCCTGGTGGCGCTGGCCCTGGCCGGGGCTGCCTGGGCGGTGCTGCTGGCCTGGGTCGGCCGGCGGTTGCGGCTGCGGGCCTGGTCGGGCGCCGGGCTGGTGATCGCTCCGGCCGCCGTCGCGACGCTCGGCGACGCCTGGCAGCCGTGGACCGGGTCGGGCGCCCTCGCCGCCGCGCTCACGCTGCTGCTCTCGGTCGGCACGGCGGCTGGCTGCTCCGCCGTGGAACGCCGGTGGCGCACCGGCGGGCGTCGTACCGTCGAGTCGGTGGCCCTCACGGTCGAGGCTGCCGCCGCGGTCGCGGTCGGGTCGGTGTTCGTGCTGGTCGGCTCCGTGGACCTGATGGACGCGGCCGAGTCCACGAACCGGGCGAACCCGACGGTGGGCCGCCTGGTGCTGCCCGGCCTGATGGCTGTGGGGCTGGGGCTGGCGGCGGTGGCCCTGGGACGGCTGCGGCCAGGCTGGTGGACGTGGGTCGCCGGGACGTACCTCGTCGGCGGTGCGGGCTGGACGACGCTGCTCGTCGTCGCCGCGGTCGACGACGTCCAGCCGTCGACCGTGTTCGGGGCTGCGGTCGTCACCGTCGCGCTGACCTGGGTGGCGCTGAGCCTGGTCGCGGCCCGCTCGGCCACCGGCACGGCCGACCCGGCCGCGTCCGGGCGGTTCCGGTCGCTGCTCGCGGGCGGCTGGCTGGTCACGGCCGTCCTGGTGCTGCCACTGGCCGGGCAGACGCTGGCGGCGGTGGGCGCCGCCCTGGCCGTGCCGTTCGGCGACGACGCGGGCCGGGCCCAGCCGCTGGGTGCCACGCTGGTCAACCCCGACTGGACCGACCTCTGGCTGCCCGGGGCCTGGCTGGCGCTCGGCCTGGTCTGGGCCTGGTACGCCGTCCTTCCCCGGGTGGTGACCTCCCGGCGGTCCCGCCTGCCCCGGGGCTCGCAGCGGCCTGATCCTGACGACGTCCTCGTGGTCGTCGCTCATGCTCTCGGCAACGCCGAGGTGCCGCTGACGATGTGGGTCGCGAGCCGCCCGCAGGCCGGCTCCCGGCTCCGCTCGGCGCGCCTGCGCTCGACCGGCGACCCGGTGCCGCTCGACCAGATCGACGATCCGTGGCGTTTCGTCCCGGCCAGCCTGCCGGCCGTGGCCGGTGCCCTGGCGCCGGTGGGTGTCGGCGCTGCCGCGGGCACGGTCGCGCTGATCACCGGGCTGCCGCTGTGGGCGTCGCAGGTGGTGTGGCTGGTCTCGGCGGGGCTGCTGTGGGCGGCCGACCGGTCGCGGGCCCGGCGTGCCGCAGCCACGGTCGACGGGCCCGCACCTGACCAGGGCCCGTGGTTCACCCGGTTCGCCGTCCGGCCCGGGTTGTGGGTGTCTGGCCTGGGCCTGCTGGTGCTGGCGGCGGCGTACTCGTGGTGGTCACGTCCGGCCGCGCTGGCGGTCGGCCTGGTGGTCGTCGTGGCGACGATCGCCTGGAGCCGGCAGGCCGTCTCCGGCTTCCGGCCGCTGCTCGTCGGGATCGGTTACGCGTATTCCCTGGTGGTGGCCGGGTTTGCGCTGGCCTGGTACCCGTGGGGCTGGACTGCCAGCTGGCCGGCGACGGCCGGGGCGCTGGCGGTGGTGTCCGCCGTGGTGGCGCTGGTGCTGGGCCGCACCCACCGGCAGGTCGGGCACCCGGTGTACTTCACGATGCTGGCCGTCGGCGCGGTGCCGTGGTTGCTGGCGGTGGCGACGATGCTCGACCAGCGCACCTGGTGGGCGGCCGGGGCCTGCACGGCCGTCCTCGCCGTCGAGGCTGCGGTGCTCAGCTCTGGGCGACGCCCCCAGCCGGCGGCCGTCCGGATCCTGGCGACGGTCGGGCTGGTGCCCACGGCAGCGGCCATCGCGATCAACGTGACCCCGCAGCTGACACCCGGTTCGGGTGCTCCTGTGGTGCTGCCGGTCGTCGCGGTCCTGGCCGTGGTCGCGGCGGTGGTCGCCGAACCGTGGGCCGCCCGCCTGGCGGCCGGGCAGATGACGGCCCGCCTGGCGGCACGGATCCGCGCCGCCCTGGAGGCCAGCGCGCTGGGTACCGTCGTGGTGGCCGAGCTGCTCGCCGTGGTGCGGGCCTCGGCCGGGCCTGGCATCTCCTTGGCGGTGTGCGCCATCACCGGCGCCGGGGCGGTGTACCTGGCGACCCGGCCCGACCGCCGCCTGGTCTGGGTGCTGGCCTGGCTCGCCTGGTCCGGTGTGCTGTGGAGCGCCCTGGCCTGGGGCGACGTCGGCCTGGTCGAGGCCTACACGGCACCGCCGGGGATCGTCGCGACCGTCGTCGCCGCCTGGTTGGTGGCGCGCCGACGGACGATGGCGCGACTGGCCGGGGCCGGGCTCCTGCTGGCCCTGACGCCCACCTGGGTGCTGCTGGCCGTCGGGCAGGCCATGGCGGTGCGGGCGGCCGTGCTCACCGGGGCGGCAGCGCTGCTCGGTGTCGCGGCGACCGTCGTGCACCGGCACGCCCAACCGGGCACCCCGGGTGCGCCGCCCGCTTCGAGCGGTGCCGACGCTCCGTCGGCCGACCCCGGCACCAGCGCGGACGCTGTCTCCCAGCTCCGTGCCGACCCTGGCCGGACGGCCCTGCTGCCGTATGCCGCGGCGGGGATCTTCGCCGCCGGGCTCGGGCCGATCGTGCTGGCCTGGCACGGGCTGGCTGCGGCCCGTGCCGCCGGCTCGTCCGCCGGTGCCCGGTTCGGCGACGCCTGGTTCGCCACCCTCGCCGACGACCTGTCCCGGACCCCGACCGTCTTGTTCCTCGTCGCTGTCGGCCTGGCCCTGGTCTCCGCGTCCCTGGCAGCCTGGGCGGGGCTGGTCGCGGGGTGGTCGACGCGCGAGCCCAGCCGGTCCCGCACGGCGGTCATGACGTGGCGCCTGGCCCCGGCTGCGGTCCTGGCCGCTCTCGGCCCGGCGGTGGCCGCCCAGGTGCTGGACCGCGACCACGTCTCCTGGCTGGGGTGGGCGCTGGCGACGGCCTGGCTGGTCGGTGCGCTGCTGGTGGGCACCGGCTCCGTCGCCGCCCGCCGCAGTGCTGACAGCGGCACCGGCGGCATGCTCGCTCCGACGGGCCTGTCCCCCGCCTGGCTGCTGTGGCTCCTGGCCTTCGGCGCTGTGCTTCCCCTGTGGGTCCGGGGCGTGGCTTCGGTGGAGTGGTACGCCCTGCCCTACGGCGCGGCACTGGTCGTGACGGGCCTGGCGCTGACCGGGGCGATGCCCCGCACCCGCCTGACCCGCTGGGTCACACCGCGGCAGGGCTCGTCCCGCCCGACGCTGGCGCTGACACCCGGCGTCGTCGCGGTCCTGGCCCCGTCGACGCTGGCCCTGGTGGCCGACCCGGCGACGTGGCGCGCCATCATGCTGATCCTGCTCGCTCTGGGGTTCATGCTGCTCGGCGCCCGCAAGATGTGGAAGGCCCTGCTCGGTCTGGGCATCGCCGACATGGCGGTCGTCGTGGTCGTGGTGTTCGCCACCGCCCAGGTCTCCACGACCCCGTGGCTCATCACCCTGCTGGCCACCGGCGGTCTGCTGCTCACGCTCGCGGTGTACGCCGAGCGCCGTCGCAACGCCGTCGGGGCCTGACGCAGGCAAGACGTGCAGATTGGCACGTACCCGCACGCGGTCTGGCGTGGACCCTCAGGGAGCTGGCCTTCGGGCGGGTGCGGATGCAGGGGTCACCAGGGCGCGAACGACGGAGGGCAGCTCGGCGAGGGTGCTGGCGGTCGCGACGCCGGCTGCGGCGATGTCAGCCTCAGAAACAGGGACACGGCGCCCGCCTGGCCGATCCAGCCAGACGGCGACGAGCCCAGCCGCGTGGGCGGCGACAGCGTCCAGGTGCAGCTCGTCGCCGACGTAGACGGTGCGGGCGGGGTCGCTGCCGAGGCGGTAGCACGCCTCGACGAACACACGGGGGTCGGGCTTTCCGACGCCGAGGGTGTCCACACCGACCAGGATCGGCAGGTCAGGCAGACCGACGGCGGCGAGTTTGTCGCTCTGGGCTGACACATCGGCGTTGGTGACCGCGCCGACCGGCAGTCCGGCGTCAGTCAGGCCCGCCAACAGTCCTGCAACGTCGGGGTACAGGGCTAAGGCGCCTTCGACCGTAGTCTCGAACAGCGTCTCCCAAGCGGCGTAGGCGTCGCCGTCCAGCGGCGGTCCGCCGAAGGTGGCGTGCAGGTCGTTGGCGCGGGCCATCCGCTGCGCGCGGTAGTTCAGCTCACCACTGAGGTAGCGGCGGTAGTGCCCACCAGGGTCGGTCAGCCACCGGGCCGCCAGCCGGGGTGTGCTGTCGGCGCCCAGGTGCGGCAGGTAACGGGCCGCGAGCACCTCCAGGGCGCGCACAAACGCTCTGCGGGTGTCCACCAGCGTGTCGTCGATGTCCAGCAGCACGCCGTCCACCCAGTCGACGGGCCACCGCGTCGTCGGTTCAGCTTTCGGCATCGTCAGCTCGCCCGAACGGCCCCAGACGATGCACCCTCAGTCCGGGGCACCTCCCGCTGCTCCGAGGGATAGAGGTCTGACCGGCGCAGCGCGAACCCGGCCACGGCGGAGAGGCAGGCCAGCGCGCCTGCAATGACCATCGACCAGTGCAGCGCGCCGGAGGCGGCAGAGACGGCGGACGACAGCAACGCTTCTTGCACGGCCGGGTCTGACGCTCCAGGAACCTCCAGTGCGGAGGGGTTCGAAGCTATGGCCTCTGCCATCTGTTTCGCGTCGCCGCCCAGCAGGTCGCCGGCTGGTCCTGCGGTGAACTGGCTGACGAAGAACTCTGTGAATGCGGTGCCCAGGGCTGCGATCCCGACCGCGACGCCGACCTGCTGGAACGTCTCGTTGATCCCGGACCCGGCCCCGAACTTGCTGGGAGGGACGACCGCGATGGACAGGGCCGCCCTGGGCGGGTTGAAAAGCCCCATCCCGGCGCCGATGCAGAACATGGCGGGCAGGAGACGGGTCCAGGTCTCGGGTGTCGATCCGGACAAGAGGGTCAAGAACAGCCCGGCGGCGATGAAGGCCTGGGAAAGACCGATCAGCAACCAAGGCGGCAACTTGTCGGAAACGAAACCGGCGAGAGCGGCGCAGACGAACAGTGTACCTGTCAGCGGAAGGAACTTGACGCCGGTCTCGAAGGCCGACAGCTGCCAGATGTTCTGCACATACGAGATGAGCAGGAACAAGGCAGCCATGACCGACGCCCCTGCTGCGAACGTCACGAACGAGAACAGCGAGGCAGTTCTGTTGGCGAAGTACGACAGGTCGACCAGCGCCTCCGAACGCTTGCGCCGTTCTACCCCCACGAAAGCGACGAGAGTGACGACCCCGACCACCGCGGCAATCACCACCTGCGGGTCACTCCAGGTAAGGTCCTGGACCCGCAGCAACGCCCACACCAAGATGGTGACCCCCGCAGTGAACAGGATGAGGCCAGGAAAGTCCAGTCGCTGCGCGGACCGTTTGACCGACGACGGAGCCTTGGTCAGCGTGATGATCAGAGCCGCCGTCGAGAACGGGATGTTCACCAGGAAGATCCAACTCCACGATCCAGCGTCGGTCAGGGTGCCACCGATCAACGGACCGAAGGCGATAGCCATGCCCGTCACGGCGCCGAACACGCCGAAAGCCATTCCTTTGCCGCGCCCGGGGTAGACGTCACCGATCAGGGCCGGTCCGATGGCGAAAAGCACAGCGGCAGCCAACCCTTGGAAGGCTCTAGAAGCGATCAGCACGCTGGCAGATGGCGCCAGGCCGCACGCCAACGAGGCCAGCGTGAAAGCGATCAGCCCGATGGCGAAAACACGACGCTTCCCGAACCGGTCAGCGATAGAACCAGAGGCCAGAACCAGAGCCGCCAACCCTAGAGCGTATGAGTCGAGAGTCCACTGCATCGCCGAGAACGGAGCGTCCAGAGCTCGCTGGATATCGGGTATCGCCACATTGACGACGGTTAGGTCCAACATCAACAAGAAGGTCGATACTGACACTGCCGCCAAAGTCCATGCCGCGCCGGGCAACGGCTGGGCGGAGGATGCGGTCGTCGGTTCTTCGGAGACTGTTGTGGTGTTCGTCATGGAGCAACTCCAGTGTAGACTTCAGAGGAATGTGGCACAGCGCATGCTTCAACGTGCATCTATGAATACTGTGCTAGTAGCGCATCGCATATCTCACGCGCTGACGGATACCCTTCTTGCGGCGCGCTTCGTGAACCCGGTCGTCCTCTTCAAGGATGCGCGTGGCCTCCGCGACCCGTCGCATCGCTTCAGCGACAGCCTCGCCGACGTCCATGACCAGAGGCAGCTGGAAGGCATCAACGATCTGCTCAAGACGCTCCTGGACGCTGCCCCTCGCTATCACGTACGGCAGTCCCAGTTCTTTGACGGTGCCGAGAAGCAGCTCGTCCGACAGGCGCCTAAAAGGCTCCGACACGGGTCGATGTCCGTCAGCATGCATGTCAAACTCGACAGGAAGGTGAACATAGGCATCGTATATTCTCTGGGCCCGCGCCTTCGCCAGCACCCCGTAGGCATCTCCGTAGTTGCGATAGAAACGTTTCACGGGTAATCCGGCAACGGTTTTTACGACCCGGAGGGCCCATGAGGCTCCCGGGTTTATTCCCACCTTCAGCCGAGCCTGACCATATACCCACTCATGTATCACCGAGCCATCCGAAATGAAGGCGTCACCTCCCGACTCGTTGTGAATTCGTTCCTCAAGGCGCCTCAGACCTAGCGCCATGAGCTCCATCGCGTTGAGGTCCTGGACCTGTTTCCCCGGAACCAGGTCGACAAGAATCTCGCGCGATGTCATGGCATGAGTCCGGGGAATACCTGTCGCCAAGGACAGAGCTTCGGTCGTCGTGCTCTTGCCTGTCGAGTAGGTGCCAGAGACAGCGAGATGTATACCTGTACCCTTGAAGTCTGTCTCGGCCAGGCACGGAGCCGACGGCGTGCTCATTCGACCTCCCCAATCTTGAAGGTGTGGCGCATCGATCCCCGGCCGGGCGGGACGGGCCGGGGAAGCATCGGTAGCATAGCAACCATCTGGTTGGTTGCCAACTCTTGGTCTTGCCCCCGATGCTTCTCGGCGAGTCCAACTCGACTCAAGCGGCTCGCATACCGCCAATGACTACGAGCACTGCGCATCAGCTCCGCCAGAGTCCGCGGCGGCAGGGCATGGGCGATGTTCGCCGAGCAGCGCAGGTGGTCCGAACCGCCGGAGACCCGGAAGCTCCTGAAGACCATCTCCCCGAGAGGGACGTCGGTCACCCGGTCGATGGTTCCCTGGATGAACGTGGGCTGCTCCGGACGGAGCGGCCGGTCAGAGAAGAGCTCGATCTCGATGCGCCGCATCCAGAGATTCTCGGACTCGGCCCGGTCGATCTGGTCGTGCTGGTAGATCATGACCTGACAGACCTGGGCGCAGACCAGCAACGCCTCGGTCAGCTGCAACCGGTCGTCGACCTGCCAGCCCAGCCCGCACCGTTCTGGAGGAGTCCTCGCCTGCTGGACATAGGCCGTGGCCTCGACCCGAGTGGCGTCGTCCGAGAGCACCAGGTCCTCGATCCTCGTCTCACGCGGTCGGCGCACCACGTCACCCGGCGGGGCGGAGCCCACCAGGTCCGCCCCCTCCAGACCGCTCGGGTCGACCTCGACCAGGACGAGGCGAACCTCAAGGTTGGCCACGACAACTCGGAAGACGAACTCGGCCGGGTTCACGCTGGCGGCCCGCTCCAGGTTCGCCGACAGGTGCATGCCGTCGACCGGCGAGGGCTCAGAGCCCGCTCGGACTGTCACGCGCGCCGGGTACAGCCTGGCGAGCTTGGAGTCCGAGCAGCTCAGGACGTCCCGGCAGTGACGCTCGGCCATTGCGCTGGCCATGAACATCGCGTCAAGCGTGGAAGCGTGGGGGACCTGCTGCTGAACACCCTTCTGCGACCAGGTTCCGTCGATCTCGGCAGAGCAGCGTGCCGTGCTGGTAACCGTATGGTCGGAGAAGTTATACCTGACCCGGTTGTGGCCACCTCCGAAGTATCGCGACTCGGCTTCGCCGAGCACTTCGTCGACGCTAGCAAAACGTTGTGACATTGCCTCTCTCCCCGATATTCACCGTTCTCGGCACCCACACCGAAGGTCTGTGCCGAGCGCCGCGCGCCAGTACCTCCCACGCGCGACCTGACATCCTGTCCACCAACAGTGGACGCCGAGAGCGTAGCAACCAGCCAGTTGGTTTGCAAGGTTATGTCCGTTCTAGCCGATCCGCCCTCGGCCCTGCACGCCCTCCAGCACCGCCGCGAAAGTAGGATGATTCACCACACTCTCACCAGTTTGCCCCTTCATCCACGCCTTCTCTACACTGGGGAGGTGCCTGGTTCTTCGTCGACCAAGCGAGCGTTGCTCGACGCTGGCCGCGACGAGTTCGCCCGTCATGGGCTCTCAGGGGGCCGCACAGACCGCATCGCCGCAGCGTCGGGCGTGAACAAGCAGAGGATCTACGCCTATTTCGGCAGCAAGGAAGGTCTCTTCGAGGCCGTTATCGACGACGCTCTCGAAGATCTTCTCGACCTGGTCCCCCTCCCCTCGGACGCCTCGGACCCCTCGACCATGGTCGAGGACTACCTCGTGAACCTGGTGTCCTACCACCGCCAGCACCCCGACCTGATGAGGCTGATGCAGTGGGAGTCGCTGGAACGCACCAGCGCGATCGACCTGCGCAGCTCACGCGCCCTTAAGTGCCGGGCCAAGGTCCAGACTCTCGCCGACTGGCTGCAGTTGACCCCAGAGCAGGCCGCACCGCTGCTCATCCAGATCATCCTGCTGGCAACCGGGCCGCAGGCCGTGCTGAACGTGACCGCCATGGTGCTGGCCACCACGCCGGAGACCGCTCTCACCAGGACCGGCGAGAGCGGGGTGACAGCAGCCATGACCCTTATCGCCGCAGCGGCTCAGAAGGCTGCCCACGCCCAGGACGACGCGCCCTGAGCCCACTCTCGGCCACCCCTGGACGAGACGAACGGCCCCGGTCCGTGCGGACCGGGGCCGTTCGTGGTTCTCGGGTC
>JAVBSR010000027.1:0-9523 GCA_031556715.1 Cellulomonas sp.
CACCCCGGACCGGCTGTGGCGGTTCCCGGTGTCCCGGCAGGTCGCGACGTTCCTCGGCTACCAGGCTTTCGTGCCGCCCGGCGCGTCGGTGGCCCGGTTCTTCGACCAGCCGCCGCACCGTGTCCGGTCGGGTGATCTGGCCCTGGCCCCCGGCGCCCTGGTGCTCGACCCGGACGGCCCGCTGCGCGGCCAGGTGGTCCGCACCGCGCACCGTCGTGGTCGCACCGAGGTGACCGTCGTCGTGGCGGGCCTCGGCGAGGTCACCGCGTGGGCGCAGGTCGGGGCCACTCCGGACGGTGAGGTGTCGCTGCGGGTGGACCAGGCCGCTGTCACCCGTACGGCGGGCTGAGCGCCGGCGAGCGCCGGGAGAGGCCGTGCGGACGGGACCCGTCGCAGATGACACCCCGTCGGCAGCGTCTGCCCCCTAGCCGTGGCAGGTCACCGGGCGTAGGCTCACAGGTGAGGGTGAGGTGAGTAGCGATGACGCTAGATCGACGCCGCATCCAGACGCTGGACCTGGCGGCTGACTCTGATACGGCCTGGGCGCACCTGCGCCGCCCCGAGCTGATCCGACGCTGGTACGGCTACGACCACGACGGGTTGGACGCCGAGATCGACCGGGTCTTCGGTTCCGCGGCGCGGACCCTGGCGGACGGGCTGCGCCGCGAGCTGGAGTGGCCGGACGGGACAGCGGTGAGTCTGTCGCCCACCGGTGACTCGCACCGCACCACGATCACGGTGGAGCGACCCAGCCACGACGGGTTGTCCCACTTCGACGGGGTGCGCGACCCGATGGACGAGAGATGGGTCGCCAACCTGCACCAGCTGGAGTTCGCCCTGGCGGTGCACCCGGGTGAGGAACGACGCACCTGGTCGGCGATCGGCCTGGACGCGGGGACGCGCCGGAACCGGTTGCTGGACCGGATAGGGCTGCACGGGGTGCACGGGCTCCCGGTGCACGGCCACCTGGAGACGGTGCGCCCCGACGGGGTGCACGTCGGCGGCAGGCTCGT
Organism: Cellulomonas sp.; assembly: GCA_031556715.1. Lineage (GTDB taxonomy): Bacteria > Actinomycetota > Actinomycetes > Actinomycetales > Cellulomonadaceae > Cellulomonas. The sequence goes on from JAVBSR010000027.1 coordinate 1,014, forward strand.
CTACCGGACCGAGCTGCAGTTCGGCCTGCGGCTGCACGGGGTGTCCGACGCGCTGCTCGTCGTGCTGGAGCACCCGTCGGTCGCCCACGAGGCGAACGACCAGATCGACGTGGTGCTGTCCACCTACGGCCTGGACGACGACCAGTTCGCCACGGTCGCCGCCCGCTGGGACGCCTGGTGGGGTGTACCGGCCCGGTCGTGAACCGTCGTCGTGAACCACGGCCGGGCCTAGCACCGACCGCCGGCCCTCACAGTCCCGCGGTCGCGGTGTCCAGCTGGTCGACCAGCGCCCGGTACACGTCGACGCTGTAGTGGTAGGGCGCGAGCCCCCACCGGTGCGTCTCGTCGGCCTGGACGGCCAGGTCGGCGCCGAGCAGGTGGTCGGCGCCGAGCCGTCGCCGCAGGGACCAGTAGTACGGCCACGACCGCACGCGGAACTGGCGCGGTGTGCCACCGGCACCGCGCAGCCGTCGGTGACCTTGCAGGCTGGTCGAGGCCCAAGCTGGCGCGATCACCCAGGTGCGGTCCGTCAGCCCCCGGTCGGCCAGGCCGCCGAGCACGGTGTCGGCGCCCTGCTGCCAGGCTTGCCGGTGCTCTCGGGAACCGAAACGCAGCAGCGTCGCAGCCTCGGTGTAGCCGGCCTCCAGGCCGGAGGTGCACAGCTCGACAGACCGCGTGACCAGGCCCCCGTCGGGCAGCCGGTGCACCCCGAGCCGTTCGTCCATCAGGTCGACCAGGACCAGGTCGACGGGTCCCACCGCGTCGAGCCGTTCCAGCACGTCCCCGCACAGCGCACCGTCGATCTGCCGCCGCTGGAACGCCGAGGCCAGAGCGGTGGTGTCGACTACCGGCCCAGGAGGCCGGGCCACGCTCGCCCACGACTGCCGCGCCACGTACCCGGACAACCGGTACCGGGTCCGGTCGAGGTAGTCGAAGGTGTCCCGGGTGACGCACGACCCGATGATGAACGTGCGCAGCGGAGGGGGGGCGGTGCGAACCATAGCTCCAGGTCAACCGGGGGTGAACCGGGACGTTCCCGGTGCGGGTCCTCAGGATAAGCCGCAAGGAAATGATCGGGCGAGGCGAAGAGGACGACGACCACCTGCCCCCACTCACCCCCAGGCCGACTGCCGTCACCCTCCCCTTGCGTGATCGGCTCGATCCGGCAGGGTGGGGCCCGTGGACCTGAGGACAGCGCGTCGCGCCGCGTGGCACCTGCGGCACGACGGCCTGGCCGGGCTGCGCCTGCACCGGCAGCGGGCGCAGGCTGCTGACCAGGTCGGTGACGTGCGGGCCCGGCCGGGTCGTCACGGTCTGACGTTCGATCCTTGGCCGTTGCCGCCGGCTCCGGCCCGGCGGGCCGGCCTGCGGGTGGCGGTGATCCTGGACGACTTCTCGGCGATGGCGTTCGGTTACGAGTGGACCCAGGTGGCGGTCACGCCGGAGGCCTGGGAGCGGCAGATGGCCGGGGTGCAGCTGTTGTTCGTCGAGTCGGCCTGGGCCGGCAACGGTGGCGCGTGGCGTTACCAGCTGACCGGTGCGAACGCGCCCAGCCCTGCGCTGGTCGAGCTGGTGGCGTGGTGCCGCGCTCACGGGGTGCCGTCGGTGTTCTGGAACAAGGAGGACCCGGTCCATCATGAGGACTTCCTCGGTGCGGCGCTGCTGTTCGACCATGTCCTGACGACCGACGGCGATCTGGTCGGCACGTACCGGGAGCGTCTGGGTCACTACCGGGTCGGGGTGCTGCCGTTCGCCGCGCAGCCGGCGGTGCACCACCCGGTGCGCACCGGTCCGGGCTACGCCGAGCGGGACGTGGCGTTCGCCGGGATGTACTTCGCGCACCGTCACGCCGAGCGGCGGGCCCAGATGGACCTGCTGCTCGGTGCGGCGGCCAGGGCCGGGACACGGATGGAGCACGGGCTGGAGATCTTCTCTCGCCAGCTCGGCGGTGACGACCGGTACCAGTTTCCGGCGCCGCTGGCGGAGCATGTGGTCGGGCGCCTGGACTACCCTGCGATGCTGGCCGCGTACCGGGCGTACAAGGTGTTCTGCAACGTCAACACCGTGGTCGGCTCGTCCACGATGTGCGCCCGGCGGGTGTACGAGATCACCGCGTCGGGTGCGGCTGTGGTGTCGACGCCCAGCCCGGCGATCACGGCCAGCTTTGCGGCCGACGAGATCGCCCAGGTGGGAGAGCCGGACGATGCCGAGGCGACCTTGCGGGCCCTGGTGGTCAACCCGGAGCTGCGCGACCGGATGGTGCACCGGGCGCAGCGTCAGGTCTGGGCGGCGCACACCTACACCCACCGGGCCGACCAGGTGCTCGACGTCGCGGGGATCCCGGGGCACCGGCTGACGGCGGGTCCTCGCGCGGTGACGGCGCTGGTGTCCTCGAACCGGCCGCACCGGCTGGAGCCGGTGCTGGCGACCTTGGTCGCGCAGCGTGACGTGCAGGTCCAGCTGGTGTTCGTCGCGCACGGTTGGGACGTGGACGCCGACGCTGTGCTCCGGGCGGCCAAGGACGGCGGGCTGGCTGACGCGGTGGTGCTGCACGCTGATGCTGACGTGCCGCTGGGCGAGTGCCTCAACCGGGGCGTCGACGCGGCGGACGCCCCGGTGGTGGCCAAGATCGACGACGACGACGTGTACGCCGAGCACTACCTGTCCGACCAGCTGGCCGCCATGGGCTACTCGGGTGCCGACGTGGTCGGCAAGCACGCCCATTTCGTCTATCTGGCTGGTGCGGACGTGCTGGCGCTGCGGTTCGCCGCGCACGAGCACCGGTTCAGCCATTTCGTGGCCGGGCCGACGATCGTCGCCCGTCGTGAGGTCGTGGCTGACGTCGGTTTTCCGCCGGTGGGGTGCGGTGAGGACACGGGCCTGCTGTCCGGGGTGGTCCAGGCGGGCGGTTCGGTGTACTCGGCGGACCGGTTCGGTTTCGTGCAGGTGCGTGAGGCCGACCCGAGCGCGCACACCTGGATGGTGTCGGACGCGCAGATCCTGGCCACGGCTCAGGTGCAGGGGTTCGGCCGGGTGCTCGGCCACGCCTTGGTCTGACCCAGTCCGGCTGCGCGGTACCCCGGCTGCGCGGTGCTCGGGCTGCGCGGTGCTCAGGCTGCTCGTGCGCGGCCGACCTGCGACCCGTCGGGGTGTCAGCGCGTGGCGGTCGGCGCGGGGTCAGACCAGGTTGGCGTGCAGCGTGCGGAGGGCGTCGAGCGTGCGCTGCTCGGTCTCCGCGGCGTGCTGGGCCCAGACCCGCGCTCGCTGCCCGGTCCACTCGACCATCGTCGAGGCCGACGCGATCGTCGCCTGGGCGGCCGTGGCCGCGTCGTGGGTGGGCAGGAGCAGGAAGGAGCACAGCGGACCCAGCGCGCCGGTTCCCAGGACAGACCGCCGGGCGGTGTCGGTGGCCGCCCGCACGTCGTCGCTGACGCGTTCGACCTGGGCGGCGTGGTGGACGAGCGCGTCGGCATCGACGGCGATCCAGTCGGCCACGACGGCCACCCCCTTCCCTACGAGCCCACTGTAGCCCGGCAGAGCTCGTCGGCACCCTCGATCGGCTTGCTCGTTTCCAGGGGGCCGACCTCGACACGATCGGGTGGTGGCCGACCCGCGTCGCACCGTCCACGGACGCCGGGGCCGCGGTCGAGCGCCCCCATCCCTGTCCGTCGCCCTCGTTACCCGGTGGTGTCTCGCCGTCGGGGCAAGGTTCGGGTCGGTCGCCCGGTCGGCCTAGCATCTGTCATCAGACCTGCAACGGCGCTGCGCCGTACGGGTGACCTACCTGGACCCCTGTCAATACTATGCGCCACCGTCTGGGCCGGTCAGGTCATGATCTGGGAGCACCAGATCCGTCAGAAGTGTCACAGCCGGGCCGTCTGTGTTCAGCAATCGTTACGCCCCTAGTCAGAGACCCGTCGGTGGTTTCTGGATGGTGGGCACGGCCTATCAGCGGTGGTCGGAAATGCCCACCTGCGACCCCTGAGGTCCCCGAGGGTGGTCGCTGCCTCTTGACGGTGGCGAGCCGGATTTCTGACAACTTGGTCGTGGTGACGTCCGCGCGTCGAGCAGGGCATGATGTCCCAGTGATATCTGGCAATGGCGCCAACCCGCCCGACGTAACTACACGCCCGCAGGGTCACCACAGTGGCCCGGCCGAGGGTGATCTGGAACGTTCAATCGCCCGCCAAGCCCGTGCCTACCGTCTGGCCGCGGGACTCTCTGTGGCTGAGGCCGCCGAACGCATCGGCGTGTCCAAGGCCATGCTCTCCAAGATCGAGAACGCACAGACCTCGTGCTCTTTGACCACGCTGTCGCGTCTGGCCAGAGGGCTGGACGTGCCGGTCACTGCATTGTTCCGGGGTGTGGACTCCGAGCGTGAGTCGGTCTTCGTGCCGTCCGGCCACGGCGCGCAGGCCGTGCGTCGCGGGTCGCAGCACCACCACCTGTACGAGCTGCTCGGTGCCCTGGGGGGTCAGCACCAGCGGATGGAGGCGGTCCTCGTCACGCTGACCGAGGACTCCGAGCCGTTCCACGCCTTCCAGCACCCGGGCACAGAGTTCCTCTACATGCTGGAGGGCACGATGGTCTACGCCCACGGCGAGGCGCGCTACACGCTGAGGCCCGGTGACGCCCTGCAGTTCGACGGCGAGGGTTCGCACGGTCCCGTGGAGATGGTGCGGCTGCCGTGCCGCTTCCTGTGCGTCACCGCCTACGGCGACCACGCCCCGTCGGTCTGATCTGAGTCGGTCTGATCTGAGGACGGCGGTCCGCCCCGGGTAGGGGCTGCCTGCCGCTGCCGTCGGTGCGCCTACCGCCGGGCCGGGTCCAGCACGGCGCAGAGCTCGGCCCACAGGGCGGGTTCGGTGCCGGGGGTGTGGTCCGGGTCGGGCGGGGCGACCGCGTCGTGCGGGACCCCGGTGGCGTCGTAGTCCGGGGCGGCGGGCACGGCGCGTTCCGTCGTCCGGTCACGGCAGGCTGCGGCCGAGCAGGCCACCTGGTCGCGCACGACGAAGCGGCGCAGCCAGAACGGGGCGCTGGCTGCAGCGGCGTCGAAGTCGGGGGCGGCGCCGCACGGGTCTGCCAGGTGCCGCAGCTGCAGGACGCCGCGAGCCCACAGCAGCGCCGCCCGGTCGCCGGGTTCCTGTACCCAGTGCCGCAGGCCCAGGTCCAGCTCGCGCACCGCGGCTGCCGGCTCGCCGTGCAACGTCTGGCTGACCGCCCGCAGCAGCCAGGCGTCGGGCAGCCAGGCGCCGCCTGCCATCACCCAGGCCTTGGCGGCCTCGAGGGTCGTCGTCCAGTCGCCGGCCGCCAGACCGGCGGCAGCCTGCGCCTCGTAGGTGGGCTCCCTGACCATCACAGGTCTGAGTCTGCGCTACGCGGGCGCGTTGTGGGGGCTGTTTTCCCAGATTTGCCAGGATCAGGGCCCGTGGGCCCAGGCGGGGGCATCAGGAAGGGCGGCGAAAGTCGCGGCGGACGTGGGTCAGCTGGCGCGGGATCCACGGCACCAGCTGTGCGGCCGTGCTCGCGGCACCGGGGCGCGGTCGTGCCTTGGGCCGCACAGCCTCGACGTCGCCGGAGGTCGACGCGGCGAACACCCGCCCGCCCGGGTCGAGCAGGTCACGCAGCGACTGCACCTGCCGGTGCAGGGTGCGGACCTCGTCGACCAGCGCCAGGATCTGCTTGATCCCGGCAAGGTTGACGCCCTCGTCCTGGGACAGCCGCTGGATCTCGCGCAGCGTGGCGACGTCCCGGGCCGAGTAGCGACGACCCCGACCTCGGGTGCGGCCGGGGGAGACCAGGCCGAGCCGGTCGTACTGGCGCAGGGTCTGCGGGTGCATCCCGGCCATGCGGGCGGCGACGGAGATGGCGAACACCGGGGTGTCCTCGTCTGGTCCGTCGCCTCGCACGTTCCGCTCCTTCTCCTCAGCCCGGCCCGTTCCACCGTCTCACTGGCGGGCGGCGGCGTACAGGTCCGCCCGGGGGTCGTCGCCCGCCGTGGCGTCGGCGAACGCCTGCACGGCGTCCTTGGCCGCGCCGGTGAGCTTCTGCGGCACCACCACCTGGACGGTGACCAGCAGGTCGCCGGTGCCCTTCGTGGTGGTCAGGCCCCGACCCTTGACCCGCAGGGTACGACCTGACGGGGTGCCGGCCGGCACCTTCACCTTGACGGTCGCCCCGTCGAGGGTGGGCACGTCGACCTGGGCGCCGAGCACGGCCTCGTCGAACGCCACCGGCACGGTGACCCGCAGGTTGGTGCCGTCGGCGGTGAACACCGGGTGAGGTTCGACGTGCACCTCGATGACCAGGTCGCCGGGCGGGTCGCCGGGGCGGCCCTTGCCGCGCAGCCGGATCTTCTGCCCGTCGCGCACCCCGGCGGGGACACGGGCGTTGACGGTGCGTCCTTCGACGTTGAGCGACACGGTGTGGCCGGCCGCGGCGGTGCGGAACGGCAGCGACGTCGAGGCGGTCAGGTCGGCGCCCTGGCGTCCGCCGCGTCCCCGGGTGCCGCCCGGGACGTCACGTGGCATCTGCTGGCCGAACAGCCCGCCGAGCAGGTCTTCGAAACCGCCGCCGGTCGAGCCTGGTGCGCCGGTCGAGAACCGGACCCGGGAGCCGGGGCCGAACATCCCGCCGAGCAGGTCGTCGAAACCGGCCGCGCCGCCGCCACCGCCGGCGGTGAACCGGGCGCCGCCGCCCAGGGCCCGCAGCTCGTCGTACCGTTCGCGCTGCTCGGGGTCGGACAGGACGGCGTAGGCCTCGCCGATGTCCTTGAACTGCTCCTCGGCCTTCTTGTCGCCCGGGTTCTGGTCCGGGTGCAGCGTGCGGGCCTTCTTGCGGTACGCCTTCTTGATGGTGCTGGCGTCGGCGTCCTTGGGGACGCCGAGCATGGCGTAGAAGTCTTTCGACAACCAGTCCTGACCGGTCACGGCGCCTCCCTTCGTGTCGTGGTGCTTGTCGTCGCCGTGTCGGCGGCGTGGTGGGCTGGCCCACCACGCCGCACGAGAATCACAGCATGTCGTCGATCGGTGCGCGAGTGTCGTCCGGCCTGTCGGGCTGAGGGTCGACGACGGCCACCCTCGCGGCCCGCAGCACCCGTTCCCCGGCCATGTAGCCAGGCTGGAGAACCTGCTGCACGGTCGACTCGCTGACGTCGGCGCTGTGGCCGTGCATGAGCGCCTCGTGCACGGCCGGGTCGAACGGTTCGCCCGCCTTGCCGTACCTGACCACCCCGGAGTGCTCGAGGATCTGCTCGAGCTTCTCGGCGATGGACCCGAACGGCCCGGTGAGGTCGCCGTGCTGGCGGGCCAGCTCGATGTCGTCCAGCACCGGGATCAGCCCTTCGGCCAGTGCCGCGACGCCCTGGTCGTACGCCGCCAGGGCCTCGGCCTTGGAGCGTCGGACGAAGGCGGCGTACTGGTTCTGCAGGTTGACGTAGTCGGCGGAGACCCGCTGGAGCTGGTCGAGACGCTCGGCGGCGAGGGCCGCCGCGTCCGAGTCGAGCTCCGAGGCGTCGCTCGGGGCTTCGTCGGCGGCGGGCTCGCGGACCTCACCGGTCTGCGGGTCGATCTTGCGACGGTCGACGATCCGGGGTTCCTCGCCGTCGTCCTGGGGCGTCATTTGGCCTCGTCCTCGTCGACGATCTCAGCGTCGACGACGTCGTCGTCAGCCGCGCTGGCCGAACCGGTCGAGCCGGTCGAACCTTCGCCCGCCCCGGCCGCCTCGGACTGGGAGTACACGGCCTGGCCGATCTTCTGGCTGGCCGCGACCAGCGTGGAGTGCTTGGCCTTGATCGTCTCGGCCGGGTCGTCGGCCTCCAGCGAGGCCTTGAGGTCGTCGATGGCCGCCCGCACCTCGGTCTTGACGTCGTCGGGCAGCTTGTCGGCGTTCTCGCTCAGGGCCTTCTCGCTGGCGTAGAGGGCCTGCTCGGCACCGTTGCGGGTGTCGGCCTCCTCGCGCCGCTTGGCGTCCTCGGCGGCGTGCGCCTCGGCCTCCTTGACCATCCGGTCGATCTCGTCCTTCGGCAGCGCCGAGCCGCCGGTGATCGTCATCGACTGCTCCTTGCCGGTGCCCCGGTCCTTGGCCGAGACGTGCACGATGCCGTTGGCGTCGATGTCGAAGGTGACCTCGATCTGCGGCACGCCGCGCGGGGCGGGGGCGATACCGGTCAGGTCGAAGGTGCCCAGCTGCTTGTTGTCCGAGGTGAACTCCCGCTCGCCCTGGAACACCTGGATGCTGACCGACGGCTGGTTGTCGTCCGCGGTGGAGAAGATCTCGGACCGCTTGGTCGGGATGGCCGTGTTGCGCTCGATGAGCTTGGTCATCACGCCGCCCTTGGTCTCGATGCCCAGGGACAGGGGGGTGACGTCGATGAGCAGGACGTCCTTGCGGTCGCCCTTCATCACGCCGCCCTGCAGCGCCGCGCCGACGGCCACGACCTCGTCCGGGTTGACGCCCTTGTTGGGGTCCTTGCCGGTGAGCTCCTTGACCAGGTCGGTCACCGCGGGCAT
>JAVBSR010000007.1:0-9736 GCA_031556715.1 Cellulomonas sp.
GCTCGACCTGGGCGCGCCGATCGCGGTCAAGGAGGCAGTGCTGCCCTTCAAGCGGTTCCGCACCAAGCGCGGGCACCTGGTCGACACCCTGCTCGGCCCGGAGATGCGCTCCACCGGTGAGGTCATGGGCTTCGCCGCCGACTTCCCGACGGCCTTCGCCAAGTCCCAGGCCGGGTCGTTCGGCGGGCTGCCGACCACCGGTACGGTCTTCGTCTCGGTGGCCGACCGGGCCAAGCGGGCCGTGGTCCTGCCGGTGCGACGGTTGTCCGAGCTGGGCTTCAGGGTGCTGGCCACCGAGGGCACCGCCGTGGTGCTGCACCGTTCGGGCATCGGCTCGACGGTGGTCGCCAAGCACTCCGAAGGCCGGGCGACCGGCGTGCAGACCATCGTCGACCTGATCATGGCCGGCGAGGTCGACATGGTCGTCAACACCCCGTCGGGACAAGGTGCCCGGCTCGACGGCTACGAGATCCGGGCGGCGATCACCGCCGCGGACAAGGCGATCATCACCACGGTGCACGAGCTCGACGCCGCGGTCCAGGCCATCGAAGCAGTCCGTTCAGGGCCGTTCGAGGTGACCAGCCTGCAGGACCACGCCGCCGCGGCCCAGGCGCGGCGGGCAGGGGCTGCCCTGTGACCGGTTTCGGGGACCGCCTTGCCGCGGCCATGGACCAGCACGGTCCGCTGGGCGTCGGCATCGACCCGCACCCGGCGCTGCTGGGCGCCTGGGGGCTGGCCGACGACGTCCCGGGCCTACGGGCCTTCGCCCTGGGCGTGGTGGCCGCTCTCGGGGGCCGTGTGGCGGCCCTCAAGCCCCAGTCGGCGCTGTTCGAACGGCACGGTGCGGCTGGCGTCGAGGTGCTCGAAGAGGTGATCTTCGCGGCACGCGACACCCAGACGCTCGTCATCGTGGACGCCAAACGGGGTGATGTCGGCTCGACCATGGTCGGGTACGCCGACGCGTACCTGCGCGACGGTTCGCCGCTCGCCGGGGACGCGGTGACGCTGTCGCCGTACCTGGGTTTCGGGTCGTTGGCACCCGCCGTCGACGCGGCCGTGGCCAGCGGCCGGGGCGTGTTCGTCCTGGCGCTGACGTCGAACCCGGAAGGGGCGGGCGTGCAGCACGCGGTCGACGGCGACGGGACACCGGTGGCCGTCGCGGTGGCGCGGGCAGCGGCGCAGGTCAACGCGCAGAACCTGGGGGAGTCGGGGCTGGGTCCGGTGGGGCTCGTCGTCGGCGCCACGGTGGGCAGCGCACCGACCCGGCTGGGCCTGGACCTGGCCGGCGTGCACGGCCCGTTGCTGGCCCCTGGTGTGGGGGCGCAGGGCGCGGGCGCTGCCGAGCTGGCGCAGGTGTTCGGGACCGCGCGACGGGCCGTCCTGGCCTCGGCCTCGCGGAGCGTGCTGACCGCCGGGCCGGACCCTCAAGCGCTGGGCGAGGCCGCCGCACAGGCCGCGTCGCAGGCCCGGGCGGTGCTCCGCCAGTGACACCCCGTGGGCGCACACGTTGCCAACGCGCCTGGTGATGATAGGTTCGAAGTACTGAACCGCCCTCTAGGCGTGAGTCCAATCCCCGACGTTCACGAGAAGGTGACCCGCGTGGCTCTTCCCCAGCTGACTCCCGAACAACGTGCCGAAGCCCTTCAGAAGGCCGCTGCTGCTCGCCAGAAGCGAGCCGAGGTGAAGAACCGGCTCAAGTACTCCCAAGGCAAGCTTTCCGAGGTGATCGAGCAGGGCAAGCAGGACGAGACCATCGGCAAGCTGAAGGTCGTCTCCCTGCTGGAGTCCCTGCCCGGTGTGGGCAAGGTCAAGGCCAAGAAGGTCATGGCCGACATCGGCATCTCCGAGACCCGCCGGGTGCGCGGCCTCGGCCCGCACCAGGTGAAGGCACTCATCGACCTGTACGGGTGAGCCTGGCTCAGACGGGCGGGTCGAGCCGGGTTCCGGCGGGACCCGCCCGTCTTACCGTGCTGGCCGGGCCGACCGCCGTCGGCAAGGGGACCGTCTCGGTCGACGTCCGCACCCGCTACCCGTGGGTGTGGCTGTCGGTCTCGGCGACCACCCGCGACCCGCGACCCGGTGAGGTCGACGGCGTCCACTACCGGTTCGTCGAGCCGGGCCGGTTCGACCAGATGGTGGCCGACGGCGAGCTCCTCGAATGGGCTGTGGTCCACGGTCGGCACCGCTACGGCACGCCGCGCGGTCCGGTCGACGACCGGTTGGCCGCCGGGGTGCCGGTGCTGCTGGAGATCGACCTGGCCGGTGCCCGGCAGGTCCGGGCCGCCGTGCCTGACGCCCGGTTCGTCTTCCTGGCCCCGCCGTCGTGGGACGAGCTGGTCCGGCGTCTGGTGGGCCGGGGCACCGAGGACGCCGCCGAGCGGGAGCGTCGCCTGGCGACGGCCCGGGTCGAGCTGGCGGCCGAGCCGGAGTTCGACCACGTCGTCGTCAACGACGACGTGCACCGTGCTGCCGACGAGCTGGTCGCCCTCATGGGCGCGAGCGTCGACCCGGCCGCTGAGCCGGTCCGGGAACGGACCGGGTAGACTGTTGCCCTGGACCGTCCGCAGCCGCGGTGGTGACCTGGTGTGTCAGGCGCCGTGCGCAGGCTGCGTCGGCCGTCGTCCTGGTCTTCGAACCTGTCCTGAACCACTGACTGAGGAGCCTCTGTGGCTGGAACCGTCGCGACCCCGACCGGCATCACCGACCCGCCGATCGACGACCTGCTGGAACGGGCCGAGAGCAAGTACGCCCTGGTCCTGTTCGCCGCCAAGCGCGCGCGCCAGATCAACGCCTACTACTCCCAGCTGAGCGAAGGCCTGCTGGAGTACGTCGGCCCGCTGGTCGAGAGCCGCCCCCAGGAGAAGCCGCTGTCCATCGCGATGCGCGAGATCGACGCGGGGCTGCTGAGCAACGAGCCGCTGCCGCCCGAGGCCGAGCAGCTGGACTGAACCTTGTGCACCGTGCGTCCGACGTGCGCTGAACGGTCTCAGTGCACCGAGCGACCAGAGTGTGCTGAACGGCCAGGCGCCGAGCGCGGCAGGCTCTGATGCGCATCGTCCTCGGGGTCGCGGGCGGGATCGCCGCCTACAAGGCCGTCGTGCTGCTGCGGCTGCTGCGCGAGGCCGGACACGAGGTGCGGGTCGTGCCGACGACCGCTGCGCTGCAGTTCGTCGGTGCACCGACCTGGGCGGCCTTGTCCGGCGAGCCGGTGAGCACCGACGTGTTCGACGACGTCGAGCATGTCGCGCACGTGGAGATCGGTCGTACCGCCGACCTTGTCGTCGTCGCGCCGGCGACGGCCGACCTGCTGGCACGCGCTGCAGCCGGCCGGGCTGACGACCTGCTCACCGCGACCCTGCTGGTCGCCACCTGCCCTGTCCTGATGGCCCCCGCGATGCACACGCAGATGTGGCAGCACCCGGCCACCGTCGCCAACGTCGCGACGCTACGAGACCGGGGCGTGCACGTGCTGAACCCCGACGACGGTCGGCTCACCGGCACCGACTCCGGGCCTGGTCGGCTGCCCGAACCCGACGTCGTCGCCGCCGCCGCGCTGCGCCTGGTCAGCCGGGGCGACCTGGCCGGTCGGCGGGTCGTGGTGTCCGCCGGTGGCACCCAGGAGCCGATCGACCCGGTGCGCTTCCTCGGCAACCGCTCGACCGGCCGCCAGGGCGTCGCACTGGCCCGGGCGGCCCGCGAACGGGGCGCTGACGTCGTGCTGGTGGCGGCCAACCTCGCGGTGCCGACCCCGGACGGGGTGACGGTGCGCACCGTGGGCACGGCGCTGGAGCTGCGTGACGTCATGATCGACACCGCAGCCGACGCTGACGTCGTGGTGATGACCGCGGCCGTCGCCGACTTCCGTCCGGTGCACACGGCCGGGGCGAAGATCAAGAAGAGCCCCACGCACGCCGTGCCGACCATCGAGCTGGCCGAGAACCCGGACGTGCTGGCCGAGCTGGCCTCGCACCGGCCGTCGCCGGACCAGGTCGTCGTGGGGTTCGCCGCCGAGACCGGCGACCAGCACGGCTCGGTGCTCGACCATGGTCGAGCCAAGGCCCGCCGCAAGCGCGCCGACCTGCTGGTGGTGAACCGGGTGGACGGCGGGCGCGGGTTCGGCACCCCGGACAACGAGGTCACCATCCTGGACGCCGCCGGGCAGGTCGTGACCACGGCCGAAGGCAGCAAGGACGTCGTGGCCCATGCGGTGTGGGACGCGGTCGTGGCCCGGCTGTCCGACCGCTCGGGACAGCCCGGCCGCGACAGGTAGGCCGACTCCACCAACCGACCCCGCCAACCGACCCCACCAGCCGGCTCGCAGCCGGCCTCGGCGCCGGTCGTGGCGTGCGCTCCGGGGTTGCGCGCATACCAGCATCCGACGTTCTGGGGCGGCGTCGGGCGGTAGCCGTTAGGGTGACCGGCATGGTCTCATCGCGTCTGTTCACCTCTGAGTCGGTCACCGAGGGGCACCCGGACAAGGTCTGCGACCAGATCTCCGACGCCATCCTCGACGCGATGCTGACCCAGGACCGCGCCGCCCGTGTGGCGGTGGAGACCATGGTCACGACCGGGTTGGTGCACGTCGCGGGGGAGGTGACTACCAGTGCCTACGTGGAGATCCCGCAGGTGGTGCGGCAGGTGGTCCGGGAGATCGGGTACACCTCGTCGCGGATCGGCTTCGACGGTGACTCGTGCGGGGTGGCGGTGTCGATCGGCCAGCAGTCGCCCGACATCGCCCAAGGGGTCGACAAGGCCCTGGAGGCCAGGGACGACACGGCCGACTTCGACCCGTACGACCTGCAGGGTGCCGGCGACCAGGGGCTGATGTTCGGCTACGCCTGCGACGAGACCCCCGACCTGATGCCGTTGCCGGTGTGGACCTCGCACCGGCTGGCCGAGCGGCTGGCAGCGGTGCGCCGCTCCGGCGAGGTCCCGGGGCTGCGGCCCGACGGCAAGACCCAGGTGACCGTCGAGTACGACGGCGACCGGCCGGTCCGGGTGGCCGCCGTGGTGGTGTCGACCCAGCACGACCCTCACGTCGAGCTGACCGCCACCTTGGCCCCGGCGGTGCGTGAGGCCGTGGTCGAGCCGGTGCTGGGCCGCCTGGACCTCGACACCTCGTCGTACGAGCTGTTCGTCAACCCCACGGGCCTGTTCGTCGTGGGGGGACCCCAGGGTGACGCGGGGCTGACCGGACGCAAGATCATCGTCGACACCTACGGCGGGTCGGCCCGGCACGGCGGGGGCGCGTTCTCCGGCAAGGACCCGTCGAAGGTCGACCGGTCTGCGGCGTACGCGCTGCGCTGGGTGGCGAAGAACGTCGTCGCGGCGGGTCTGGCCCGGCGCTGCGAGGTGCAGGTGGCCTACGCCATCGGCCGGGCGCACCCCGTGGGGCTGTATGTCGACACGTTCGGCACCGGACAGGCCAGCGACGACGCCCTGGCCGCGGCCATCGGCCAGGTGTTCGACCTGCGGCCGGCGGCGATCATCGCCGACCTGGACCTGCTGCGGCCCATCTACCGGCCGACGGCCGCCTACGGGCACTTCGGCCGCTCCGACGAGCGGTTCACCTGGGAGCAGACCAACCGTGTCGACGCTCTGCGTGCCGCTGTCGGCTGAGGTCGGTGCGGCCGGACGCCTACCCTACGACTGTGACGTCCCGGTGCGAGGTACGAGGTAGCACTCCGGGTACGAGGCAGGTCCTCGCGCCTGGAGCGCCACCGTGGGCGGTGCCCCAGTCCGGACGAAGACCGTGAGGGTCTCGTGGTGACCGGTCGCGCGTCGTCGGCCGTGGCCGAGGACCTGCCGGTCGCCCGGGTGTGCGTCGACGTCGTCCCGCGCCACCTGGACCGGCTGTTCGAGTACCTGGTGCCGCCCGACCTGGCGGACGACGCCCAGCCCGGCGTGCGGGTCAAGGTGCGGTTCGCCGGACGTGAGGTGTCTGGCTGGGTGCTGGGCCGAGCACAGACACCGGAGCACGACGGTCGGCTGGTCCCGCTGCGGAAGGTCGTCTCCGCCGAGCGGGTGCTCACGCCTGAGGTCGCGGCCCTGGCCCGGGCCGTCGCCGACCGCTACGCCGGGACGATGGCCGACGTGCTGCGCCTGGCCGTGCCGCCGCGGCACGCCCGGGTGGAGTCCGAGCCCGACGAGACGACGGCTCCCCGGCCCGAGGACGACGCCGAGCCAGGTCAGGGCCGCAGCCAGGTACGCGACGGGTCGGCGGCCGGTGCTGAGGCTCGGCCCCCGCTGTCTCCGCCGTCGCCGGACACCGACGCCTGGTCGACCTACCGGGGTGGCGCGGCCTTCTGCCGCCACCTGCGCGACGGCGGCTCCCCGCGGGCGGTGTGGTCGGCGCTGCCGGCCTGGCCCCGACCCGACCGGCCGGGCGGCGTCGACTGGCCGGTCGCGGTGGCCCAGGCGGTCGCCTCGTGCGTCCTGAGCGGGCGCGGCGCGCTGGTGGTGGTGCCCGACGCCCGGGACGTGGCCCGGGTGTGCGAGGCCCTGACCGCGGTGGGACTGCCGCAGCACCCGCGGGGGACCCGGGGAGGGACGGTGAGGCTGGAGGCCTCCATGGGTCCGGCGCCTCGGTACCGAGCGTTCCTCGCGACCGTGCGGGGCCGCGCCGACGTGGTGGTCGGCACCCGGGCGGCGGCGTTCGCACCGGTCCGGGACCTGGGCCTGGCCGTGTGCTGGGACGACGGCGACGACCTGCACGCCGAGCTGCGGGCGCCCTACCCGCACGTGCGGGAGGTGCTGTCGCTGCGGGCCGAGCTCGAGGGCTGCGGGCTCCTGCTGGGGGCGTTCGGCCGGTCGGTGCCGGCGCAGGCTCTGGTCGAGCGCGGCTGGGCCCACGCCGTGACCACCGACCGTCCCGTGCTGCGCGAGCACACTCCCCGGGTGCGTGCCCTGACCAGCGTCGAGCTGGCCCGCGAAGGACCCGCCGCGGCGGCCCGGCTGCCCAGCCCGGCGTGGCACACGGTGCGCGACGCCCTGGCCGACGGCCCGGTGCTGGTCCAGGTGCCGCGGGCCGGGTACCTGCCCGTGGTGGCCTGTGCCCGCTGCCGGGCAGCCGCGGAGTGCGCCGTCTGCCACGGTCCGTTGCACCTGGACGGGGCCAGGCGGACGCCGGCCTGCACCTGGTGCGGACGGCTGGCTGGGGACTGGCGGTGCGGGTCGTGCGGGTTCGAGGGTCTGCGAGCGGTCCGGGTGGGGTCCCAGCGCACCGCCGAAGAGCTCGGTCGGGCGTTCCCCGGCGTCACCGTCCGGGTGTCCGGCGCAGGAGTCCGCCCCCCGCCGGAGCGGCCGCGCCCCGACGAGCCGACGGCGCCGTCGAGCGCTCCCGGTGACCGGGCGCCCTCGCGCGGGCCTCGCGACCAGGAGCCCGGAGGGGTGCTGGCCCAGGTGCCGGACCGACCGGCGCTGGTCGTCGCCACCCCGGGTGCCGAACCGGTGGCGCCGGGAGGGTACGCCGCAGCGGTGCTGCTCGACGCCCAGGTCGGTGCGGGCCTGCGTGACGAGACCGAGACCCTGCGCCGCTGGCTGGCCGCCGCCGCCCTGGTCCGCTCCGGCGGCGAGGTGCTGCTCGTGGGTGACGGCCCGCCCCGTCCGACCCAGGCCCTGGTCCGCTGGGACCCCGCCTGGCTCGCCAGCCTCGACCTGGCGGAACGTGTCGAGCTGGGCTTGCCGCCCGCCGTGCGGGTCGCCACCCTCACCGGCACCCGCGATGCGGTGCAGGCCGTCGCCGCCCGGGTCGACGAACCGCAGGTCACCCGTCTCGGGCCGGTCCCGGCCGCCACCGACGACGACCCCACCGCCGTCCGTCTGCTGCTGCGCGCACCCGTGCGCCAGGGCGGCGCCCTGACGTCGGCCCTGGCCAGGTCGTTGGCCGTCCGCAGCGCCCGGCGCGAACCAGGCAGCCTGCGCGTCCGTGTCGATCCGGCCGACCTGCGCTGACCGAGGCCGACGGTGGCCCGGAGGCGAGCACTCTAGGATCAGGGCATGCGACTGCTCTTCGCTGGATCACCTGCGCCCGCCGTGACTGCCCTCGAGGCGCTCCTCGCCTCGCGGCACGAGGTCGTCGCGGTGCTGACCAGGCCCGATGCGCCGGCGGGGCGGGGGAGGGGCACCAGGCCCAGTGAGGTCGGTGCTGTGGCTCGGGAGGCGGGGCTGGAGGTGCTGACACCACGACGACCGTCCGAACCGGACTTCGTGGCCCGGCTGGCCGAGCTGGCGGTGGACGCCGCACCGGTCGTCGCCTACGGGGCGCTGCTGCCCGCGTCGGTGCTGGACCTGCCGCGGTACGGGTGGATCAACCTGCACTTCTCCGTGCTGCCCGCCTGGCGAGGCGCTGCGCCGGTGCAGCACGCGGTGCTGGCCGGTGACGAGGTGACCGGCGCCACGACCTTCCGCATCGAGGAGGGCATGGACACCGGCCCGACGTTCGGACTGGTCACCGAGACGATCCGGCCCACCGACACCTCGGGCGACCTCCTGGCCCGGCTGGCCGCCACAGGAGCCGACCTGCTGGTGCGCACCCTCGACGGGATCGAGGACGGCGTCCTGGTGCCTGTGCCGCAGCCCGCCGACGGGGTGAGCCTCGCCCCCAAGATGACGACCGAGGACGCCCGGGTGCGCTGGGGGCATCCAGCGATGGCGGTGGACCGTCGGATCCGGGCCTGCACTCCCGCTCCCGGGGCGTGGACCACGATCGGTGGTGCCCGGCTCGGCATCGGACCCGTGACAGTCCTGCACCGCTCTCCGGGGGAACCGGGGGGTCTCGAGGCCGTGCCCCACTCTGGAGTGCACGCAGAGCAGTTCCGTCGGCAGCAGGAGCTGTTCCGCGACGAGTACGAGGCCGGCCAGGTCGGCAGCGAGCTCCCGGCGGGCGAGGTGCGGCTGCGGCCTCCCGGCCCCCTCGCCCCAGGGCAGGTGCTGATTCGTCGTCGGGAGGTTCTGGTCGGCACGGCGACCGACCCGGTGCGGCTGAGCACGGTGGTGCCGGCGGGCCGCAAGGCCATGCCTGCCCCGGACTGGGCCAGAGGCGCCCGGCTGGATGCGGACACGGTGCTGGGCGCGGACGACAGCCCGGTCTCGTGACCGATCATCAAAGGGACGCCCACGGCCCTCACGCCGACCGGCGCGACACCCGTGGTCGCCAGCGTGGTGCAGCTCGGTCCGCAGGCCGCACCACGCGCGGTGCCCAGGCACCGTCCGCCCGGGCGCGCACCGGCGACCCGGCCCGCCGCGCCGCGTACCAGGTGCTGCGGGAGGTCGCCGACGCCGACGCCTACGCGAACCTCGTCGCCCCGACGGTGCTGGCCGCCCACCGGCTGAACGGCCGGGACGCGGCGTTCGCCACCGAGCTGGCCTACGGCACCCTGCGGATGCGCGGCCAGTACGACGCGGTGCTGGCCCTGGTGGTCGACCGGGAGCTGGACCGGCTGGACGGTCGGGTGCTCGACGTGCTGCGCCTGGGTGTGCACCAGCTGTTCGCGATGCGGGTGCCGGAGCACGCTGCGGTCTCGGCGACGGTGGGCCTGGCCCGCGACCAGGTCGGTGCCGGGCCGGCCCAGCTGGTCAACGCGGTGCTGCGCAAGGTGGCCGCGGAACCAGCGTCGACCTGGCTCGACCGCGCCGAGGCCGCCTGCGACGACGCTGACGCCCGGCTGGCGGTGCGCTGGAGCCACCCGGCGTGGATCATCCGGGCGCTGCGCGAGGCGCTGGTCGGGCACGGCCG
>JAVBSR010000133.1:0-9398 GCA_031556715.1 Cellulomonas sp.
CGGCCGGTCGGGGTCAGCGGGGCGTTAGCGTGTGTCACGAGGACCTCCGGGCTGAAGGTTGGTGTGGTAACCCCTTCGATACCGGAGGTCCTCACCCCCTCAACTCACGCCACGCTGTTCACAACGTCCTGAGGAACTACAACTAGCCCGCGGCGCCAGGCGCTCTGTCGCTCTCCCCAGCACCGCCGGTCAGGCGCGTTCGAGGGGGTACCTCTTCCTCGCGGCCCGCGCCCAGCGCCAGGGTCGAGGCTAAGCGGGTCACCGCCATCGGGTCGTCAGCAGTGCCATGCTGCGCATGATGACTCCTTCCGCATGGTGTGTTCTCTGCACGTTGCGCGCTGCGCTGACCTGTCAGCGCGGGCGCGACCGTGGTGGTCCGGCCAGCTGGCAGATCAGCGCCAGGTGCTCCCACAGTCCGCACCGGTCCAGGCTCGCCGCGTCACCCCTACCACCCAGAGCCAGCAACGGCACGAACCCGAAGCACTCGTCGACACCCGGCACACCTAGCCGCGCTACCCCCTCGCCATAGGGAGCACGCACGAGAACGTCGTCGAGGAACGCCTCGTCCTGCAGATCGGCGATCAGCCGGTCCGCATCGAACCCGAGGATATCGATCACCCCGAAACGGAACCGCGCCACGGCGAACACCGGTTCCATCCAGAGCACCAGGTCAGCCAGCGCCGTCGTGAACACCGGCACCACACCGGCAGGCAGCCCGACACCACCGAGCATCATCATCGCCCGGTCCGGGTCCACCACCCGCACGAACCCGTCCCCCACCAGACCCGCACCCTGCCCACCCCACACCCGCGCGACCGGATCGGGAACCCTGGACCCCCACCTGCCCAACGCCTCCACACCCACTGGTGCAACCTGCAAGAACTGTGCAAACACGACTATGCACCCCCCGCCTCGGACGCACCCGAAGGCTCGTCCTCGTCAGGCATTCCGACCAGCACCGATACGAAACCCGCCGCCGCGAACGGGCCCAACAAATTCCGTCGGTGCTCGGCAGGTAGCACCGACGCCAGCGCGAGAGCGACAGCGGCAAGGTCTACCATGCCGAGAATCTTCTGGGCACCTCTCTCCCTTTCGGGAAAATCCTCGTCCGCCAGACCCGTCGGACCGACTGCCGTGTAGGTTGCCTTGCCGATGGCCGAGTCGACCGATGCGGACAACCCGACGTCCCGTATGGCGTCCATCGCCGCAATGTCCGCCTTTGGGTTGTATCCCGCCAGCACCTTCGCCCAGCGGCCGAGGTCGCGGGTACCGCTGACTTCACGATAAAACTGCTCGACTGCGGGCCCGTTCTTCCCAAATTTGCTTGCCATCAAATTCTCCTGCCTATCCGAGTCATGGTGAGGATGAAAGTTCGTCACGGGTAACCAGGCGCACGTTCATACGAACGTCACCGCGCAAGTCCGGCGGCAGTCCTCCGAGTGCGTCTTGCATCATACGTTCCAAGCGGGCCGCGTTTCCGGAACGGCCGCCCCACTGGTTTCCGAGTGACCGGTTCACTCCCCCGTCGCCCAGGCCGGTGAACTGCACGGGGTTGCCTCCCGCGCTCTGGTCGGGGCCGTGCAGGACGTCCTGGTCGGACAGGTCGCTGCGGGCCCGGGCAAGGGCGGCGTCGGGGGTCAGGCCGTGGTCGCGGACCAGACCGTCGGCATACAGCTGGACCTGCTCGGCACGGTAGGCGCTCTGCTCTGCCGCGTCGCGGCGTCCGACCTGCTGGCCGGTCGCCGGGTCGACCCGGGTGAACTCAGACCGGTTCGCGTCCCACGACCCGACGGACTGCTGGTTCAGGGACCGTTCTTGCAGCTGGGCCTGGCGGACGAACTCGTCCCAGTCGTGGTTGGGGTTCGTGCGGTCGAAGACCAGCTCGACATCGTCGGCCAGGCGCAGGACGCCGTTGTCGTTGACGATGATGCCCTGGTCGATGTAAGGCTGGAGCTGTTCGGGGACATGGTCGGGGTCGATCAACCGGCCGGAGTTCGTCAACCCCGAGGCTGACGGCTGATCTGGGTCGACGGTACCGATGTTGCCGTGCTCGCCTCGGCGCTGCGCATCGTAGTCGGGCCGCGCCGGGTCGAACTCCGGGTCGCCCTGGTGCCGAGGTTCTACCTGGTCGACGTCCGGTCGACCGTCAGGACGGGTGGGACCGTCCCACTGGTCAGGCCACGACGAGACCGGTCTGGAACCACCGGCGCCTCCCCCTGCTGGCGACGACCCCGAAGGCCCGGTGCCGTCCGCTCGGCCGTGATCAGACCCCGGGTCGGAGGTCCCACGGCCGAGCCCAGGTCCGTCCGCCGACCCGGACGGGCGGGGAAGGCCCTCGATGCGCTGGGTGGTGACCGCGTCGGCCGCCCGGCCCTTAACCGGGTCGGGGTGGGTCGGGTGCGGCCCGGTGGTGGTGTCGGTGCGAGTGGTCGCGGGAACCGGGGCGCGGTCGTGGACGGTCGGCGGGTTGCGGTCGACCGAGGGGGGACGCACCGCGGGTTCAGGTGGCGGCGCCCGGTTGAACAGGTCGTCGCTGACGGGACGGTGCAGGTTGTCCGGCACCCGCTCCAGCGTGGTCAGCCTGGTCTGGGCCTGGTTGAGGTTCTCCACGGCCCGCCCGGCGGTCAGCACGTCGTTGCCAGGACGACGCAGGCCGAGCAGGTCGGCGACCGAGGCGATCCCCCGCACCCGGGCGTCAGCTGCCCACCGGGCTCCCGGAACGTCGACCCGGGCGAGCTTGGCCATCGCCGCCTTGGTCGGCAGCAAGATCGTGGCGACGTTGAACAGCGCCCCGCCGAACGCTTCCCTGCGGTCCCCGCCGTCGTCGCGCCACGGCTGCCACAGGTCCTCCTGCGCAGGGTCCCCGCCGAGAATCCCGCCGACCACGTTGGCCAGCGTGTCACCGCGGTCCTGGAACCACTCGGGAGCCCAGGAGCCGAACTCTGGACGCCCGCTTAGCCGGCCCGCCGTCGTGGGCAGCACCAAGAAACCCCCCACCGGGTTCGCCGCCACCAGCGCAGACCCCGCCAGGTTGGCCGTACCCCCCACCGTGCCCTTCCACGCCGCCCACGCCGCGTCCCTGGACCACCACCGCTTCGACTGCGGATCCCGCCCGACATGCGCCGCCACGTCTACCAGCCCAGGCTGGAACTTGTTGTACACCCCCGCCCCCGTCGCCTGCACGCACGAACGGTCCTCGGTCGCCGCCGAACCCCACGAGGCCACCAGCATCTCCGGCGACACACCCGATACCCCACCGAGCTGCGGGGCGAAGAACAGCGGCAGCCCTGGCAGTCCACTGACCCTGTTGGCACACCTGGCCGCCGCGTCGGTCACGTCTGCGACCACCTGCGAGTACTCCTCGATCAACTCCTCGTTGCGGGTGACCAGGTCCTGGTCCTCGTCCCACGGGACCAGCACCTTGCGCTCGTCGACGCCGGGAGCCCGGTCGAACGTCGCCGAGACGTAGTCCTTCCAGCCTCCCTTGGTCGTGGAAGCCGCGTCCCGCATGACCCCGCCCTCACACGAAGCACGGAACGCCTCGCACTCGCCGACCACTTCGTCGAGCCGCCCTTGCAGGCCCTCCAGCTCGGAGGCATAGTCGTCGACCGCGCTTGCCGCCAGGCGCAACCGCACATCGACCTGCTCGGCCATCGCCTGCGCCGGTCTCATCAACGCATACACCTGCGGGGCCTCCGGCGACACGTACGCAGCCTGCAGACCCGCCCACGATTCCGCGATCCCGTCCGTCGCCCCCGTCAGATTTCGGGCCATGCCGCGCAGCAGACCAGCAGCATCCTGCAGCTGGTCCAGCTTCATCTCGTCGGTGCGGATCGGGAACATCGACGGCCACACCAGCCCCGAGGAGTCGCGCAACCTGTACATCCGTGGGCCGCTGCGACCGTAGCCGCTCACGGTGACAGGTACCCGTGGGCGACGAACCAGGAGAAGTCGCCGTCGCCCGCCGAAGCCATCATGGCCTGCTCAGCCTCGTCCATGTCTTGCTGACCGGCCTGGTACGCCGTCGCCGCCGCGGTCACACCCACCACCCCGGCCACCACCCGGTTGAAGATGGCCCCGACGTCCTCGGCCACCTCGGCCAGCAGCGCCTCCAACGACTGGTGGACCACCTGCGTGTACTCGAAACCCCACGACGTGTACGACACCACCCGAGAGACGTCATCGGCGACGATCGCCCCAGCCAGACCGTCGGTGCTCTCGGCCCTGGCCTCCACGTCGTCCAGGACAGTCTTGACCGCACCCGGATCGATCTGCCACCCAGCCATCGACACCTCTTCGTCAGATGAACCCCGCCGGTCGACACCCGGTGACCACTACCCACCGCCGACGACCCTCCCTCCCGGTTGACCCTACGACAGGCGGCAGGTGCAGGCAATAAGCCCGGTATGCCAGGTATGCTGCGGCGCAGCCCGCCCACCGTCCCAGACCGCGAAGGGCCTCACGGTGTACGTCCATCCCGTGGCCGACGAGGCCACCGACCGATGGCTGGTCTACGACACCCGGGCCTCCCACGTCGCACTGACCGAGCCGCTGCGGGTGCTGCTGGAGATCGCGACCACCGACGCCCTGCGTCCGGTCGTGGTGACCGGCTCCGACGCGAGGCTGTCACCACTGGCCACCGCCAGCCTGGCCGAGGCTGGCGGGTCATGGGTGGTGCGATCCGACGACGGACCGTTCGACGCCACCACCGGGCAGGTGCTGGGCTCGTTCCACGACCTGTGGAACCCACCGACCCGCCTGCATCCAACCTTCAGCGCACTGGCGGAACCGACGCACCCCGTCGTCACCTACGACGTGTACACCGGGCTGCGGGCCGACCCGGAGACGTGCATCGGGAGCACCGCCCGCACCATGACCCGCGCCCTGGGCGGGGTTGACCTCGGCTGGTGGGGAACCGCCGAACCGCTGCTCGACCCGTGGGACACCGACAAGATCACCGCGTTCGCCCGAGCCCGCATGCCCCGCACCCCGCCGGTGCTGTTCTCCGGTCCCGACGCGCAGTACGCCAGGACCTGGGTGGGGCGGGCCCGTCACGGGCTGGTCGAACGCACCGCCGGTGGGGTCCAGGTCCCTGCAAGCACCCTGGCCGACCTGGTCCCGACAGCCGCCGACGCCCTGGTGGCCGCTAACGCCCGGTCGAACGTCCTCGCCGGGATGGTCTGGGCCGGCACCCGCGGGGACCACGCCACGACCGCACCCGGGCCGCACCCGGTCGACCAGCCCCTGGCCGTCCTCATAGGGCCACAGGCCGTCCGTGATCTCGGCATCGACGTATCGGTCGTCGCCGAGCACCACGACACCCAGGCCATCGGGCGGGAACGCGCACCGTCGCTGCTCGTCCGCCTCAGCTCCGGTGCCGACCAGTGGTCACAGCTGGTAGGCCTGGCCCAGACCCTAGGACCCCAGGCCATCGCCCGGGCCGTCGGATGGAGCCCCGATGCCAGCTGAGCTGGTGCTGCTCTCGACCACTGCACCCACCGATGATGACCTGCTCGGGGCCGCGCTGACGGTCGTCCCCGACGCGGCCTACCTCGACTGGGCCGACGGGACCGTCCGACAGCTGCTCGACACCGAGCAGCGCACCCTCGTCCAGGTCTACAGGTCCCGACCCGTCACTGACCCCGACCGGGCCACGACCATGGTGACGGTCCCGGCTGACGGGTACCGGTACTGGACGGACATCAACATCCCAGGTCGCGGTAGCCCCGAACCAGGCGAGGCCATCGCTGCCGCACTGGCCCGGACCACCGGCGGGACCATCGCCCGACGACGCTGACGCCGTCGGGCACGGCGGCCACGCAGCACCACTCAGCGGGAGGCCCGGACGGAGCACCGTGCGTACTCCTCAACTCGGCCCGGTAGCCGCTGGTCCCTGTCGGCAGGCACAGGACCGTGCCGGGCAACGACGGCCCAGTGAGGTCGTCGACGACCCCGCCCTGCCGTGTGGGTGGTCGCGGCGACGATAGCGCCATGGGATATCTCGTCGTCGGGGTGCTGGTCGGGCTGGGGTTCGGGGTGGTGCTGGGCTGGTTGCTGGGGGGACGGCGGATGCTGGCGCAGCTGCACGCCGCGCAGGTGCAGGCACAGTCGGCGCAGGCCCGGCTCGACGCGGTGCAGCAGTCGGACGCCGAACGGGCCGGTGCCCTGGCTGCGGCGGCGCTGGCCGAGTCGTCCGACCGGCTGGCCAGCCGGTTCGCCGCGGAGCAGCAGGCTGTCGCCGGGCAGCAGGCCGCCCGGGACTCCGCGTTCCGTGACCTGCTCGAACCGTTGACCCGCACCCTCGACGACGTGCGTCGCACCCTGTCCACCACCGAGCGGGCCCGGGCCGAGGGGCAGGCGCTGCTCGGCGCGCAGGTGCGCACCATGCGGGAAGAAGCCGCGGGGCTGCGGCACCAGACCGGCAAGCTGGTCACCGCGCTGCGCGGGTCGCAGGTGCGCGGCCGGTGGGGCGAGGTCCAGCTGCGGCGGGTCGTCGAGGCGGCCGGGATGCTCGACCGGGTCGACTTCGTCGAGCAGCGCACCACCCGCACCGACGACGGCGCGCTGCGGCCGGACATGGTGGTCCGCCTCGCCGGGGGCAAGCACGTGGTGGTCGACGCCAAGGCCCCGTTCCTGGGGTTCCTGGCCGCCGCGCAGGCCGACGACCCGGGTGAACGGGCCGCGGGGTACGCCGCGCACGCCCGGCAGGTCCGGGCCCACGTCGACGCCCTGGCAGCCAAGCAGTACTGGGAGCAGTTCAGCCCGGCACCCGAGCTGGTCGTGATGTTCGTGCCGGTCGAGTCGTTCTGGTCCGCCGCCCTGGAGGCCGACCCGGGGCTGGTCGAGCACGCCTTCGACTCTCACGTCGTCGTCGCCACCCCGGTGACGCTGCTCGCCCTGCTGCGCACCGTGGCCTACGCCTGGCGGCAGGACGCCCTGGCCGACAACGCTCAGGCGGTGCTCGACCTGGGCCGCGAGCTGCACGGTCGGCTGGCCACCATGGGCGGTCACCTGTCACGGCTGGGCCGGGCGCTGGAGTCGGCCGCCGGGTCGTACAACCAGACGGTGGCGTCGTTGGAGACCCGGGTGCTGGTCTCGGCCCGGCGGTTCCGCGACCTGGGCGTCGTCGACGGGGACCTGGCGACGCCCGGTGCGGTCGACCCGCGGCTGTCGGTCGTCGGGGCCCCCGAGCTGGTCGTGCCGACGTCGTAGGCGCTGCGACGGTGGCCTGCCACGTCGCCGCTGACCACCTGCTGGACCAGACGGGCGTTTTCTGACAAGGGGGCTCAACCCGGACGCGGCCACGCGGTACCTTGTGAATGCGCTGGACACAAGGAGGTGGCGATGGCCACGTCGTCTATCACGTTCACCGTGGCCGACGAAGAACTGCCGATGCTGGACGCGCTGGTGGAACGCTTCGGCGGCGGCGACCCTGATGCGTTCTTGCGCGAGGCCATGCGCCGGATGCGCCACGACCTGTTCGCCGAACGGATGCGCGGTGTCCAGGCGGACATCCGCGACGACCTGTTCGGGCGGGTGGTCGACCGGGACCGGGCCGTCCACGCGGTGCGTGAGGTGCTGGACAATGTCTAGGCGCCCAGCAGTCGTCTTCGACGCCGACGTGTACGTCAACGCGCTCGTCGGCCCGGACACCGACTGGGCCTACCTGGCCGGGGTCCTGCAGGCCACGTCCAACCCCGACGCCGACTGCCTGTCGATCGCCTTCGACGCGGCCGGCATGCGGCTCATGACCTCGCCGCACATCCTCACCACCGTCGAACGTTCCCTGCTGCGGCTGGGCGTCGGTACCGGCCACGTGCGGACCGCCGTCGACGCCCTGGTAGACATCGTCACGGCTTCCGGCGGTTCGGTGGTCGAACCGGCACGTCAGGTGTTCGACCTGTCCGAGCACAACCTGGTCATGGACCTGGCACTGGCCGTGGGCGCTTCTCTGATCGTCACCGACGACGCCGACCTGACCGTGCTCAGCCCGTGGCGGGGCATCCCCGTCCTGCGGCTGCGTCCCCTGCACTGCCCCAGCCTGAGGCGGCCGGTCCGCTGACCGCAGCGGTCGGCCGGCCCAGTCCGCGAGGCGGTCCCGGCAGGCGAGGTGCAGCGGTGCACCAGCCGTCAGGTCGCAGGCTGCGGCCTGTCAGGCTGCGCCGGGGCCAGGCAGGCCACATGCAGGTCGGGTCCGGTGCGGGCATGGCCACCGGCACAGCGGCTGCCCGGTGGTCAGGGCTCCGGACGGGCGTCGCGCAGCTCGTGGGGCAGGGCGAAACGCAGGGACTCGGTGGTGGTGCGGACCTCTTCGACGTCGGCGTACCCGTACCCGCGGAGCACGTCGAGCAGCTCGGTGACCAGGACGTCGGGGACCGACGCCCCGGAGGTGACGCCGACGGTCGTGGCTCCGTCCAGCCAGGCCGGGTCCACCTCGGATGCGGCGTCCACCCGGTAGGCGCGGGCCCCGGCCTCGCGGGCCACCTCGACCAGGCGCACCGAGTTCGACGAGTTGGCCGAACCGACGACGACCACCACGTCGCACTGCGGGGCCATCGCCTTGACCGCGACCTGACGGTTCTGGGTGGCGTAGCAGATGTCGTCCGACGGCGGGTCGGCCAGGTTCGGGAAGCGTTCGCGCAGGCGGCGGACCGTCTCGGTGGTCTCGTCCACCGACAGGGTGGTCTGGGAGATCCAGATCACCTTGTCCGGGTCGCGGACCTGCACCTCGTCCACCACGTCCGGCGACGGCACGACCTGCACGTGATCAGGGGCCTCACCCTGGGTGCCCTCGACCTCCTCGTGGCCCGGGTGCCCGATGAGGAGGATGTCCAGGCCCTGGCCGGCGAACCGCACCGCTTCCTTGTGCACCTTGGTGACCAGCGGGCACGTCGCGTCGATGGTGCGCAGCCCCCGGGCCGCGGCGTGCTCGCGGACCGCCGGGGAGACCCCGTGGGCCGAGAACACCACCCGGGCGCCGGGCGGCACGTCGTCCACCTCGTCGACGAACACCGCCCCGCGGGCCGCCAGCGTCGTGACGACGTGCCGGTTGTGCACGATCTCCTTGCGCACGTACACCGGCGGTCCGTACAGCTCCAGGGCGCGTTCGACAGCGACGACAGCCCGGTCGACGCCGGCGCAGTACCCCCGCGGCGCCGCCACCAGCACCCGCTTGGCACTCTCGCTCACAGCACCAGTCTACGGACTGACATCCGTGTCCGGTCCTGCCGTCACCCGAGCGGGAGCAGGCACCCAGCCCAGCCGCCCGTGCCAGGGCCCGGGCAGCGCTGACGCTGTCGGGCACGCCCCGCTCGGCGGCCGACACGGTGGTGGCGCTCGCCGACCGCCAGCCGGTTCGAGACTTCTGTCGTGGATTCGAGAGTTCTACTCTCGAATCC